>JARXKM010000364.1 GCA_030272785.1 Pseudomonadota bacterium
GCCGACACCAGCTTGTTACGCACCTGCACCGTCGCCTGGAAGTTGATGTTCGCCTTCTGCATCGAGATCATCACATCCGACAAGCTCACCTTGTCGTCGCCCATGGCGAAACTCTTGCCCATCTCATCGGACTTGATCTGGCTGCTGCTGACCTGTTCGAGCGACGCTTTGAGCGCGTCCGAGAAGTTGACTTTGGCCGCCGGCGCCTCGCCGAGGCCGACCGGCGCCGTCGCCTCGCCGGTCGGCTTGGTCGCCGCCGCCTTCAATTGGGCGATCATCGCCTCGATGCGCCCGCCGTCTATTGCGCCTACATTCATTTTGCCTCCTGGTATGCCGGTCCACGCGAGTACAATGTGCGTACAAACGGACTCAAGCTGACAGAATAGCAGCGGGCGCGCGGCATTTTCGGTCGAGCAGGATGCCAAACCACGCTCTGTTTCAGCGATTGATTCGGGCCGCGCCCCGCCATAATTGTGGTTAAGCCCCATTCCTTGTCCGAGGCGTGGGAAATATTCACACATTGGGCGCGTCGCTCTCGGAAACCACCATGGCAGCAGCAGCGGAAGACCTCAACAGCATCCCGAACCAGCAATCGTTCCTCCAGACTTCGTTTGGACGCAACATTCTGCTGGGCGTCGGTGCGGCGGTCGTGCTGGCCATCATGGTGGCGGTGTGGATGTGGAGCCAGCAGCCGGAGTACCGCGTGCTGTTCTCGAACTACACCGACCGCGACGGCGGCGCCATCACCGCCTCGCTCGATCAGATGGCGATCAAGTACAAGTTCTCCGAAGGCGGCACCGCCATCCTGGTGCCGGCCAACCAGGTCCACGACGTGCGCCTCAAGCTGGCCGCGCAGGGCCTGCCGAAGGGCGGCAATGTCGGCTTCGAGCTGATGGAAAACCAGAAGCTGGGCGTGTCGCAGTTCCTCGAACAAGTCAATTACCAGCGCTCGCTGGAAGGCGAACTGGCGCGCTCGATCCAGTCGCTGGCGGCCGTCAGCGCCGCGCGCGTGCACCTGGCGCTGCCCAAGCCGTCGGTGTTCGTGCGCGACCAGCAAAAGCCCACCGCCTCGGTGCTGCTGAACCTGCAGACCGGGCGCACCATCGACGCCGGCCAGGTCAGCGCCATCATCCACCTGGTCGCCTCGAGCGTGCCGGAACTGCCGCCCTCGAACGTCACCGTGGTCGACCAGGCCGGCAACCTGCTGTCGGACACCTCCAAGCCGGCCGGCGCCAAGAACCTCGACCCGAACCAGCTCAAATACGTCGCCCAGCTCCAGCAAAGCATCGTCAAGCAGGTCGAGTCGCTGATCATCCCGCTGGTCGGCCAGGGCAATGTGCGCGCCGAGGCGACCGCCGACGTCGACTTCGCGCAGGTCGACACCGCCGCCGAAATGTACAAGCCGAATTCGCCGCCGGCCGCCTCGGCGATCCGCAGCCAGCAGTCGTCCGAGGCCGGTGCGCCCGGTTCGACCGCCAGCGGCGTGCCGGGCGCGCTGTCGAACCAGCCGCCCGGCGTGGCCACCGCGCCGATCGCCGGCGGCGCGCCGGCGGCCGCGGGCGGCGCCGGCGCCGCCGGCGCCAGCCGCAAGGACAGCACCACCAACTACGAAGTCGACAAGACGGTGCGCTACGAACAAAAGCCGATGGGCGGTGTCAAACGATTGTCGGTCGGCGTGGTGGTCAACTACCGCCGGCTGGTCGACGCCAAGACCGGCAAGGTGTCGATCAAGGCGCTCAGCGCCGCCGAAGTGGCGCAGATCAATGACCTGGTCAAGGAAGCAATGGGCTACTCCAAGGAGCGTGGCGACACCCTCAACGTGACCAACGCACCGTTCGACGGCGTCGACAAGCCGGTCGACGCACCGGTGGCGCTGGCCTGGTGGCGCGACCCGGAAATCCAGGAGATCGCGCGTCAGTACGGCAAGTACCTGCTGGCCGCGATCGTGCTGATGATCCTGTACTTCCGCATCCTGCGCCCGATGCTGCGCCCGGTGCTGCGCAAGTTCGACCAGATCACCGAACTGCCGCCGGCGCCGGTCAAGCCGAGCACCGCGGAAGTCGAGGAGGAAGCCGAACGCATCGAGCACCAGGCCGAAGTGACGCAACAGGTCTCGGGCTACCGCGAAAATTTAACCATGGCGAAAAAGCTCGCGTCGGAAGATCCGCGCGTCGTCGCCAACGTCGTCAAAGCATGGGTAGGTACAAATGAATGATAACGGCATCCAGAAGGCGGCCATCCTGATGCTCGCCATCGGCGAAACCGAGGCGGCCGAAGTAATGCGCTTTCTCGGCCCGCGCGAAGTGCTCAAGCTGGGCGCGGCAATGGCCACCATGAAAAGCGTGCAGCACGAACAGGTGGTGTCGGTGCTCGAGGCGTTCCGCGCCCAGACCGAACTCAATTCGACCGTCGGCCTCGACTCCGACGAATACATCCGCCAGGTGCTGACCAAGGCGCTCGGCGACGACAAGGCCTCGGTGCTGCTGTCGCGCATCCTGGGCGGCAAGGACGCTTCCGGCATCGAAAGCCTGAAGTGGATGGACGCGTCGTCGGTGTCGGAGCTGATCCGCAACGAGCACCCGCAGATCATCGCCACCATCCTGGTCCACCTCGAGCGCGACCAGGCTTGCGAAATCCTCGCCAACTTCACCGACCGCTTGCGCAACGACGTGGTGCTGCGCATCGCCACCCTCGACGGCGTGCAGCCGGCCGCGCTGCGCGAACTGAACGACGTGCTCACCAAGCTGTTGTCGGGCAACGAGAACATCAAGAAGTCCTCGCTCGGCGGGGTGCGCGCGGCCGCCGAAATCCTCAACTTCATGAGCGGCGAGCAGGAAGGCTCGGTGATGGACAACATCAAGAACTACGACAACGACATGGCGCAGAAGATCATGGACGAGATGTTCGTGTTCGATAACGTGATCGACATCGACGACCGCGGCATCCAGCTGCTGCTGCGCGAAGTGCAGTCCGAAATGCTGATCATCGCGCTCAAGGGCGCCTCGCAGGACCTGCGCGAAAAAATCTTCCGCAACATGAGCCAGCGCGCCGGCGAGATGATGCGCGAGGACCTCGAATCGAAAGGCCCGGTGCGCCTGTCCGAGGTCGAGGCGCAGCAGAAGCAGATCCTGCAGATCGTGCGCCGGCTTGCCGACGAAGGCCAGATCGTGTTAGGCGGAAAAGGTGAGGACTCGTTTGTCTGATACCCCCAAAGAGCAGCAAAGCGCCTACCAGCGCTGGGAAATGAACTCGTTCGGCGACGACCGGCCGAGCGTGGTGGCGGCGCGCCCGCCGCCGCCGGTGATCGCCACCGGGCCGTCCGACGAGGAGATCGCCGCGATCCGCGAACAGGCGCGCCTGACCGGCTTCGACGACGGTCACGTCGCCGGCTATGCCGACGGCCTGGCGATCGGTCGCGCCGAGGCGGTGCAGGAACTCGAACACCTGCGTTCGATCGCGCTCGACTTCGGCCAAGCCCTCAGCGCGGCCGACGAAACCATCGCCGCCGACGTGCTCGAACTGGCGCTGCACCTGGCCAAGAGCATGCTGCGCAACGCGCTCGAGATCCGTCCCGAACTGGTCATCCCGGTGGTGCGCGAGGCGATCGAATACCTGCCGGTGCTGCAGCAGCCGGCGGTGCTGATGCTCAATCCCGACGACGCGCTGATCGTGCGCACCGCGATCGGCGAAGAACTCGAAAAGGGCGGCTGGCGCGTGGTGCTCGACCCCACCGTTGCGCGCGGCGGCTGCAAGGTCGACACCGCCACCAACCAGATCGACGCGCAGATCGGCGCGCGGTGGGAACGCCTGACCCACGCGCTGGGCAAGGACGTCGACTGGCTCGGCCCATGAAACCGGCAAGCGACCGCCACACCGCGCGCTGGAAGGCCTATCTGCGCGACTGCGACGCGCTGGTCGATTTCGTCGAACCGATGCATGTGTCGGGCCGCATCACCCGCGTCGCCGGGCTGGTGATGGAATGCGTCGGCCTGCGCCTGGCGGTCGGCAGCGCCTGCACCATCCCGATGGCCAACGGCATCCGGGTCGAAGCCGAAGTGGTCGGCTTCGACGGCGAGCGCCTGTTCCTGATGCCGCAAAGCGACGTCGAAGGCATCGTGCCGGGCGCACGCGTGTTCCCGGTCGAGGCCTCGGTGCCGCGCCCGGGCAGCGTGGCGCACCCGCGGCGGCGCCCGAGCGATCGCGCGCGCCATCTGCCGGTCGGCATCAAGCTGCTCGGCCGCGTGGTCGACGGCGCCGGCCGCCCGCTCGACGGACTCGGACCGCTTGGCACCGACCAGATGGCGCCGATCAACGCGCGTCCGGTCAATCCGCTCGACCGCGCGCCGATCACCGAAACGCTCGACGTCGGCGTGCGCGCCATCAATGCCATGCTCACGGTCGGCCGCGGCCAGCGCCTCGGCCTGTTCGCCGGCACCGGCGTCGGCAAGTCGGTGCTGCTGGGGATGATCGCGCGCTACACCACCGCCGACGTGATCGTCGTCGGCCTGATCGGCGAACGCGGTCGCGAGGTCAAGGAATTCATCGAGCAGATCCTCGGCCCGGAAGGGCGCGCGCGCTC
>JARXKM010000365.1 GCA_030272785.1 Pseudomonadota bacterium
CGACCTGGGTGCCCAGAACCGCGTCATGCTCAACCTGCGCGAACTGGAAAAGCTCGACGCCGAATGGAACGCCAACATCCTGCGTTCGCGGCTCGGCCTCGACACCGGCTACGGGGCGCTGGCCGCGCCGCTGCCGCGCATGCACCAGCTCGAAAGCAGCCTGTACGAGGCGCTGGCCATGACGCGCGGGGCGGCGGCGCCGCAAGCCTACCAACGGCTCAGCGCCGCGCTGAAGGAAAAGGAGCGCCTGGTCGAGCAGTTCAAGGGCGGCAACGCGGTGCTGCGCGCGGCGCTGGTCTACCTGCCGCCGGCGATCACCGACCTGAAGACCGACCTGACCGGCATCGAAGGCGCGCTGGTGCCCTCGCGCACGGTGCTCACGCTCGACGGCGCGCTCAATACGCTGCTCACCGATATCCTGCGCTACAACCTGGCGCCCGACAATGCGCTGGCGCTGCGCATCGAAACCACGCTCGGCACCATGCTGGTCCAGAAGGCGGCCTTTTCGCCGGCGGTCGGCGAAAAAGCCGATCTGCTGCTGCTCCATACGCGCGCGGTGCTGCGTTACCGGCCGCTCGAGCGGGCCATCGATATCGCCATCGCCAAGACCGGCACCACCGAAGCGATCGACCGGCTCGGCCGCGAATTCGACAAGCAGTTCGACGACGTCCTGTCGCAGGGCCAGCAGTACCGCAGCTGGCTGTTCGCCTATTCCGGCGTGCTGCTGCTGCTGCTGGTGTACGGCGCGCGCCGGCTGGTGCACAGCTACCGCATCATCGGCATGGTCAACCAGCGCCTGCAGGGGGCCAACGAGACGCTCGAAATGCGGGTCGCCGAACGCACCGCCGAACTGGAGGCGCAGTCGGCCAAACTGGAACAGCTGGCTCACCGCGACGGCCTGACCGGCCTGGCCAACTACGCCCACCTGACGCGTCTGCTCGAACACGCGCTGGTGCGCGCCGGTCGGCGCGGCACCACGGTGGTGGTGATGTTTTTCGACCTCGACGGCTTCAAGGCGGTCAACGACACCTTCGGCCACGGCACCGGCGACCTGGTGCTGCAGGCGGTGGCGCAGCGGGTGCGCGCCAAGCTGCGCAAGGAAGACGCGCTGGCGCGCCTGGGCGGCGACGAGTTCGTGATCCTGCTCGAAGAAGTCGGCTCGCGCGAGGGCGCCACGCGGGTGGCGCAGCTCACGCTCGACCAGATCGCCGGCATCGTCGACGCCGGCGGCAAGCCGGTGTCGATCTCGGCCAGCATCGGCATCAGCAGCGCGCACGGCCGCCCCGGCGCGGCGCGCGGCGCGTCCGCCCTGCTGGCCGAGGCCGACCAGGCCATGTACCTGGCCAAGCAGGCCGGCAAGGCGGGCTTTCGCTTCAGCGCGCAGGCGCAATGGCCGGCGCCGCCGAGCGTGCGGTTCGCCGTCGCCGCCGATGCCGCCGACGTCGAAAGCGGGCGCTGAAGTACGCTACAATAGGTAAATTGGTGCAGTGCACAAAATGCAGGAGGCCGCGATGGTCACGAAACTGTTTCAGAATCCCTTCAGTGGCTGGCTGAAACCGAAGGGCGCCAAGCCAGCGCGCCCGGCGGTGCTGGTCAAGCAGCTCGAGGAGCGCGACCGCCGCCGCATGCTCAAGCACTTCATCGGCCTCGACGACAGCGACCGCCTGCTGCGCTTCGGTACCGTGCTGCCGGACCAGCAGGTGGCCGCCTACGTCAACAAGATCGACCTCGGACGCGACACCGTCTACGGCGTCTACAACCGCGTCTTCAAGCTGGTCGCGGTGGGCCACCTGGCCTTCGCGCCGAAGCAGCCGCACGCGGCGCCGAACGCGCTTACCGACAAGGACCGCGACAAGGACACCGTGGCCGAATTCGGCGTGTCGGTATCGAAGTCGGCGCGCGGCCTGGGCATCGGCACCAAGCTGTTCGAGCGCGCTGCCATCCACTGCCGCAACTGCGATGTCGATACGCTGTACATGCATTGCCTGTCGTCGAACCAGACCATGATGCACATCGCCAAAAAGGCCGGCATGCAGATCGAGCGCGACTACGGCGAGGCCGACGCTCACCTGCGCCTGCTGCCGGCTAGCCCGGGAACGGTGCTGCAGGAGGCGCTGCAGGAGCAGTTCGCCACCATCGACTACACGCTCAAGGCGAACACCCGCGCCGCCGTGAAGTGGTTCGAGCGCTAAGGGTGGGCGGATCGGGCGCGGATCAGGCGCGCTTGACGGCCAGTAAGGCGACGCCGAGCGACATGAACAGCGCCCCGGACGTGCGCTGCAGCACGCGCAGGCGCTTGCCGGCCTTGAGCCGGGCGCCGGCGCCGCGCGCGAGCAGCACGAAAGTCGTATGCGACAGCAAGGCGCAGCCGACGAACGTGAAGGTGAGCACGCAGAACTGCGGCAGGATCGCTTCGCCTGGCTGGATGAATTGCGGGAACAGCGCGGTAAAGAAGATGATGCTTTTCGGGTTGGTCAGCGCGACCAGCAAGCCGTCGCGAAACAGCTGCGCCGCGCTGGCGCTCGGCGCCGCCGCCGGCTCGGGCTGGCTGGCGGTCGCCGGCGCCGCTTTGCCCGCGCCGCGCCACTGCTTGACGCCCAGATAGACCAGGTAGGCGGCGCCGACAATCTTGAGCGCGGTAAACAGCATGAACGAGGTGCGCAGCAGCGTGCCCAGGCCGATCATCGCCGCGCCCGACACCAGGAAGATGCCCAGCGCATTGCCGGCCGAACTGAGCAACGCCTTGCCCACTCCGCGGCTGGCCGCGTTCGACATGGCCAGCAGGATCGCCGGGCCAGGGCTGAACGCGGTGACGAGCGAGATGCCGAGGAAGGAAAGCCAGATCGAGACGCTCATGGTTGCTCGTTTGTCAAAAGGGAAAACGCCAGCATAGCGCCATTTCGCCATCGCTGCCGGGGCCGCTCGCTATGCTGTCCGCTTACATGCTGTCCGCTCACATGATCGGCAGCGCGGTCGTATCCTTGATGCGCTGCAGCGCGAAGCTCGACTTGACGTCGGCCACCGACGGATGGATCAGCAAGGTCTTCATCATGAAGCGCGAAAAATGCTCCATGTCCTCGACGTGGACCCGCAGCAGGTAGTCCATCTCGCCCGTCATCGCATAGCAGGCCACCACTTCGGGCCAGTCCTCGACCGACAGCGCGAAGTCCGCATGGGGCGAACTCGAGGCGCGCCTGGCGCCGGCCGCGTTGGCCCCTTCGCTGTGCTTCTCGAGCCGCACGTTGACATAGGCAAGCAGCCCGAGACCGATCTGCGCCGGGTCGAGCAGCGCCACGTACTGGCGGATCACGCCCGCTTCCTCGAGCCGCTTGATGCGCCGCAGGCACGGCGACGGCGACAGGCTGACCTGGTCGGCGACATCCTGGTTGGAGGCGCGACCGTCCGCCTGCAAAATGGCGAGGATTTTGCGATCTGTTTTATCAAGCTCAATTTTTGACATATTCCCTCCGAATGCCGCCATTCTACGCAATTTTATTGCGCATGTTGCCCATCGCCGGGCAGTGTTTGAAATTTAATGCTGGACCCTCCGGACTATACTGTGCGCTACAAAAATCGAGGAGACAGACATGCAATTTCAGCCCTGGGAAAACCCGATGGGGACCGACGGTTTCGAGTTCGTCGAATACGCGGCGCCGGATCCGAAAGCGATGGGCGCGCTGTTCGTGCAGATGGGCTTTGCCGCCATCGCGCGCCATCGCCACAAGGACGTCACCTTGTACCGCCAGGGCGAGATCAACTTCCTCATCAACGCCGAGCCGGACTCGTTCGCCCAGCGCTTCGCGCGCCAGCACGGCCCGTCGGTGTGCGCGATCGCCATCCGCGTCGACGACGCCGCCATGGCCTACCGCCGCGCGCTCGAGCTGGGCGCCTGGGGCTTCGACAACAAGAACGGCCCGATGGAACTGAACATCCCCGCCATCAAGGGCGTCGGCGACTCGTTGCTGTACTTCGTCGACCGCTGGCGCGGCAAGGGCGCCGCCAGCGGCGTGCCGGCCGGCGCGATCGGCGACATCAGCATCTACGACGTCGACTTCGTCGCCATCGAGGGCGCCGTGGCCAACCCGGTCGGGACCGGCCTGACCTACATCGACCACCTGACCCACAACGTGCACCGCGGCCGCATGAAGGAATGGGCGGCGTTCTACGAGAACCTGTTCAACTTCCGCGAAGTGCGCTACTTCGACATCGAAGGCAAGCTGACGGGCCTGAAATCGAAGGCGATGACCTCGCCTTGCGGAAAAATCCGCATCCCGATCAACGAGTCCTCGGACGACAAGTCGCAGATCGCCGAATACCTCGACCAGTACCACGGCGAAGGCATCCAGCATATCGCGCTCGGCACCGACGACATCTACGGCGCGATCGAGCGCATGCGCGACACCGGCATCGCCTTCCAGGATACCATCGAGACCTACTATGAACTGGTCAACCGGCGCCTGCCGAGCCATGGCGAGAATCTCGACGAACTGCGCCGCCTGCGCATCCTCATCGACGGCCACAGCAACGACAGCGAGCGCGAACTGCTGCTGCAGATCTTCACCCAGAACGTGATCGG
>JARXKM010000366.1 GCA_030272785.1 Pseudomonadota bacterium
ATGACGATCCGGGCGCTGCTGCGCGCCTCAAAGGCGTGCAGCAGCGCGTTGTTGATCAGGTTCGACAGCACCTGTCCCAGCCCGCCAGGATAGGAATCGAGCACCAGCGGCGGCATGTTGACGTCGATGCGGCAGTTGGCGCGCCGCAGCTGCGCCGCGTAGGTCGCCACCGTGTCGCGCACCACCTCGCCCAGTTCGAAGCGGCGCCGCTTGTCGCTGGTCTGGTCGACCGATACCTGCTTGAACGAGGTGATCAGGTCGGCCGCCCGGCTCAGCGAACTGGCCATGATGCCGCACGCCAGCCGGGTGTCGGCCATGTGCGCCTCGAGCGCCGAACGCTTGATGCCGCCGTCGGCATATTTGCGCTCGAATTCGCTAACCATGTCGGCCAGCGCGGTGGCGGTCAGCAGGCTGTTGCCGATCGGGGTGTTCAGTTCGTGCGCGATGCCGGCCACCAGCGCGCCGAGCGAGGCGAGCTTCTCGGACGTGATCAGGTTCGCCTGCGCCTGCTTGAGCGTCACCAGCACCGACGACAGGTCGCCATGCGCCAGTTCGACATGCGCCTTCTGCTGTTCCAGTTCGTCCAGGCTGGCGCGCTGCTCCTCGAGCGTGGCGCGCAGCTGCCCGGCCAGCGCGCGGCTGCGGCGCGAGGCGACCAGCAGGGCGGCGATCAGGGAACTGATCACCAGGCCGGCGATGGCGATCAGGATCGGCGGCGTGATGTCGCGGCTGTAGCGGCTGCCGGCCAGCGCGCTGTATTGCACCATCCAGCGCCGCTGGGCGACGTTGATCTCGCCCTGCGCCACGCGCTTGGTCAAGGTGCGCGTGCCGGGCTGGCGGCTGTCGAACAGGACGTTGTCCGCGCTGGCCGGCAGCGGCTTGCCGAGGTTCGTTTCGCCGCTGTCGACGATCTGCAGCGCCATGTGGCGCAGCAGCGACTGTTCGATCACCTCGTGCATCAGATCGTCGACGCGGAACACGATCGCCACCACGCCGATGAACGCCGCGCGCCGCTGCTCGACCGAATCGAGCGGCATGTTCTGGCGGTAGATCGGCGCACGCGCGACGAAGCCGGGATGGCCGCTGGCGTCCTGTACCAGCAAGACGCGCCCGGTGGCGATGATCTCGCCGCTGTCGCGCGCCTCGATCACCGCGGCGCGATGCTCCGGCAGCTTGGCCAGGTCGAGGCCGAAGGCGCTTTCGTTGCCCTTCATCGGCTCGTTGAACTCGATCACGAAGTGCTCGCCTTCAGGCAGGTTCGGATGGATCACGAACGGCGGCACGCCCTTGCGGCCGGCGCCGGCCTGGGTGCGCACGTCGGCCGCGTAGGCGGCCAGGTCGGCCGCCGGCACCGCCCGCACGAACTGGATCGCGCGAAAGCCGGGATAGCGCTCGGTCAGGCGCAGCTGCTGCACGAAGTGCGCAAACTGCTCGCGGTCGACTTCGCCGGTGACGGCGAACAGGCCCTTGAGGCTGAGCAGCATGTCGAAATAGGTGCGCAGCCGCGCGCTGGTGTCGGTGGCCACCTTCTCGGTGTCGCGCGCGAAATTGCTGCGGATCTGGGCATCCTGCGCGTCGACCACGATGAAGCAGGTCCAGACAGTGATGCAGATGCCGATGGCGAAGGCAAGGTAGCCGTTGTTGCGCGTCCGGTCATTGAGCATGGCCGCCCTCGACGCCTATTCAGCGTCCGGAAACTCGGCGGCGATGGCGCGAAACTGCGCCTCGATGGCCAGCATCGCGTCGACGATGTCGGGGTCGAAGTGCTCGCCGCGGCCCTGCCGGATCAGTTCGACCGCGGTCTCGTGGGTGAAGGCCGGCTTGTAGGTGCGCTTCGAAATCAGCGCGTCGTACACGTCGGCCACCGCCATCAGGCGCGCCGCCAGCGGGATCCGCTCGCCCCGCAGCCCTTCCGGATAGCCGCTGCCATCCCACTTTTCCTGGTGCGAGTAGGTGATCTCGCGCGCGTAGCGCAGCAGCGGGTTGCTGCTGCCGAGCGCCGCTTCGACGCCGGCGATGGCGTCGCGGCCATGCACGGTGTGCAGCTTCATGATGGTCAATTCGTCGGCCGTCAGGCGGCCCGGTTTCATCAGGATGGCGTCCGGTATGCCGACCTTGCCGATATCGTGCAGCGGCGCCGCCTTTGTCATCAGGGCGATGGTCTGCTCGTTCAGTTGCGCCGCGAAGCGCGCATGGAAGCGCACCTCGCGCGCCAGCGCGGTGAAAAAACCCTGGGTGCGCCGCAGGTGCGCGCCGACGCCGGGGTCGCGCGACTCGGCCAGCGTGGCCATCGCCAGGATCGTCGCGTCCTGCATGCGCACCGCCTCGCGGCTGCGCTCGGCCACCAGCCGGTCGATCTGGCGCTCGCCATCGCGCCGCAGCGCGCGCAGCGCCTTCAGCTCGAGGTGCAGCGCCACCCGCACCAGCAGCGCCGCGCCGTCGGCCGGGGTGACGATGACGTCGGTGGCGCCGTCGCGCAAGGCACGCTGCTGCGCGGCCGGTGCGCCGTCGGCGGTGAGGAAGATGACCGCCATTTCCTCGTTGAGGACGTCGCCGCGCAATTCGCGCAGCACGGCGGCGGCGTCCAGGTCGGCCCGGCTGGCGTCGACCAGCGCCAAGTCCGGGCGCGGCGCCAGCGCGGCCAGCGCCAGCGCGTCGGCGCCGCTGCCGGCCAGCCTGACCTGGTAGCGGCCATGCAGCAGCTCCTTCAACAGCGCCAGATTGTCGGTCGCGCTGTCGACGATTAATACGGTAGGCCTGAGTTCAATATCCATCCGCGCCGGTCTCCCTTTCCAGTCGACACGTCATGATACTGCTTGCCACGCGCATTGTTTCAGCTTATTTACAATTCCCGCGAACCATTGACTGGAAGGTACCATTAGAATAGTTATCCCAAAATCTCATACAAAGCAGGGTAACCATGATACGTTTGCCGATCGGCTTGGCCGCTGTATGCCTCGCGATGTCCGCTTTCGCGGCTGAACCATTCGACGACAAGTTCCGCCAGCTCGACGAATTGCTGCCTACCCCGGGCGCCATCCGCACCGCCTCCGGCGCCCCCGGCCACGCCTACTGGCAGCAGCGCGCCGACTACACGATCCGCGCCACGCTCGACGAGCCGAACCGCGCCATCAGCGCCGCCGAAACCGTCACGTATCACAACAATTCGCCCGACAGCCTGGGCTACCTGTGGCTGCAGCTCGACCAGAACCTGTTCACGCCGGCCTCGGACAACCGCACCGCCAGCACCGTGCCCTCGCGCGAGGCGTGGGCCAAGGGACGCAACGAGGAAGACGGCTTGCGCTTCGACGCCATGCGCGCGATCCTCGAAAGCCGCACCTTCCAGGGCGGCTTCAACATCAAGTCGGTCAAGGGCGCCGACGGCCAGCCGTTGAAGTTCGTGATCAACAAGACCATGATGCGCATCGATATGCCGCAGCCGCTCAAGCCGGGCGCGAAGTTCGTCTTCAGCGTCGAGTGGAATTACAAGATCAACGACGCCAAGGTGCTGGGCGGGCGCTCCGGCTACGAGCGCTTCGACGACGCCGACAAGAACGACCTGTTCGAAATCGCCCAGTGGTTCCCGCGCATGGCCGCCTACTACGATGTCTACGGCTGGCAGCACAAGCAGTTCCTCGGCGCCGGCGAATTCACGCTCGAATTCGGCGACTACGACATCTCGCTGACCGTCCCGGCCGACCATATCGTGGCCAGCACGGGCGAACTGCAGAACCCCGATGCAGTGCTGTCAAGCGCCCAGCGCGAGCGCCTGCGCCAGGCGCGCACCGCCAGCAAGCCGGTCGTCATCGTCACCCAGCTTGAAGCCGAGACGGCCGAAAAATCGCGCAGCACCGCCTCCAAGACGTGGCACTTCAAGGCCCGCAACGTGCGCGATTTCGCCTTCGCGACGAGCCGCAAGTTCATCTGGGATGCGCAGGGCTACAAGAAAGACGGCACCAACATGATGGCCATGTCGTTCTATCCGAAGGAGGGCAATCCGTTGTGGGAGAAGTATTCGACCCAGGCGATCATCCACACCGTCGAGCAGTACAACAAGTACGCGCTGGACTATCCGTACCCAGTGGCCATTTCGGTCAACGGCCCGGTCGGCGGCATGGAATACCCGATGATTTCGTTTAACGGCCCGCGCCCGACCAAGGACAAGAAAACCGGCGAAATCACCTATTCGAAGCGCAGCAAGTACGGCCTGATCGGCGTGATCATCCATGAAGTGGGCCACAACTACTTCCCGATGATCGTCAACTCCGACGAGCGCCAGTGGACCTGGATGGACGAGGGCCTGAACACCTTCGTGCAGTACCTCGCCGAGCAGGCGTGGGAGGAGCACTATCCGCAGTCGCGCGGCGAGCCGCGCGCCATCGTCGATTACATGCGCAGCAAGAACCAGGTGCCGATCATGACGAACTCGGAGTCGCTGCTCCAGTTCGGCAACAACGCCTACGCCAAGCCGGCCACCGCGCTCAACGTGTTGCGCGAAACGGTGCTCGGACGCGAGCTGTTCGACTTCGCCTTCCGCGAATACGCGCAGCGCTGGAAGTTCAAGC
>JARXKM010000047.1:0-17540 GCA_030272785.1 Pseudomonadota bacterium
TCGGACATTTTGCCAGGGTCAGGTCTGACATTCGGACAATTTATCGACGCCGGCCGGGGGTGGTAGCATAGGCATGCTATCTTGAGGACGCATGAGGAAATATTTTATCCGGATGGCGGACCCGGTCCCCAGAATTTCGTCGCAATTTGTCCGAATGTCAGACCTGACCCCAGGATTTTGTCCGATTGTCAGACCTGACCCCAGCAAAATGTCCGATTGTCAGACCTGACCCCAGCAAAAAAAGCGGACTGAGCCGGGCAATTTCCGATTGTCGTTCAGCTGACCCCAGCGGGTTGGCGTTACGCGGACTGGCGCTGCTCGCCGTCGTCGCTGTCGGCGGCCTGGTGCTCGCGCATCGTCAGCGCTTCGCCCAGCATCACCAGCACCGGGCCGTGTGCGGCGCCCAAGCCGCGCGCGAGCGTGGCCAAGGTCAGGCGCACGATGCGCTGGTCGGGCCGGCTGCAGTTTTCGATGACGATCACCGGCGTGGCCGGCCGCCGGCCCTGTGCGAGCAGGCGCTGCGCCGTCGCCGTCGCTTCGCGTCCGCCCATGTATTGCACCAGCGTGTCGGTGTCGGGGACCTTGACCTGGTCGGCATGCTCGGGCGCTGTGCTGGACGTGAAGAAGGCGACGCTGCGCGAGACGCCGCGCTTGGTCAGCGGCTGCCGGGCCGCCGCCGCCGCCGCCAGCGCCGTGGTGATGCCGGCGACGACGTCGACTTCGACACCGGCAGCTTCGAGCGCGCGCAGTTCTTCGTCGGCGCGGCCGAACAGCATCGGGTCGCCGCCCTTGAGCCGCACTACCACGGCGTACTTGGCCGCGCAGTCGAGCAGCTGCTTGTTGATGAAGGCCTGCGCAGTCGATAGCTTGCCGCAGCGCTTGCCGACCGCGATCTTCAGCGCCTGCGGACACAACTCGAGCATCTCGGCCGTCACCAGCGCATCGTGCAGCACGACGTCCGCCTGCGCCAGCAGCCGCGCGCCGCGCACGGTGATCAGGTCCTGCGCACCAGGACCGGCGCCGACCAGGTAGACTTTGCCGAACTTGGCCATCGGTGCTCCTAGGCGTCGAGCCGGATCATGCCGGCGGCGACCGTCTGGTGGGTGACTTCGTCGATCAGGATGAAGGCGCCGGTGGCGCGGATGTCGTCGTAGGCATCCGCCGCCAACGGCTGCTGCACCGTCAACGCCACGCGCGCGATGTCGTTCAGCTTGAGCCCTTCGGCCGGATGGCGCTGCTGGGTGTTGATGTCGAGCAGGGTGTCGACCTTGGTCACCTTGGCTGCGCTCTGCCGGGTGCCGTGCTTGATCCAGTACTTGCGGCGCACATCGAGCGGCTCGTCGGACATCCAGCAGACGTCGGCCACCACGTTCTTGAGCAAGGTGGCCGGCCGCTCGGCGCTGGCCAGCAGGTCGCCGCGCGAAATGTCGAGGTGCTCGTTGAGCAGCAAGGTGATCGACTGCCCCACCACCGCCGAGGCGTGCGAGCCTTCCAGCGTGAGGATGTCCTTGACGGTGGCGAGCTGGCCGGACGGCTGCACTACCAACTGGTCGCCGACGCTGACCTTGCCCGCTTCGATGCGACCCATGTAGCCGCGGAAGTCGTTCGCTTCGTGGCCGTTGTGGCGCGCCACCAGCTGCACCGGAAAGCGGAACGGCGCGTGGTGCGATTCGTCGTACACCGACAGCGATTCGAGCAGCTCGATCAGGGTCGGCCCCTTGTACCAGTCCATGTTCTCGCTGGTCGCCACCACATTGTCGCCCGACAGCGCCGACAGCGGGATCGGCGTGATGTCCTTCAGGCCGAGGGTGGCGGCGAACTCGCGGTAGGCCTTGACGATGCGATCGTAGATGGCCTGGTCGTAGCCGATCAGGTCCATCTTGTTGACGGCAACGACGATGTGCTCGATCTTGAGCAGGTGCGCGATGGTCGAGTGGCGCTTGGTCTGGATCAGCAGGTCGACGCCGCCGTCTTCGCGCAGCTTGACCTTCGAGACGTCGACCAGGATGATGACCGCGTCGGCCGTCGAGGCGCCGGTCACCATGTTGCGCGTGTACTGCTCGTGGCCTGGCGTGTCGGCGATGATGAACTTGCGCTTCGGCGTGGCGAAGTAGCGGTAGGCGACGTCGATGGTGATGCCCTGCTCGCGCTCCGCTTCGAGGCCGTCGGTGAGCAGCGACAGATCGACCGCGTCGCCGACCGTGCGCTTGTGCTTCGAACGCGACATGGCGTCGAGCTGGTCGGCGAAGATGCCTTTGCTGTCGAACAGCAATCGCCCGATCAACGTGCTCTTGCCGTCGTCCACCGAGCCGGCGGTGATGAAGCGCAGCAGGCCCGAGGCGGCGTCCGGATGCTCGCTAACGAGCGTGTTGGTCATGGCGTTCATCAGAAGTACCCTGCTTTCTTGCGTTTTTCCATCGACGCTTCGGAGGTCTGGTCGTCCATCCGGGTGGCGCCGCGTTCGGTGATTTGGGTGACGGCCGTCTCGGCGATGATCGCCTCGACGGTCGCTGCGTCGGACGATACCGGGCAGGTGCAGGAGATGTCGCCGACGGTGCGAAAACGCACCACTTGCGTTTCGACGGTCTCGCCTTCGCGCGCCGGCGTCAGGTCGGTCAGCGGCACCAGCAGGCCGTTGCGCGGGATGACCTGGCGCTCGTGGGCGAAGTAGATCGGCGGCAGTTCGAGCTTCTCGCGCTGGATGTAGAGCCAGACATCGAGCTCGGTCCAGTTCGAAATCGGGAACACGCGCATGTTCTCGCCCGGGTGGACGCGGGTGTTGTAGAGGTCCCACAGCTCGGGGCGCTGGGCTTTCGGATCCCATTGGCCGAATTCGTCGCGAAACGAGAAGATGCGTTCCTTGGCGCGCGCTTTTTCTTCGTCGCGCCGCGCACCGCCGATGCAGGCGTCGAACTTGTATTCGGCGATCGTCTCGAGCAGGGTGACCGCCTGCGCCGCGTTGCGCGAGTCGGTGGCCGGATTGCGCAGCCGTACCGTGCCGCGCTTGATCGACTCTTCGACACTGCCGACGATCAGGCGCTCGCCAAGTTCGGCGGCGCGCTTGTCGCGGAAGGTGATCACTTCGGCGAAATTGTGGCCGGTGTCGATGTGCACCAGCGGGAACGGGAATTTACCCGGACGGAAGGCCTTTTCGGCCAGGCGCAGCAGCACCACCGAATCTTTCCCGCCCGAGAACAGCAGGGCCGGATTGGCGCATTCGGCCGCCACTTCGCGCATGATGTGGATCGCTTCGGATTCGAGCACGTCGAGGTGGCGCGCGTTCATCACGTCGGAAAGGGCGGGCAGGGTGTCGGACAGTGTGTTCATTGGCGGTGCCTTGTGGTGTGGCGTGTGGCTCATGCTGCCACGGATTTAATTCGAATCAGTTTGCCGTCGACCATGTGCAGGCCGCATTCCTTGGAGTCGGGATTTTCCCACCACCAGCGGCCGGCGCGCACGTCTTCGCCAGGCTGCACGGCGCGGGTGCACGGGGCGCAGCCGATCGACGGGAAGCCCTGGTCGTGCAGCGCGTTGTACGGCACGTCGTTGGCGCGGATGTAGTCCCAGACGTCCTGCTCGGACCAGTCGGCCAGCGGGTTGAACTTGGTCATGCCGTGCGCGGCGTCGTCTTCCTCGACCGCCAGTTCGGCGCGCGTGGTGGACTGGGCGCGGCGCTGGCCGGTGACCCAGGCACGCTTGCCGGCCAGCGCGCGGCCGAGCGGCTCGACCTTGCGGATGCCGCAGCAGGCGCGGCGCATCTCGACGCTGTCGTAGAAGGCATTCAGGCCGTTCTCGGCGACGTACGCGTCGACCGCCTGGGCATTCGGGTGGTACAGCGCGATGGCGTAGTCGTAGCGCGCCTTGACGGCGTCGACGACGGCGAGCGTTTCGGGATGCAGGCGGCCGGTGTCGAGCGAGAAGATGCCGATCGGCAGGCCGGCTTTGAGGATCAGGTCGGTCAGCACCATGTCTTCGGCGGCCAGGCTGGAGGCGAATACCGCCGGCGAAAAATCGCGCGCGATGCGCTCGAGCGTCGCTTGCGTAGCGGCGATCAGGGAGGTGAGGTCATTCATGCGCGCTCCTTAGATGCCGTAGCCGACGTCGCTGCTCTCGACGCGCACATCGCGCGGATGGCGGCGGTACAGTGGCAGGTCCTGGTCGACCGACGCCTGGTACGTTTCGGTGAACACGGTCAGGCCCTTGAGGGCATCGTCGATGCTGCGGTCGGGCCGCGTGGCGTAGGCGTCGAAGCCGACCCGGTGCATCGAGAACAGCTGGTCGCGCAGGACGTCGCCGATGGCGCGCAGCTCGCCCGTGTAGCCGAGCCGCTTGCGCAGGTTGTAGGCGATCGAGTAACCGCGGCCGTCGGTGAATTTCGGGAAGTCGACGGCGACGACGGCGAATTTGCCGAGCTCGCCCTTGAGCGTTTCGGGACGCTCGTCGGCGCCGATCCAGACGCCGATCTCGGCGCGTGCGGCAAGCTGCTCGCGCTGCGCCAGCCAGGTGGCCAGCGGGACGATGATTTTGCCTTCGGGGACGACGGCGATGTCGGCCGCCTCATCTTCTTCGAGGCGCAGCACGCTCCAGTCGTCGGCGACGACCGCGCGGCCCTTGATGATCTGGTTGTGCGATTCAAGCATAATGGTCTTCTCCAACCAGGTTGTTGGCCACGATCGGCGTGGCGTAGACGTGTTCCTTGAACGGTGCGATGCCGAGCCGCTGGGCGGTGTCGACGAAGCGTTCGTCCTCGAACCGTTCACGCACGTACACCTGCAACAGGCGGTCGATCACTTCGGGCATCTGCAGCGCCGAGAACGACGGTCCGATGATCTTGCCGATGGCCGGCGCATTGCCTTGCGCGCCGCCGATCGAGACCTGGTACCACTCGCTGCCGTCCTTGTCGACCCCAAGCACGCCGATCGAGCCGACGTGGTGGTGGCCGCAGGCGTTGATGCAGCCGGAGATGTTCAGTTCGATGTCGCCGATGTCGTGCTGGAAGTCGAGGTTGTCGAAGCGCTCGGCAATGGCGGCGGCGATCGGCAACGACTTGGCGTTCGCCAGCGAGCAGAAGTCGCCGCCCGGGCAGCAGATCATGTCGGTCAGCAGGCCGATGTTCGGCGTGGCCAGGCCGTGCGCCTTCGCTTCGAGCCACAGCGCGTACAGGCGCGCTTGCGGCACGTCGGCCAGCACGATGTTCTGCTCGTGGGTGACGCGCAGTTCGCCGAAGCTGTAGCGGTCGGCCAGGTCGGCCATGAAGTCGATCTGCGCGGCGGTGGCGTCGCCCGGCGGTACGCCGGTCTTTTTGAGCGACAGCACGACGGCGGCGTAACCGGGCCGCTGGTGTCCCATGATGTTACGGCGCAGCCAGTTGGCGAACGCCTTGTTGTCTTCGTGGCCGGCGGCCGGGTCGACGTCGGCCAGCGTTTCGTAGGCGGGCGGCTGGAAATAGGCGCTCACGCGCGCCATCTCTTCGACCGTCAGCGTCTCGGCATTGTCCTTCAGGTCGGCCCATTCGGCTTCGACCTGGCGGGCGAATTCCTCGACGCCGAGCGCCTTGAGCAGGATCTTGATGCGTGCCTTGTACTTGTTGTCGCGCCGGCCGTACTGGTTATACACGCGCATTACCGCTTCGGTGTAGGTGAGCAGGTGCTGCCACGGCAGGAATTCGCGGATCACGCTGCCGAGGATGGGCGTGCGGCCCATGCCGCCGCCGGCCATGAACTTGAAGCCGATTTCGCCGGCCGCGTTGCGCACCACGGTCAGGCCGATGTCGTGCACGGCGATCGCCGCGCGGTCCTGTTCGGCGCCGTTGACGGCGACCTTGAACTTGCGCGGCAGGGCGATGAACTCGGGGTGGAAGGTGCTCCACTGGCGCAGCACTTCGCAGAACGGGCGCGGATCGATGATTTCATCGTGGGCGACGCCGGCGAACGGATCGGAGGTGGTGTTGCGGATGCAGTTGCCGGATGTCTGGATGGCGTGCATCTCGACCGAGGCCAGGTCGGCGAGGATGTCGGGCGTCTGTTCCAGTTCGACCCAGTTGAACTGGATGTTCTGGCGCGTCGTGAAGTGGCCGTAGCCGCGGTCGTACTTGCGGGCGATGTGGCCGAACATGCGCATTTGGGCGGAGGACAGCAGGCCGTACGGCACGGCGATGCGCAGCATGTAGGCGTGGCGCTGCATGTAGAGGCCGTTTTGCAGGCGCAGCGGGACGAATTCGGCTTCGGTCAGTTCGTCGTTGAGGCGGCGCTGCACCTGGTCGCGGTACTGGGCGATGCGCTCGCGCACGATCAGGTGGTCATACTGGTCATAACGATACATGGTTCGATCCTAAATTGCGTGGTGCGGCGGCGGGAGGCGTTGCACTCCCCCCAAACTAGCCCCAATAGTAATAAACTCTGCCTTTATTCCAAACTACTGAGTATTTATTTGCTTATATTCGTATGCGGCATATGCATTCTTATAAAATGCGTTAGCAGCATGCAAGCAGCATGCAAGTAGCATGGATGCAGCATAAACCACCGAATCCCAAAAGACAGCGATGAACCTCCACCAACTGCGCTTCGTGCGCGAAGCGGTACGCCAGAACTACAACCTGACGGACGCGGCCAAGGCGTTGTTTACGTCGCAGCCGGGCGTGTCCAAGGCCATCATCGAACTGGAAGAAGAGCTCGGCGTTGACATTTTTACACGTCACGGCAAGCGCATCCGCGGCCTCACCGAGCCCGGCCGCCTGGTGCTCGGCTCGGTCGAACTGATCATGCAGGAGATCGACAGCCTCAAGCGCATCGGCAAGGAATACGCGGCGCAGGACAGCGGCAGCTTCACCATCGCCACCACCCACACCCAGGCGCGCTACATCCTGCCGCGGGTGGTGCAGGCGTTCATGCTGAAATATCCGAAGGTGCGCTTGTCGCTATTGCAAGGCAACCCGCGCCAGATCGCCGAGATGGTCAAGGGCGACCAGGCCGACCTGGCCATCGCCACCGAATCGATCGCCGCCATCGACGGCCTGATCACCCTGCCATGTTACCAGTGGGAGCACGTGGTGGTGGTGCCGCCCGACCATCCGCTGCTCAAGTCGAAGAACGTCTCGCTCGAGGAAATCGCCACCTATCCGCTGATTACCTACGACACCGCGTTCGCCGGTCGCAACAAGATCGACCATGCATTCGGTCTGCGCGGCCTCAAGCCGGACGTGCTGCTCGAGGCGATCGACGCCGACGTCATCAAGACTTATGTGGAACTTGGCATGGGGATTGGTATCATAGCGGGCATGGCGTTCGACGCCGAGCGCGACAAGGCGCTGCGGGCGATTCCGGTCGGCCACCTGTTCGGCATGAACGTGTCGCGCGTGGCGGTCAAGCAGGGCGCCTACCTGCGCAGTTACATCTACACCTTCATCGAGCTGCTGGCGCCGACGCTGAACCGCAAGATGGTCGAGTCGGCCATGAGCGGGGCGAAGGAAACCTACGAGCTGTAACGCATCATCAGAACCACGTACCACTAAGAAAACCATGATTACCGAACAATCCGCACAGTTTTACGCCAAGAGCGCCTCCCTTCACGACCGGGTCTACGACAAACCCGAGCTGCAGTCCGACCTGGCCGCCATGCACGCGCACGTGGCCGAGGTCGTGCGCGGCCACGCGGTGCTCGAACTGGCCTGCGGCACCGGCTACTGGACCGGCGTGATCGCCGCCAGCGCGCACTCGGTGGTGGCCACCGACATCAACCCGGAAATGATCGCGATCGCGCAACTGCGCGACCTGCCGGCCGACAAGGTGCAGCTGCGCGTCGCCGACGCCTGGCACCTGCCCGACGACCTGGGCAGCTTCACCGCCGTGTTCATCGGCCTGTGGTGGTCGCACGTCGCGCGCGAGCTGCAGGAGAAATTCCTGGCCCACTTGCGCAGCAAGGTCGGCGACATCCTGGTGGTGCTGCTCGACGAGGCGTATGTCGAGGGCAGCAGCGAGACCGTGGCGCGCACCGACATGGAAGGCAACACCTACCAGATCCGCGTCGCCCCCGATGGCGAGCGCTACGAGATTCCGAAGACCTATCCGTCCGACAGCGCGCTGCGCAAGAAGCTGGCGTCGTCGGTGCGCGAGATCAAGATCGTGCGCCTGGAATACTTCTGGATGCTGACCTGCCGGCTGAAATAATCCGGCCGAGGGCATCACTGCGCCGGCCGTTTTGGTAACGGCAGCACGATGTCGATGCGGGTACCGGGCGACTCGTCGGCGCTGATGGTGATCTCGCCATCCATCGCCCAGACCCGCTCGCGCATGCCCACCAGGCCGAGCGACTCGGCCTTTTCCATGTCGGCGGCGGCGATGCCGCGGCCGTCGTCGCGCACCGTGAGCAGCACTTCGCCGTCAACCCGGTACAGGATGATGGTGACGTTCGATGCCTGCGCATGGCGGGCGATATTGGTCAGCGCTTCCTGCACGATGCGAAAGATGGCAGTGCTGGCGGCGTCGTCGAGGCGCAGCTCGGCCTCGTCGGCGTACAGCGTGCAGGCGATCATGTAGCGCTCGACGAAATCGTCGCGCAAGCCTTGCAGCGCGAAGAACAGGCCGCCCTCGTCGAGCGCGCGCGGGCGCAGGTTGGTGGCGATGCGGCGCAGCGAGGTGATGGCGGTGAGCAGGTTTTGCTCCATCACCTCGATCAGGCGCACGCCGTCGCTGCCGCTGCCGACGCCGTGCCGCTGCAGCAGCGCCAGGTCCATCCGCAGCGAGGCGAGCAGCTGGCCGAGGTCGTCGTGCAGTTCGCGCGCGATGTGGGTGCGCTCCTCCTCGCGGATGGTCTGCAGCGCGGCCGACAGCTGGCGCAGCTGTGCGTGCGAGCGCGACAGTTTTTCCTGCACCTCGTGGCGGCCGGTGACGTCGCGCAGGATGATGGTGTGGATCGGCGCGCCGTCTTTTTGCACCATCGACACCGAGCCTTCCAGCGGGAACGTTTGGCCGCCGGCGCGGATGCCGCTGACGGCGTAGTCGGTGGCGCGCCGGCCGACCCGGCCGGTGTCGCCGAAGTAGGCCGCCGGGCCGTCGGCGCTGATCGGCTCGGGGGTCAGGAAGCGTCCCAGCGGGCTGCCCTGCATGGCGGCGACGGTGGTGCCGAACATGGCCGCCGCCGACGGGTTGGCCATCACGATGATATTGGCGTTGTCGGTGGAAATGATCGCTTCGCTGGCATGGGCGATGATGTCGTCGCCGTGCTTGCGCGCCGCGGTCGGGCGGCGGCGCGCCAGTGCCAGGCCGCCGGCCAGGCCAAGCATGAGCATCAGCAGCGAGCTGGCGGATCGGTTCATTTGCGCACCCATCGTCGATGGCTCGCGACTGCAAGCCCGCGACTACCTTAAAGCGCGCGCGGGAGGGCCGGTTTGCGGGCGCGCAAGGGGCGTGAAGTGCGTGGCACAGCGCGCCGCAATGCGGCGGTCGATCACATCTGCTTGAACAGGTGCAGGAAGCTGCGGCTGACCTCGAGCTTGTCCGGCTTGCCCTTGATGAGCACCAGGTGGCGGCCGCGGATGTCGCGCGTGACGCCTTCGATGGCGTTGACGTTGACCAGGGTGGCGCGGTGGATCTGCCAGAACAGCGCCGGGTCGAGCTCTTCGGCCAAGTCGCGCACGGGCTTCCTGATCAGCGCCTCGAAACGCTCGGTCTGCACACAGGTGTATTTTTCGTCGGAGCGGAAAAACAGGATGTCCTCGACCGGAATCATGCGCAGGTCCTGGCCGATCGAGGCCTGGATCCATTGCAGGTAGGCCGGCTTGGGCGCCGCCATTTTTTCGGCCAGCTGCGACAGCATCTGCGTGACGCTGTCGTTGACCGCTTCCTTCGGCTTGCCGAGGCGCTCCTTCAGGCGCGCCACCGTCACCTGCAGGCGCTCCGGCTCGGGCGGCTTGAGCACGTAATCGACGGCGCCGCGCTCGAACGCTTCGACCGCGTACTGGTCGTAGGCGGTGACGAACACGATGTTGCTCTGGTTGCCGATCTGGCGCGCCGCTTCCATGCCGGTGGTGCCGGGCATGCGGATGTCGAGAAAGGTCAGGTCCGGCTTGAGCTGGGCGACCAGCTCGACCGCCTCTTCGCCGTTCTTGGCTTCGCCGACGATCTCCAGTTCGGGCCACACCTGGTTCAGGCGCATACGCAGCTGGTCGCGCATCAGTCTTTCGTCGTCGGCAATAATTGCGGTTGGCATAGTCGGGGCAGAAGGAGAATGGGTGCCAATTATTCAACGAATCGGCACTTTAATCAATCGCTGTGTCGATTCTATTTCGACAGTTGATACGGAACTTCGACGGTGGCGATGACGCCGCTGGGCGAATTGGCGGCGATGTGCAGCTGGCCTTGCGCGCCGTGCAGCAATTTGAGGCGTTCGCGGATGGTCGGCAGGCCCAGCCCGGTGCCGTCGCTGGGCACCACGCCGAAGCCGACGCCGTCGTCGGCGACGATGACGCGCAGCTTGTTGCCGGCCACTTCGGCGAGGATCTTCAGGGTGCCGCCCTCCGGCTTGCACTCGAGGCCGTGCTTGATGGCGTTTTCCACCATCGACTGCAGCATCATCGGCGGGAAGGCGGCGCTGCGCAGCTGCTCGGGGATGTGCAGCTCGACCGTCAGGCGTTCCTCCATGCGCATCTTGAGCAGGTTCAGGTAGGCCTTGACCATGTCCACTTCGCGTCCGAGGTTGGTGACGACGACGTTGTCGCGCATCTGCGGCAACACCGCGCGCAGGTACTGGATCAGGCTGCGCTGCATGGCCGAGGCGCGCGGCGGATCGGTCTCGATCAGGTACTCGACCGAGGCGAGCGTGTTGAACAGGAAGTGCGGCTCGACTTGCGCCTGCATCATTTGCATCTTCGCCTCGGACAGCTGGCGCTGCATCGATTCGCGTTCGACGGCGGCGTTGGCGGTCTGCGTCTGCGCCTCGGCGCGCTTCTTGCCGCCGACCAGCGCCTTGGTGGCGAACAGGGCCAGCACCAGCAGCGACACGAAGCTCTTGAACCAGGTCGAGGCTTGCTTGTGATAGCGCGACACCTTGGCCTCGGCGGCGTCGTCGACGGCGGCCTCGATGGCGTTCGACAGCTCTTCGCCGATCTGCGGCGGCAGCGCAATGTGCACTTCGTCGCTGCTGCCGGCGCGCGCCACCGGCGGCGCCTTCGGGGCCACCGGCGCGACCGGCGCGACCGGCGCCGGCGGTTCGGGCGTCTCGGGCGCCTCGGGCGTCTCGGGCACGACGGCGGCGCCGCGCTTGGTCTTGGGATGGGGATTGAAGCGGATGCCGCTGTCGTCGATGAGGATGTTGCTCTCTTCCTTGCTCAGCTTTTTGTTCGAGCGCACGACGATTTCGTCGCCGCCGCCGGAGAACAGCTCCTCCTGCAGGATCTTGCCGGCGATCAGCGCCACGGCGGCGAACAGGAAGAATTTCCACCATGACAGCTGGCTGACCCAGGTGGCGGTCGCATCGAACAGGCGATGCAGCCAGGCGAGGAGGTCGGTGATGGATTGCGGAGTGGTGCGCCGAGCTTGCATGGGTGGTCCGTGTGCGTCAATTGCGTCAATGCGTCAAACGCGTCAAGCGCGTCAAGTGCGTCAAGCGCGTCAAAAGTCTGTGCCACCGGCGAGTGTAACTGTTCGCACCGCCGGGCGTCGCAAAAATCCAGTCTGCGCGCGCAAGCACTGTTGGGATAGTGTAACTTTACGTCCGCCGCTGCGGCGCGGCCAGCCGATTGCGACAGGCTGCACGATCGGCGGGGTGGGCTGCGCGATGGTGGCGCGATGGTGGCGCGCCGGCGTGCAAGGCAGCGGGCAAGACAGCGGGCAAGACAGCGGCGACGCGCGCCGTCACGCGCCGGCGGCCTGGCGCAGCAATTGCACGGCCGCGTCGGCGCTCAGCGGTGCGTGGTAATACAGCCCCTGCATCTGGTCGCAGCCGTTGGTCTTGAGGAAGTCCATCTGCTGGCGCGTTTCGACACCTTCGGCGATGACGGTCACGTTCATGTTGTGGCCGATGTCGAGCAGGCTCTTGGCCATCGCCCCGCTGCGCGGCACCGACGAAATCTGGTGCACCGCCAGCTGGGCCAGCTTGACGTGCGTCAGCGGCAGGCGCTGCAGGAAGTTCAGGTCCGACAGGCCGTTGCCGAACGCGTCGACGCTGCGCAGCACGCCCAGCTCGTTCAGTTGGCCGAGCACCTCGGCGCCGACATGGTGGTTGCGCACCAGCCCTTCTTCGCGCAATTCGACCGCCAGGCTGGCCGGCGCCAGCCGGCAGCGCGCCAGCACCTGCGCCACGTGCGCGACATAGCCCGGGCGGGCATACTCGCGCTGCGCCACATTGACCGACACCGGCAGGTCGGCAAAGCCGGCGCCGGCGAGGCGCTGCAGGAAGGCGCAGGCATGCTCGAGCGCCAGCGCGCCGAAGTCGACGATCATGCCGTTCTCTTCCGCCTCGGCGAGGAAGGCGGCCGGCAGCAGCAGCCCCTGCTCGGGATGGTTCCAGCGCAGCAGCGCTTCGAATCCGGCGACGCGGCCCGACCGCAGGGACAGGCTTGGCTGAAACACCAAGAACAGTTCGTGCTTGTCGATCGCGCCGCGCATCGCATCTTCCAGGCGCAGCTTGGCTTCGCCGGTCGCCTTCATGTCGGGCGAGAAGAAGTTGGCGTTGCTCTGCTCGTTGGCCTTGGCATGGTACATCGCCACGTCGGCCGCGCGCACCAGTTCGAAGGCATTGTCGCCGTCGTGCGGGTAGACGCTGATGCCGATGGCGGCGCTGACGGGGATCTCGATGTTGTTGAAGATGACCGGCCGCGTCAGGCGCTGGCGCAGCCGGTCGACCATGCGCAAGGTGAAGCGCAGCGACGGCTGGTCGACCAGCACGAGCACGAATTCGTCGCCCGACAGGCGCGCCACGGTGTCGCTGTCGCGCACCGACGACAGCAGGCGGCGGGCGACGGCGGTGAGTACCTCGTCGCCGGCCTCGTGGCCGAAGGTGTCGTTGATCCGCTTGAAGCCGTTCAGGTCCATCAGCAAGGTCGCCACCAGCGACTTGTTGCGCTTGGCCGTGAAGATGGCCTCGTCGAGCCGCTCCCACAGCAAGGTGCGGTTGGCCAGGCCGGTCAGCGCATCGTGGTTGACTTCGTGTTCGAGGCGGGCGGTGCGCTGCCTGAGCGCGGTGACGTCGTTGATGACACCGATGAAATGGGTGACGCGGCCATTTTCGTCAGCCACCGGGGTAATGGTCAGGTCGTTCCAGAACAGCTCGCCACTCTTGCGCTGGTTGCGAAACGTGACGTGCCCCTCGCGGCGCTGGTCGATCGCCAGGCGCAAGGTGGCACGCGCTTCGGCGTCGAGCCCGCCGGGCGCGGCCATGAAGCGCGCATCGCGCCCGCGCACTTCGTCGAGCAGGTAGCCGGTGATGCGCTCGAACGCCGGATTGACGTAGTCGATCAGATTGTCGGCGCCGTTGCAGCTGGTGATGAGGATGCCGTTGCTGGCCGCGTGCAAGGCGCGCTCGCGCAGGCGCAACTGCTGTTCCTGGCGGTGGCGCAGGGAAATGTCGAGCCCCATGCCGCAGACGTAGTACTTGCCCTTGCATTCGATGCGCGCGCCGGTCAGCAAGTACGGCGTGCCGACACCGGCGGTGTTGTACAGCGTCGCCTCGACAAACACTTGCTCGTCGCGCTCCAATACTTGACGGATTTTTTCGGCGATCATGCCCTTTTCGGTGATATCGAACATGTCGATGGCGTTCGAGGCGCGCATCTCTTCGTTGCTGCGGCCGGTGACGTTTTCCACCGTCGTGTTCCACAGCACCATCGATCCGTCGGCGCGTATGACGTAAAACGTGCCCGGCAAAAGATTGATGATCGCCCGCAGGTGCATGCGGCCGATCATGGCGCTTTCGGAGATGTCCGATTCGACGCACAGGTGCGCAACGCAGGCGGTCAATGTGCCGTCGGCGGCGATTTGCGGAAACAGCGACAATTGCGCTTCGCCGACGCCACCGTCGTGGCGGACGAAGTGCACCGTGCGGCGCGGCGTGAGGTCGCCGGCGGCCAGCGACGGCCACAGCTGTGCCAGCTCGACCGCGCTGGCCGCGCTGAGCCGGCCGGCCAGGGTGTCGCCCACGTCGTGCGCGCCGAGCAGCGCCGCGCACACGGGGCTCCAGGTGAGGATGACCCCGGCAGGGTCGAGCAGGAAGGCGGCGTCGGCGGCCGCGGTGCTGGCGAGCATGTCATCCTTCACGTGATGCGATGTTATTAAAAGTTTGACAAGCGCCGCGCCGATTAGTTCAGACAAGTTCGCGCGGGCGTGCGTGGGCAGGCGGGACGAAAAAAAGCCACGGCATGCCGTGGCGGTGGGCGACGCGCAGGTGCGTCAGGCGACGGCGACGTCCTCGCGCGCCGGCAGGGCGATCTGGTTGTCGGTGCTGAACTGGTAGTCCTTGAACACGTGTTCGGCCGACAGGATCTGGTAGCTGCCGTCGTCGAGCTTGTGGGTGGTGTCCTTGAGCCGGTAGGTGTAGTGGCCGCAGGTCCAGCACTTGAAGTTGCGCATGTGGGTGCACAGGCAGGTCTTGTCCATCACCACGATGGTCTTCGCATCCGGGTTGGCCAGCACTTCGCGGTTGTACGAGTTGATGTACGAGCAGTTGCCGGTGGCGTCGAGCAGGTAGCCGTAGGATTCGCAGCCGGGACGGATGCCCGAGCCGATCGCCGGCGTGCTCTTGAGCATGCGCATCGGATAGCCGGTCGGCGAGATGCCGTTGACGATGATGTCGTCCTCGGTGGCCTTGATGTACTCCTGCTTGACGTCGTCGGGCAGGCCGCATTCGTGCGTCATGGTGAAGCGGGTCGCCACCTGCACGCCGCCGGCGCCCTTTTCGAGGAAGCTGACGGCGTCCGAGCCGGTGAAGATGCCGCCGGCGGCGATGATCGGGATCTGCAGGTTTTCCGCCCGCATGAAGGCGTGCACCTCGTCCATGATGGTATGCAGGTCGTAGTCGGCCCAGTCGAGGCCGAAGCCGAGGTGGCCGCCGGCCAGCGGGCCTTCGACGATGATGTAGTCGGGCGGACGGTTCAGCTTGGCGACCTTGCGCAGGAACAGTTGCAGCGCGCGCACCGACGAGACGATGATGCCCAGGTAGGCTTCGCGAAAGCGCGGATGGTCGGCGATCAGCGCGAACGAGCCCAGGTGCAGGCCGGCCGACATGGTGATGCCGTCGACGCCGGCGTCGAGCGCGGCCACCAGGCGCGTGCGCAAGGTTTCCTTCGGCGAATTCATGGTCAGTTTTTCCATGCAGTTCACGAAGATCAGGCCGTCGCCGCGCTTCGCTTCCATGGTTTTGCCCACGTGCAGCATCGTCGCTTCGGCCAGGCGCGCCAGGTCGAACTGGACCACGGCCTTGTCCATGTTGTTGATGTTGAACTTGTAGGTCTTGGTCTTTTCCTTGACGAAGCTGGTATCGAACTTGCGGTCCGAGACGTCCTGCACCATCGCGTCGGAGATGTGGCCGATGCCGCCCAGGCGGCACGCTTCGAGCGCCAGCTCCGAGGTCGAGATGTCGACGCCCATGCCGCCCACCATGATCGGCACGAACTCCTTGTTGCCCAGACGCAGGCGGAAATCATCAACACGTTTCATTGCTATCCTTAAACTACCTACTGAGTTTTACAGTTGCTTTAGCACGGCCCAAAACGGACGAGTTTGCGCATCCTCAATTCTACCCTAAGCACCCTGGGGATTCACGCCGTGTCATGCGATGCAACAGGGACGGTGGAGACAGCCCGGGTCAAAACCGGGTCTGTCCCGGTTTCGCAAAACCGGGTCTGTCCCGGTTTCGTGCCGGTTTCGTGGACCAGTCGGCGCCGGCCCGGTCGCGTTAGTCGCGGAAATTGTTGAATTCGAGCGGCATGTCCGGCACATCCTTGCGCAGCATCGCCATGGCCGCCTGCAGGTCGTCGCGCTTGGCGCCGGTGATGCGCACCGCTTCGCCCTGGATGCTGGCCTGCACCTTCATCTTGCTGTCCTTGATGACGCGCACGATCTTCTTGGCGTCGTCGGACTCGATGCCGTTCTTGATCTTGATGACCTGCTTGACCTTGTCGCCGCCGATTTTTTCGATCTTGCCCGGCTCGAGGAAACGCACGTCCACCTTGCGCTTGGCCAGCTTGGTGGTAAGGACGTCGCGCACCTGTTCGAGCTGGAAGTCGGCGTCGGCGTAGGCGGTCAGCTCGTTGTCCTTCTGTTCGACCTTGGCCGAGCTGCCCTTGAAATCGAAACGGGTAGTGATTTCCTTGTTCGACTGCTCGACCGCGTTCTTCACTTCGATCATGTCTGCTTCGGAGACGACATCAAACGAGGGCATGGTAAATTCCTTTTGCGTGCAGATTATGAATGACGATATTTTAACGGACAACCGGGGGGGGCGCCCGGTTCCGCGTTCGGTTTTTATCGGAATGCCTATATTTCCACTTATAATCGTCGAAACTACGCCACCGCCATGCCTCCAGACCTCGTCATTTCCCACAATTATCCCCTTCAAGCGTGCAACACGTTCGGCATCGCCGCGCGCGCACGCTGCCATGTGCCGATCACCAGCGTGGCCGAGCTGGCCGCCGCTCTGGCCGATCCGCGGCTGGCCGGCATGCCGCGCCTGCTGCTCGGCGGCGGCAGCAATATCGTGTTCACCGGCGACTTCGACGGCGTCGTGCTGCAGATGGCAATCAAGGGGCGCGCGCTGCTCGGCCAGCGCGGCGCGCACACGCTGGTGCGCGCGGCGGCCGGCGAACACTGGCACGGGTTCGTGCAGTGGACCCTGGCGCAAGGGCTCGGCGGGCTGGAAAACCTGTCGCTGATCCCCGGTACGGTGGGCGCTGCGCCGATCCAGAACATCGGCGCGTACGGCGTCGAACTGAAGGATGTGCTCGATTCGGTGACGGTGTACGACATCGCCAGCGGCGCCTTGCGCAGCATGGACGCGGCAGCCTGCCGCTTCGCGTACCGCGACAGCGTGTTCAAGCATCCGCACGGCGCCGCGCTGGTGATCGTCGAGGCGACGTTCGCCTTGCCGAGCGCCTGGCAGCCCAACCTGCGCTACGCCGAACTGGCGCAGGCGCTGGCGGGCGTGAGCGCGCCGAGCGCCGTGCAGATCAGCGAGGCGGTGGTGGCGATCCGCCGGCGCAAGCTGCCCGATCCGGCACTGGTGGGCAATGCCGGCAGTTTTTTCAAGAACCCGGTGGTGTCGGGCGCGCGCTGCGCCGACTTGCTGGCGGCGTTTCCGGGACTGGTGCATCACGCGCAGGCGGACGGCAGCGAGAAGCTGGCGGCCGGCTGGCTGATCGACCAGTGCGGCTGGAAAGGCCGCAGCCTGGGCAGGGCGGGGGTGTATCCGCAGCAGGCGCTGGTGCTGGTCAATAACGGCGGCGCCACCGGGCCGGACGTGCTGGCACTGGCGCGCGCGATCGAGGATGATGTGTTCGCGCGCTATGGGGTCAGGCTGGAGGCGGAGCCGGTGTTCGTCTGACCCCAGCCTGG
>JARXKM010000047.1:17640-21796 GCA_030272785.1 Pseudomonadota bacterium
TGGCAGATGTAGTCGAGCGTGTCGAGCGTTTCGATGTCGAACGCGCTGTTGGCGCCAACCTCAAACTGCTGGCCGCCTTCGAACTGCTGCCATTCGCTGGCGCCGGCCAGCCGCACGCGGCAGCGCCCGCCGGTGATTTCCATCGTTTCCGGCGCGCCGGTGTTGAAGGTCAGGGTCGAGGGGAAGATCACTCCCACCGACTTGCGGCTGCCGTCGGCGCACTGCAGCGAGTGGGAGATGCATTTGCCGTCGAAATAGATGTTGGCCTTGGCCGTGACGGTGACGTTGTCGAGCGTGGTCATGAAATGTCCTCTGGTGGATTGGCCGCCACCATCACCTGGTTGCGGCCGTCGTTCTTGGCTTGGTACAGGGCCTTGTCGGCCGACGCGATGAGCGTCTCGGCCGAACCGGCTTTCGACGGCACCACCGTGGCCACGCCGATCGACATGGTGATGATGCCGTGCGGCGCGCGCGGGTTGTCGATCGCCAGCCTGGCGAGGTGGCCGCAGCAGGCGCTGGCGATCAGCAGGGCGCCGGCCGGGTCGGTGTCGGGCAGCACGATGGCGAACTCCTCGCCGCCGTAGCGCGCCACCACGTCGGCCGGGCGTTTCAGGTGCTCGGTGAGGACGGCGGCCGCTTTTTTCAGGCACAGGTCGCCGGCCAGGTGGCCGAAGCTGTCGTTGTAGACCTTGAAGCAGTCGATGTCGCACATCAGCAGCGAGAGCGGCTTCTTGTCGCGCTGGCCGCGCTGCCATTCGGCGCGCATGACTTCGTCGAAGCGGCGCCGGTTGGCGATGCCGGTCAGGCTGTCGAGCGCGGCCAGCTTTTGCAGCTCGATGTTGGCGTCGGCCAGGTTCTTCTGGCTGGCGCGCAGGAAGGCGAAGGCCTCGTCGCGCTGCAGGCGCGCGATGAAGGCGGTCGAGTGATAGCGGATGCGCGCCAGCAGTTCGAGCCGGTCGGGCAGCTTGACGACGTAATCGTTGGCGCCGACGGCGAAGCTGTTGGCCTTGAGCTGCGGGTCTTCCTTGGCCGACAGCACGATCACCGGCACCGGGTTCAGCTTGGGGTCGTCGCGGTAGCTGCGGATCAGCGTGAGCCCGTCGACGCCCGGCATCACCAGGTCCTGCAGGATCACGGTCGGCTGCAGCAGGTGCGCGGTGGCGATTGCGGCGGCCGGGTCGGTGACGTAATGGAATTCGATGTCGCCCTGGTCGGCCAGCATGCGGCGGATCGCCTCGACGATGATCAGCTGGTCGTCGATCAGCAGCACGCGCACCTTGAACTGGGTGGCGACGGGCGTATCGGGAGCACGTGGAACAGGGACTTCGGCCATAGACTCGGTTGGTTTTCGGGATAATGCGCGCAGCTTACAGCAGCCGGACGCCAATTCTACTGCGCAATGCAGGGCCGATGTGATCTATTGACAGGATACGCTGGGCCGCCTCGATTTCTGCGGCCGCGCGTGGCATTCCGTACACAGCGCTGCTGGCCTGGTCCTGGGTGATGGTGCAGTGGCCGGCCTGGCGCATGGCCAGCAGGCCGGCGGCGCCGTCGCGCCCCATGCCGGTCAGGAGGACGCCGGTGGCCTCCTGCTGCCAGTGCCGGGCGACGCAGCCGAAGAACACGTCGACCGACGGCCGGTAGGCGTAATCGAGCGGATGGGCGTCGTAGCGCAGGCGCCGGAGCGCATCGAGGCGCAGGTGGTCGTTGGTGCGCGCCACCTGCACCACGCCGGCCTCGAGGGGGTCGCCGTCGTCGATCACGCGCACCGGGATGGCGATCTGCTCGCCCAGCCATTTGGCGAAATGGCCGGCGAAATTGGCGTCGATGTGCTGCACCACGACGATCGCGGTACCGGGCGCGGGCGTCCAGCCGGCCAGCACCTTGGCGATCGCCACCGGCCCGCCGGTCGAGGCGCCGATCGCCAGCAGGTGGCGCACGTCGCCGGCGCGTTCGGGGCCGGGCGGCGGCGCGACCGGCTCGGCCAGGCTGACCCGGATCAGCTTGCCGATGGTCTTGATCTTCGCCAGCAGCCCGGTGTCGCCGGCCGGGCCGCCCAGCAGCACCGGGGTGGCGGTGACGTCGAGCGCGCCGGCGCCGAGCGCGCGGAACACCAGACTGACATTGTCCTGCGGGCGCGCGGTGACGATCAGGATCGCGCACGGCGTCGCCTGCATGATCTGGCGGGTCGCTTCGACGCCGTCGAGATCCGGCATCACCAGGTCCATCAGCACCAGGTCGGGGCGCTGGCCGACGCACAGGCGCACCGCCTCGGCGCCGCCGCGCGCCACCCACAGCACCTCGTGCTCGCGGCTGCCGGCGACGGCGCGCCGCAGCGCCTCGGCCGCCATCGGCATATCGTTGACGATGCCGATCTTCATCGGTCCGGCTCGCCGATGAGGTCGAGCACCGCCTCGAGCAGCGTCTCGTCGTGGAAGCTGCCCTTGGTCAGGTAGTAGTCGGCGCCGGCGTCCATGCCGCGCGCGCGGTCTTCCGGACGGTCCTTGTACGACACGATCATCACCGGCAGTTTGTGCAGGTGCAGGTCCTTGCGCACCAGCGCGACCAGTTCGACGCCGTCCATGCGCGGCATGTCGACGTCGCTGACGAGCAGGTCGTAGGCGCCGCTGCGCAGCATGTTCCAGCCGTCGATGCCGTCGATGGCGACGTCGACCTGGTAGCCGCGCCCGAGCAGCAGCTTGCGCTCCATCTCGCGCACGGTGAGCGAATCGTCGACCACCAGGATGCGCTTGCGCTGGCGCGCGGTCTGCTCGTCCGGGGCGCCGAGCTGGTGCAGGGCGCCGTCGCGCAGCAGCTTGTCGATCGACAGCAGCAGGTCGGCGACGTCGAGGATCAGCACCGGCGCGCCGTCGTCGAGCAGGGCGGCCGAGGCGATGTCGCGCAGCTTGCCGAACACCTGGTCGATCGGCTGCACCGCCAGGCTTTGCTCGCCGCGGATGGCGTCGACCACCAGCGCGTAGCGGCGCAGGCCGGTGCCGATCACCACCACCGCCAGTTCGCCGGCCGGCGCCGCCATCTGGCCCAGCTCGAGCAGCTGGGCGGCCGATACCAGGCCGAGGTGCTCGCCGCCGTCATCGAAAAACTGCTTGCGCTCGAGCGTGTGCAGGGCCGCCGGCGCCAGCTTGAGCACGCGCTCGACCTTGACGATCGGGATCGCGTAGGCCTCGCCCTGCACGTCGACCACCAGCGCGCGCACGATCGACTGGGTCAGCGGCAGCGTGATGGCGGTGCGAAAACTGATGCCTGGTTCGGTGTCGATGCGCACGCTGCCGTTTTGCGCGCGGATCGCTTGCTGCACGATGTCGAGCCCGACGCCGCGCCCGGAGATCGCGCTGGCCGTTTCCTTCAGGCTGAAGGCGGGCAGGAACAGGAACTCCAGCAGTTCGGCCTTCGACATCGCCTGCGCCATCGGCGCGCTGGCCAGCTGGCGCTTGACGACGGCGGTGCGGATGCGCTCGAGGTCGACGCCGCCGCCGTCGTCGCTGATGACGATCGAGAGCATGCCGTTGCGGTGCTGCGCCGCCAGCCGGATCGCGCCGCTGGCCGGCTTGCCGGCCGCGCGGCGCTGCTCGGGCGACTCGATGCCGTGGTCGACGGCGTTGCGCAGCATGTGGTTGAGCGGGCCTTCGATGTGGGCGAGGATGTCGCGGTCGACCAGCGTGTCTTCGCCGCTGATGGTGAGCTGGGCGTCCTTGCCCAGGCTGCGCGCCAGGTCGCGCACCATGCGCGCGAATGCGTGCACGCCGTCGCGGAACGGGCGCATGCGCAGCGCCAGCACCTCGTCGACCAGGTTGTTCGACACGCTCAGCACGCGCCGCTCGTAGCCGTCGATGTCGGCCATGTGGTCGTGCAGGATCTGCTTGAGCGGATGGCTTTTCTGCAGCGCCAGCGCGGATGTTTCGATCAGTGCCGGATCGGCGCTGCGCAGCACCGCCTCATGCAGCTGCTCGATGGCCTGCAGCAGGCTGGCCTGGTGGCGCTTGAAGCGCTGCAGCGAGGCCATCATCGGCACCAGCTGGTGCGCATTGATGCGCGTCTCGCTGGCCAGCGCGAGCAACTGGTCGTAGTTGGCGTGGGCGTGGGCGGCGGCGCGCGGCGGCGCCGGTTCGTCCGCCTCGGCCGGCGCGGCGAGCGG
>JARXKM010000047.1:21896-23559 GCA_030272785.1 Pseudomonadota bacterium
GGGCGGCGGCGCGCGGCGGCGCCGGTTCGTCCGCCTCGGCCGGCGCGGCGAGCGGCGCGGCAGCGGCAGGTGCCGCCGCGGTCGCGCCGGCGGTGGCGGCTGACGGCGCGCGCAGCGGCGGCGCCTCCTGCAGTGGCGCCTCGTGCAGTGGCGCCTCGTGCAGTGGCGCCTCGTGCAGTTGCGCCAACTGCGCGATCGCCTGCAACACCGCGCTGATACGGGCGGCATGCTGCCCGAGCCAGGCGCCCAGGCCCGCCTCGGTCTGCGCGGAGCACTGCACCACCAGGTCGACCCCGGCCAGCAGCACGTCGACGCGCACCGGCGTCAGTTGCAGCTGACCGTGCTGGGCGGCGACGAACGCGTCTTCCATGCCGTGCGCCAGCTGCACCACCACGTCGAGGCCGACGATGGCGGCGGCGCCCTTGATTGAATGGGCCGCGCGCATCAGCGACTCGAGCACGGCGGCGTCGCCGGCGCCGCGTTCGATCGCCAGCAGGCCGTCGGTGAGGGTGCGCGCCTGGCCGTCGGCCTCCATGCGGAACAGGTCCAGCATCGAGAATTCGCTGAGGTCTCTTTCCTCGTGCTGGCTCATCGCAGCAACCTCGCCAGCTGATGGCCGATCAGCGCGCCGTCGAGCACGCCGACGCGCAGCGCGCCGTGCGCCAGCACGCCGCTCAGAAAGCGCTCCAGGCCGCGGTTGATGGTGGCGGCCGGCGCCGCCAGGCTGGCGTGCGGGTAGCGCACGATGCCATGCAGGTCGGCCACCGGCAGGGCGAACGACTGACCCTCCCAGCTCATCACCAGCAGGCGCGCGAAGACGTGGCGGCCGGACGTCGCCGGGGCGGCCTGGTCGTCGACGCCGAGCAGCGCGCCGAGCGCCATCATCGGCGTCAGCTTGCCGCCGACGTTGACGATGCCGAGCAGGCCGGCGGAAGTGCGGTGCGGCAGGCGGTGGCCGGCGGCGAGCGGCGCCACCGAGCCGACCGTGGCGGTCGGCAGCGCCAGCCATTCGGCGCCGATGCGAAACACCAGCGCGGACTGGTCGCTGGCGGCGCTGCGCTGTTGCGGCTGGCGCAACAGGTCGGCCCAGTGCGCGCGGTAGCCGGCGTCCACCGGGCGCTGCAGATTGCGCTGGGCGGCGCCCGAATAGACCTCGCAATTGCGGCAGTGGATATGGGTGGCCAGCCTGGCGCAACTCTGGTCGCCGTTCACGCCGATGCGGTTCCAGCAGTCGTCGATCGCCAGCGCGTGCAGCGCGATCGTGCTCATGATGCGGCGCCCGCGCCGGCCTGGCGGCGCCGGTAGATGCGCTCGGCGCGCTGGCGCCACGCGCGTGCCTGCGCCGCCTGACCGTTATGCGCGGCCAGCAGCGCCAGGTGGCACAGCGCCTCGTAATGGTCGGGCTGCAGATACACGCAGCGGCGCCAGTAGTTGTCGGCGGCGCCGGGCTGTTGTTCGCATTCGCTGACCATGCCGAGGATGAAATAGGCATCGGCCGAATCGGGCGCGGCGGCCAGCAGCGCATCGCAGGCAGCAATGGCGGCGGGGTAGTCGCCGACGTCGGCTCGGCTGCGCGCCTGCGCCAGCAGGTCGGCGGCGCTGGCGGTGACGGCGGCGGCAACGGCGGTGGCGGGGGCCAGCGCGCGCGCGGCGGCCAACGGCG
>JARXKM010000367.1 GCA_030272785.1 Pseudomonadota bacterium
AGTTGGCGCGCTTGTTGAGGATGGTCTCCCAGCTCAGCCCCGCCTGCGCGCCTTCCAGGTTGAGCATTTCGAACAGGCGGTTCTCGTCGTGGCAGGGCACGCCCCACTCGTGGTCGTGATAGTCGAGGTAAAGCGGGTTGGCCATGTTGGCCCAGCTGCAGCGGGTAGGTGTCATCGGCAAAGTATAAATCATCGCCGCGGCGATCGCGGTAAGATGGCAGCATCGATCACGCACGCCGCCCCCCCGGACATCCCATGTACGCACCCGCCCATTTCGCCGAAACCCGCCTCGCCACCTTGCATGCGCTGATCGCCGCCCATCCGCTCGGCACCCTGGTCACGCACGGCGCGGCCGGGCTGAGCGCCGACCATATCCCGTTCGAGATCGGCGCGCCGACGGCGGCGGCGCCGTTCGGTACGCTGCGCGCCCACGTGGCGCGCGCCAACCCGCTGTGGCGCCAGGCCGGGGCCGATGTGCTGGTGGTGTTCCAGGGACCGTCGGCGTATGTGTCGCCGTCGCTGTATGCGGAGAAGCCGCTCAGCGGCAAGGTGGTGCCAACCTATAACTACGCGGTGGTGCACGCGCATGGCGCACTGGCGGCGATCGAGGAGCCGGCGTGGATCCTGGCGCTGCTCGAACGGCTCACCACGCGGCATGAAGCGGCGCGCGCGGCGCCGTGGTCGGTCGACCAGGCGCCGCCGGCCTACATTGCCGCGCTGCTGCAGGCGATCGTCGGCATCGAGATCCCGCTGGCGCGGCTGGAGGGCAAGTGGAAGCTGAGCCAGAACCGCGCGCCGGCCGACCAGGCGGCGGTGGCGGCAGACTGCGCCGCGCTGGCGCCGTGGATGGCGGCGCCCCTTACGATGTGACTTCGCCCGGCGCCAGCCCGAGCCGGCGCTTTTTCGGGCCGGCCGGCACCGGCAGGCCGGCGACGCTGGCCAGCAGCGTCACTTCGCCGTCGGCCAGCGCGGCGTCAAGATGGTGCATCAGGCGCGCGAACAGGCCGTCGCCGCGGGTGCGCTCGGTGCCGTACACCGCCGCCCACGCGTCGCGGCCGGCGCGCTTGGCCAGGTACAGGCCCTGGTCGGCCAGCTCGACCACTTCCGACCAGCTGAGCAGGCGCGGCGCCGACGGCAGGAACGGGAAGCAGGCAAAGCCGATCGAACAGGTCTTGTGCAGCCGGGTGCCGTCGGGCAGCACGAAGTGGCGGGCGGCAACCGCATGGCGAATCCGTTCGGCCACCGCCTTCGCCTCGTCGCGGTGGGTGGCGCGCGCCAGCACGAGAAATTCTTCGCCGCCCCAGCGGATCAGGTAGTCGGACTCGCGGAACACTTCGCGCAGCCGCTCCTGCATCTGGATCAGCACCGCGTCGCCGGCGGCGTGGCCATGGCGGTCGTTGACTTCCTTGAAGTGGTCGAGGTCGACCATGAAGAACACCAGGTCGCGACCAGGCGCCGTTTCGCGTTCGCCGGCACCCTGGCCCTGGCGCAGCGGGTCGTCGTAGCGGCGCAGGCTCATGGCGACGTCGGCGTCGACATGCTGCAGGAAGAAGCGGCGGTTGCGCAGGCCGGTCAGCTGGTCGGTCAGGCTGACCTCTTCGAGCGCCTGGTAGGCCTGCTCGAGTTCGAGGTTCTTTTCCAGCAGCTGCGCCTGGGTCGCGCTGAGCGCGCGCAAGGTGGCGGCGACCTGGCGGTAGGCGCTGGCGTTGTCGAGCGCGATGGCGCCGTACGCGCACAAGGTGCGAAAGATCAGCCGTTCGCGCTCGCCGTAGGCACCCGGCAGCAGCGACTGCACCGTCATCGCGCCGAGCACGCGTTCGCCCACCAGCAGCGGCGCGAACAGCAGGCTGAGGGTCGGCAAGGTGCCGGGGATCAGGTTCGGGGTGCAGTCGTCGGCCGCGATCTCGACCAAGATTTCGCGCTGCTCGCGCACGCAGCGCGCCGAGTTGGCGTGCGGGTCGGACAGCAAGAATCGGCTGGCCGGCAGCTTCTTGCCGGCCTCGATGCCGAACGCGCGGTGCATCGAGGCGCCGGCGGCGTCGATCAGGAAGACCGAAAAATGGGTGGCGTCGAGCAGGCCGTGGACGTGGCGGTCGAGCGTGCGGAACACCGCGGCGGCGTCGAGGTGGGCGGTGATCTCCTGGCCGATGGCCGACAGGTGTTCGAGCGTGGCGCTGATCTGCTGCAGCGCCGCGGCCCGCAGCGCCTCGGCCGCCGCCAGCTGGCGGTGATGCTCGCCTTCGGTGTGCGCGCGCGCGGTCTGGTACTGCACCTGCATGGCGATGGCGCGGTTGGTCGCTTCCTTGCTGTGGGTCGTTTCGCGCGCGGCGCCCGAGCGCAGCGCCACTTCGTAGGCGCGGGCATAGTCGCCCACGCCGGCGTACTCGCGCGCCAGCGCGTCGAACAGCGCGCCCGGCACGGTGTAGCCGTCGATGGTGGCGGCCACCGCCATCGCCTGCTGCAGGTAGTGCAGCGCGGCGTTGGCGGCGACCATCGGCGCCGGATCGGGCAGCCGGTGGCGCGCATGGATTTCGGCCAGCACCTTCAGCGCGGCGATCTGGTTGTAGGCGTCGCCGTGCTCGCGCGCCAGCGCCAGCGCCGCGCCGGCCATCGCCAGCGCCTCCTGCGGGCGGTCCAGCTGCGATAGCGCGTGTGCCTGGCCGCGCCGCGCGCCGCTCTGGAAATCGGCCTGGCCGAGCGCTTCGCCGCGCACCTCCAGGCGGCCGAAACTGTCGAGCGCGGCGGCGTAGTCGCCGTCGTCGAGCGCCAGGTCGCCCTGGTATTCGAGCGCGATGGCATAGGCGCGCGAGCCGGCCAGCGGCGCCATGGTGGCCAGCGCTTCGTGCAGCAGCTGCTGCGCGGCCTGGTGCTGGCCCAGCTGGCGCAGCGTTTCGGCAGTCTGCATCAGGCCCAGCCCGACGCTCATCGGCCAGCCGGTCGGGCGCGCCAGGTCGAGCCCGCGCTGCATCCATTCGAGCGCGGCGTGGTGCGCGTTCAGGCTGGTGAAGCCGTTGCCGATGTTGGTGGCCAGGTTGATCGCGCGACGCAGCTGGCCGGTCGCCATCGCCGTCTCGAAGCTGCGTATCAGCAGGCGGATGGCGGCGCCGAAATCGCTGGCCTGGAAGGCGGTGGTGCCGGCGTAGTCGTCGATCCAGCCGCGCGCGGCCGGGTGCAGGTCGGCAGCGTCGGCGTCGAAGCGGCCGCCCCAGCGGGCGTCGGCGCTGTGCAGGTCGCGAAACACCGCAAACAGCGCGGCGGCGGCGTCGAACACGTCGATGCGCAGGCGGTCGCCGGCGTGGCGCGCGGCGGCGGCGGCGGCCGCCAGCGCGTAGTCGCTGTCGATCGAGTTGCCGCGATCGACTTCGATCCAGGCCAGCAGCCAGTGGGCGTCGGCGCGGCCGGCGGCGTCATGCGCGTCGAAGCGGCGCAAGGCCTGCTCGGCCAGCGCGCGCGCCGCATCGAGCTCGCCGAACAGCCAGCGCGCTTCGCCGTCGACCAGCATGAGGCGCGCGGCGTACGGCGCGCGGGCGCTGTCGGGTAGCTGCGCCAGCAGCGGCGCCGCTTCGAGCGCCAGGCTGCGCGCGCGCGCCGGGTTGCGCTGGCGCAGGTGCCAGGCCAGCCGCACCAGCAGGTCCAGGCGCACCTGCAGGTCCAGACGCGACGAGCCGTGCAGGACGCCCAGTTGCGCTTCCCACACCGCCAGTTCTTCGTCGAGTGCAAACATCTGGACCAACCGGCGCCCCTCCCGTTGTCAAGCCACCATGCGGCCCGCCATGCTGGTATAGTGCTGCACCCATTATTTCACAGATTGCGTGACTTTTTGCGTTGCGTTGGCGCGACAACGCCGCGCGGCGCAAATAATGCCGGCGGCGTGCGCGCTTGGGCGCGCCCCTCGCGCCCCCCGCGGCCTCCTTATTTGCCGGCCTCGGTGGCGGCCGGCGACTTGCCGCCGCGCGCGGTGTTGCCCTTGACGCTGGCCATCTCCTGCTGCGCCGCCTTCATGTGCTGGTCGACGGTCGGCGTCATTTTCGCGACCAGCGCCTTGACGTCCGGGTCGTGCGCCTTTTTCTCGGCCGCGGCCAGCTTCGCGTGCAGTTTCTTGTGGTCGGACAGGCCGTTCTGCGCCATGTACGCCTGGTCGAAGGCGGCGCCGGACTTGGCGCCGAGGCGGTCGTTGAGCGCCTTGTGCTGCTTGTCGAGCTCGGTGGGCAGGGTGACACCCTTGGCGCTGGCCAACTGCTGCACCTCGGTCAGCGCCTTGCTGTGGTCGTCGATCATCTGCTGGGCGAACGTTTTGACCTGCTCATCCTGAGTCTTGCTCTGGGCCAGCTTGGCGGCCTCGATTTCCGCCATGTTTGCCTGCGCCAGGTCGGTGATGATCTGCCGGTCGGCGCGGCTGACGGTGGTGGTGGCGGCGGTGGCGGCGGGAGCAGCGACGGCGGCGGGGGCGGCGGGAGCAGCGACGGCGGCGGGGGCGGCGGGGGCGGCGGGCGCGGTCTGGGCGCGCGCGCCGGCGCCGGCCAGCAGCGCGGCGACGCCGG
>JARXKM010000048.1 GCA_030272785.1 Pseudomonadota bacterium
CTGGAGCGGGTGAAGGGAATCGAACCCTCGTCGTAAGCTTGGGAAGCTTCTGCTCTACCATTGAGCTACACCCGCGACACCCGCATTCTACGCGGGTTCTGGCGTGTTTGACAAATTTCCACAGCGGCAGCCGCGATGACAAATGCGATGGCCCCTATCACCGCAGCCTGATCACGGCATTTATGTCAGCCACGCGCTGACCCAGGCGCCGAAGCCCAGCGCCCGCACGGCGGTCACTGTATCTTCTGCTGCAGCAACAAGGTCTGGATGCGCGGCGGACTGGTCGGCGTGAGCAGCACATTGCCTTCCACCCGGCCATGCTCGCAACGCCAGACGAAATTGCCAGCCAATGCGCTGATGGCGCTCACCGGGGCATCGGTGTCGCAATTGCCGACCGTGGTTTTCAACTTCGCCAGGTCGCGCCGCCATCCCGCCACATCTCGATCCATCAGGAAATTCATCGCCAGCTGGTTGGCGACGCTACCGACATCGCCCTGCTGGTAAATCATCCCGGCGACGCCATACGCTGTCGCCAGGTCCCTGCTGACTGGCGTTGCGCGGCGCTTGAGGAAGCCGCCTTTGCTGAGCGCAATGGCGGCATCCCACACTGGCGCGGACGAGCCCGAGTAACTGCGGTTGGTGAACGCGAAGATGCCCACGCCCTGCTCGGGCAGCAGCAATACATGCGAGCCGTATCCGGGGTAGCCGCCACCGTGACTGAGCGTCAAGCCCAGCTCGCAATCGGCCGCCACGATCAGGCCCATGCCGTAGGCCGATGCTTGGCGGCAGCTGTCCGGTCCGGTCTGTCCGAAGCGAAGGCGCAGACCAGGAAAGTTGGAGCCTTGCGCCAATTCGCGCACAGTCGCACGCTTGACCGGGCCGGCGGCCGCACCATCACGCGGCGGCCATGCCGACAGCAAGTAGGCGACCCATTTCGCATAATCGACAGCGCTGGTCTGCACGCCGCCCATGGCACCGAACGCACCGTGGCCCATCGTCGGCTCCACCGTCCATGCGTTGTCTGCCCAGTGATAACCCTGCGCCCGGCGCTCGCGTGGCGCGGCATCGGCGAAGAAGCCGGTAGACGTCATGTTCAGCGGCCGCATCAGCGTAGCGGAAATGGTCTCCGCGAACGGCTGGCCGGACACGTTGCTGATGATGCGGCCCAGCATTGCATAGCCCAAGTTGGAATATTCCATCTTCATGCCGGGCGCGTTACTGAATGGCACGCCAGTGCGCAGCAGCTGTGTGAACGCCGGCTCGGACAGCGGCGTCTGGCGGTCGCCCCACGGATCGTCAGTCACCAGGCCTGCCGTGTGGTTCAACAAGTCGCGCACGCGAATACGGGGCGAGTCCTCGGTCGGATATTTCCAATCCTTTATCTCCGGGATATAGCGCTCCGCCAGCTCATCCAAACGCAGCTTGCCGTCATCACGCAGCTTCAGCACTGTCAGTGCGGTGAAGGCCTTCGTCATCGAGGCGATGCGGAACAAGCTATCCGGCGTCACTGGCCGCTTCGATTCCAGATCCTGCACGCCCAGTCCGCGGACGTAGGTCAACTTGCCGTCGGTGACGATGCCGTACACCAGCCCGGGAACGTGCTGGTCGAGCGCGTAGTCGGCGAAAATCGCATCGACTTTCGCGTACAGCGCCGCGTCGCTCTTCTCGTCCGCTGTGGCAAGTGCAGGCACCAGCAGCGCAGCGGCGAACACGATGACGGACATGCTGGACTGTTTAAACTGGGACATATCCGATCCTTTGTGCAGCTTGAGTAAGTTCCATCTGGCACATATACGGCGCAGCGAATGCGATCGAAAATGTGCCGCGGTCGACGTCCAGGTCTACTCGGTCGCCAACCGCTTCGCCAGCCGGTACAAGTATTCCTGGCCGTCGTACAGCGACTTGACGCGGATATGCTCGTTCAACCCATGCGCGCCGTTGCCTTCCGTACCGCTGAACATGCCGCTGATGCCGTAGGTCCAGATCCCCGCGTTGTTCAGGAAGCGTCCATCGGTGCCGCCTGCCGACAACGTCGGAATCACCGGCACGCCCGGCCACAAATCGTTGCTGATCTCTTCCACCGCACGCATCAAGGTTGGCGTCAGCGGCGGCATCGGGCTGATGACGCCTTCGCCGATGCGGCTGATCTTGATCTTGTCGTCCGCCACCACGCGCTCGAGCGTCTTTTGCACCTCGTCGACCGGCTCGCCCGGCAGGATGCGGCAGTTGACGGTCGCCCGCGCGCGTTGCGGCAACGCGTTGTCGGCATGGCCCGCATCGACCATCGTCGCCACGCAGGTCGTGCGCACGGTCGCATTGTGCGCGGGACTGAGCGTGTACAGACGATCGAGTGCCCCCTGGTCCGGCGGATCGGCGAGTATCGCCTTCATGTCGGCGGCGACCTGGCCGCTCTCGACGCTCGACATGCGCTCGTAATAAGCGCGCGTCACCGCCGACAACTTGAATGGGAAGCTGAATTTGCCCAGCCGCGACAGGCCGTCCGCCAAATGGTAAATCGCATTGTCGCGGTACGGCCCCGAACTGTGGCCGCCTGGATTGGTCACTTCCAGTTGAAAGCTCTGATACACCTTTTCGCCGGCCTGAACGCCGTGGCGCATCGGCTTGCCTTCCTTGTTCAACAGGCCGCCGCCGCCCTCGTTGAGCGCGATTTCCGCATCGATCAGCGGCCGGTGGTGCGTCAGCAGGTATTCCGCGCCGTCGAATTTGGACGGTACCATTTCCTCGTCACAGGTCAGCGCCATGATCACGTCGCGTTTGAGCGGCAGGCGCTCCTGCTTGTAGCGGATCATGTTGGCGACGAACACCGCGGCCATCGCCTTGTCGTCGGACGAACCGCGCGCATAGAACACGCCATCCTCCTCGATCAGCTTGAACGGGTCGCGGGTCCAGTCTTCGCGCTTCGCTTCCACCACGTCTACGTGCGCGAGCAACAGCAGCGCCTTCTTGCTGCCGTCGCCCTTGAGCCGCACCACCAGGTTGCCCTTGGTCGGTCCACCTGGCGGAATGATGCGATGCATGTCCGCGTCGCGAAAACCGGCCGCCTTCAGGCGCCTGGCCATCTTGTCCACCGCCACCGTGCAGGAGCCGGTCGAATTGGTGGTGTTGGTCTCCACCAGTTCCTGGTAAATCTCGCGCAACTGCTTTTGCGCGACCGTCGGCTCGGCGCCGTGCGCCTGCCCGAGCGCTGCCGTCAACATCAGCACTGCCAACCACCTGCCCGCTTGTCGCATAAGTTCCTGTCAATGATGAATAGTCGAATCGATCGAATTTATGCTTCGACATTGTTGTTGTCAATGAAATTTTTTGATCGATGCCGAAATTGGAGATCGGTGGCATTTGTGGCAAAATTGGCACGTGCATGGGGCTCACTGCAACGCTGACGGCCCGCGCGCATATCACCGGAATATCCGGCCGCCGTCCTCCCCCACTCTTGCAAGGTCTTGCATGCGCGTTCGCTTTCCGATTCGTTCCATCCAGCGGCTGTCCCTGCTGGCGCTTTCCCTCGCCGTGGTCGGCGCCTGTTCGGTGCTGCCGCTGCGGATCAACGAGCAGGCCACCGCACCCGTGCTCGACGGTTTCGGCGCCAGCAGCCTGGCGCCGTCGCAGGCCAACGAGCCGGCGCGCCGCCTGTTCGCGCAGGGCATGGCCCAGGTCTATGCGTTCAATTCGGCCGAAGCGATCCGCGCCTTCAAGGCCGCGCTGGCGAAGGACCCCGAGTGCGCGCTGTGCGCCTGGGGCGTGGCCTACCAGATGGGGCCGAACATCAACAACACCGAGCGCGCCAAGCTGGACGTGGCGGTGCAGTATGTCGAGTACGCGCTCAAGCACAGCGCCGGCGCGGCGCCACGCGATCGCGCGCTGATCGATACGCTGGTGGTGCGCTACGGCCGCGCCGGCGTGCCGCAGGCGAGTGCGGCGCCGCAGATGGCCGTGTGCACCACCGGCGCCGGCGACACGCCGCCCGATCCGCTCGACGTCGCCTACGCCGCACGCATGCGCGAACTCCTGCAGCGCTTCCCCGGCGACCCCGACCTGCTCGCCATCTATGCCGAAGCCGAGATGGTCGCCACCACCGCCGACTGGTGGGATCGGCGCACCGGCAAGCCGGCCGGCCGCATCGGCGAGCTGGCCGACCAGGTCGAAGCCGGCCTCGTCCTGCATCCCGATCACGTCGGCCTGAACCACTACATGATCCACGTCGTCGATGCCGTGCAGGTGGCCGCGCGCGCAGTGCCGGCGGCCGACCGGCTCGGCAAGCTGGCGCCGCAATCGCCGCATCTGCTGCACATGCCGGCCCATACCTTCGTCCACGTCGGCCGCTATGCCGACGCCACCCGCGTCAATCAGCTGGCGGTCGCCGCCGACGAAGCGATGATGGCCGAATTGAAGCGCCAGAATTTCAAAGACACCAAGGACTGGCGCGGCCACAATCGCCACTTCCAATGGTACGGCGCGCTGATGGAGGGCCGCGGCGACCTGGCGCTCGAGACCGCGCGCGCGCTCGGCCTGCATGCGCAGGGCGACAGCGAATACTCCGAGTACGTGCGCAGCCTGTCGATGCTCACCTTGCAGCACCTGCAGCGCTGGGACGCCTTGCTCAAGGAGCCGCTGCCGCGCGGCGACAAGGGCGTCGCGACCGTGCTGGGCGAAATGGCGCGCGGGATCGCCCTGTCGCGCAGCGGCCAGGCCGTCGACGCCAGGGCCGCGCTGGCGCGTCTCGAGCCGGCCGCCGCCAAGCTGCTCAAGAAGCACACCGGCCAGGAGTACATGGACAAGATCGTGCGCAGCCTGGTGAACACCGCGCAGGCGCAGTTGCGCGCCGAACTGGCGATGGCGCAGCAGCACCCCGACGATGCGCTGGCGCGCCAGGCCGACGCCGTGACGGCGTCGTTCGACGCCGACGCGTCCGAACCGCCGATGCTGGCGAGCGGCCCGCGCCAGCGGCTCGGCGCGATGCAGCTGCAGGCGCGCCAGTTCGCGGCGGCCGAGCAGACCTTTCGCACCGACCTGGTAACGCACCCCGCCAGCGGCTGGGCCTTGCAGGGGCTGAAGAATGCGCTGGCCGCGCAAGGCAAGCAGGCCGAGGCCCAGGCGCTCGCGCCGGCGCTCGAACGCAGCTGGGCGCTGGCCGACGGCGCGTTACGGGCGGTCCATTAAACGCGGCCGGCGCATGTCAGTCGTGGCCTGTCAGTCGTGGTATAGCTGCGAGCGGCCGCCATCGATCAGGATGTCGGTCGCGTTGATGAAGCGCGCCTCGTCGCTGGCCAAAAACAGCGCGGTATAGGCCACTTCCTCCGGCTCGCCGATGCGCCGGCACGGCAGCAGCGCCGCCTGGCGCGCCCGCTCGGCCGCCGGATCGGGGCAGGCGGCCAGCCAGCGTTCGGCCGCCGCCGTCAGGATCAGGCCGGGCGAGACCGAATTGACGCGAATCCCGCGCGCCGCGTATTCGATCCCCAGCGCCCGCGTCAGGCCGATCAGCGCATGCTTGACCACCGGGTACGGGAACGCGCCCGGGATGATGCGGTGGCCATGCACCGACGCGATGTTGACGATGCTGCCGGCGCCGTGCGCCAGCATGCCCGGCAGGCAGGCGCGGATCGCATTCCACGCCCCCTCGAGGTCGACCGCGAAGCAGCGCTGCCACTGCGCCGCGCTCATTTCGAGCGGGTCGGCAAACACATTGATGCCGGCGTTGTTGATCAGGATGTCGACCTGGCCGAAGCGCGCCAGCGCGCGTGCGACCAGCGCCTCCATCGCCGCCGGCTCGGCTACGTCGCCCTGCACGAACAGGCTGTGCGCCTCGCCCAGTTCGCGCCGCATCGCCGCCGCCGCATCGTCGTCGCGGTCGCTGTTGAGCACCACGCGCGCGCCCTCGGCGACGAACAAACGCGCCACCGCCGCGCCGATGCCCTCGGTGGAGCCGGTGACGATGGCGACCTTGCCGCGCAAGCGCTCAGTCATCGCGGCTTCTTTTTCTTGTCGTCGGCATTGACGCCCTCGTCGATGTCGCTGGATGCGGACTTGACGCGCTTGTACTCGAGCAGGTCGGCATTGTCGGGCAGTTGCGGGCCCGCGTAGATCACCGCCAGCTCGGCGATCGCCACCGTCTTGTCGTCGCCGAAACCGGACAAGGCGATGAACCTGACGAATTTCGCCGACACGGTGCGCCCGAACGCGATGGTCTGCTGGTCGAACGTCGAGCCGAGCGCGCCGTGCGCCAGCGCGCGCCAGGCGGCGCCGTCGTCGCTCACTTCGACCGCGTACTCGCGCACGTCGCCCTCGTGGTCGCGGTGGTTCTGCCGCGGCATCAGCACCAGCCCGGAAAACGCCACCGGCTGCGCGAACGCGATCGTCAACGCCTGCTGGCTGCGCGGCGCCGTCTGCACGCCGGCGCTCCAGTAGGTGTTCGGGTCGCCGTCGAGCGCATTGGCGGCATCGTTGCCGCCGCTGGCCGTGGCGCCCAGTTTCTGCATCACCCGGGTGTCGAACAGCAGCGCGCCGAACTGCTCCGCGCTGACGGCCACCTGCGGATCGAAGCGATCGCCGGCCATGTAGTCGAGCACCGACTTGCGCAGCTGGCGCGCGACGACCCGGTGCGCCAGGTCGCTGTCGATGTCCGCGCTCGACACCATCAGCTTGCCGTTGCCGACCTTCGCCTCGAACAGCATGCCCAGTTTGAAGTTGCGGTTCCAGTCGTCGATCGGCTGCACGATCGGCTGCAGGGCGGCCGGCAGCTGATCGAGATTGACCGCGCGCGCCCCTTTCACCAGTTCGGTCCATTGCCAGTCGTTGAACGATTCGGTCGGAAAGCCGGCCAGCGCGGCATGCCGATGGTCGACCCACAGGCCGAGCATGCGCCCCCACGCGGGGTTCATCAGCCGGTTCCAGAACACCGGCAGGGTATCGAGCGGCGGCGAGCTCCACGCCAGGTCGGCCTTGCGCGGCAGGTACAGCACCTTGCCGCCGGCGGCCAGCCTGGCCTGCGCGTCGCGCCACGCATGGGTGACCAACACGCCGGCCGGTTCCGCCGCGCCGGCCGCGGCCGGGTAGACCCACAGGTTCCAGTCGTTTTCGATCGCCGTGCCCTGCACCCCGACCACCAGCCGGTAGGCGCCCGGCGCCGGCACCGACGCGAAGTCCAGCGCGATGGTCCCGAGCGCGATATTCTTCCCGACCTTGATCGTCTGGCGCGCAAACTGACCCTGCATGATCGCCTTGCCGGCGCCGTCCACCAGCTTCCAGTAGGCCTGCGCATCGACCAGCGGCAGTTCGCCGAAGTGCGCGATTTCGGTGGCTACCGCGACCTTTTCGTCCGCCGTGTACACCCGTTTCAGCAAGCGCGCCAGCGGCACGCTCTGGCCGTTAAAGCGCCGGAACTGGCTGGCCGTCGCGTAGCCCTTCTCCTCCCAGAAGGTGTCGAGGATGCCGACCAGCGCGCTGCCCTGCCCCAAATAATCGTGCAGGTCGAGCAGCTGGTAGCCGGACAGGCCCAGCGTGCGCAGGTTCGCTTCGATGTCTTCCTTGTAGCTGGCCAGCTGAAATTTCCCCGATGCGTAGGCGAAGTCCTTGTTCTTCGCCGCCAGCCCGTGGCGCCGCAACGAGTCGCGGAATATCTCGTAGTTACCGGGCCGCAGATAGCCGGTGAATTTGCCGATCACGTCGTAGTCGGGATAGGCCACCCATTGGCCCGCCTCGTGCGACAGCACCGGAATCGCCACGTCGGCCAGCGCATCGCGGTAGTCCTTGCCGAACCAGCCCTGGTTGCCGCGCAAGGGCTTCGGGCCGATACGCTGCATCACCAGGAAGTCGGTGCCCTCGGCCAGCTTCGGCACCGCCTTCTCGGTGTGCCCGGTGCCGTTGTCGTACAGGCGGCGCGGGTCGGCCGCGCGGTAGTGGGCGATCCACTTGTCGAACGCTTCCTTCCAGTGGCCCTTCGGCTCGTTGCTCGGGCTGAGCATCAGGAACGACGGGTGATTGCCGTAGGCCTTGATCATGCGGTCGGTCTCTTCGTACAGCATCGCCTCCATCGGCGTGCCCGGCGAGACATCGTTCCACATGCCCGGCTCGGGCTGCAGGTAGATGCCCAGTTCGTCGGCGGCCTGGAATGCGGCGTCGGGCGGGCAGAACGAATGGAAGCGGATGTGGTTGATGCCCCAGTCCTTGTTGATCTTGAATATCTTGCGCCAGTACGCCACGTCGGTGGGCGGATAGCCAGTCAGCGGAAAGTCGCCGCCATGATGGGTGCCGCGGAAATACACCGGCCGGCCGTTGAGCAGGATCTGCTTGCCCTCGGCGGCAATGTGGGCAAAGCCGAAGCGCACCGTGCGCTCGTCGGTGCCGCCGCCGCTGTCGTTCAGGCGCAGGCGGATCGTCTGCAGCACCGGATGGAACTCGTCCCAGTTCTGGCTGTCTTTCGGAAACGCCACCGTGATGTCGACGCTGCCGCCGCCGCCATCCCAGCTGACCTTGTGCGCCACGCCGTTCGCCACCAAGGTGCCGCTGCCGGCGCGTCCGCCCGCGTTGCCGAGTCTGACCTTGAGCAGCGCCGTCTTGGCGCGCACGTCCGGATAGGCCTGGGCGTCGTCGATCCACACCGGGCTGGTGGCGCGCAACGCCAGCTTGCCGACGATGCCGTTCCAGCTCATGCCGAGCGAATCGGACACGCTGTGCGCGTCGGGACGGTAGGCCATCAGCATCCGGTTGTCGACCCGGATCGACAGGCGGTGCTTTCCCGGCGCCAGCGCGCCGAGGTCGTAGTCGTGCGGCCCGACCAGGCTCAGGTTGGTGCCGACCTGACGCGCGTCGATCCACAGCGTCGAGCCCCAGTGCGGCCGTTCCAGCGACAGCACCACGCGCTTGCCGCGCCAGGCCGGGGCGATCTCGATGTCGCGCTGGTACCAGGCGGCGCCCAGATAGTGTCTTTGCGGCTGCGACAGGAACGGTACGCGCACCTTGCCCGGCGCGGTGTAGGCCTTGTAATCGTCGCGCTCGGCCCAGTTTTTATCGTACAGCGACAGCACCCACGGCGTGCTGACGCTGATGTCGTCGCCGTAGCCCTGCGCCTGCAGTATCCCCGGCAGCACAATGCGGTCGGCCAGGCGGCGCTCGAACCACGCCTGGTCGATCCCCTCGTCGCGCCGGTCGATGGCGAAGCGCCATTCGCCCGCCAGGTCGCGCGCCTGCTCGGCATGGACGGGGATGGCGACGCCGCCGCCCAGCGCCAGCGCGACGCAGCAGCCGACGGAAAACAGCGTTCCCCTCGCCGCCTGAAGCAGTTTACCGAGCATGAATTCCCTTCGCAGCGGCGCAGCCGACGCGGCCGGCGCCTGCGGGAATTATGCCCGATCACCCAGTCCGCTTTCGCGCAACTGCGTGAGCGTTGCTGCGCGGCGACGCGATGCCGGGCGCCGCTATCGGACCGTCACCAGCCGGACCACTTCGCCGCCGGCCGCATTCGCCTGCGCGGACCGGCCCGGCACCACCAGCAGCAGTTCGCCGGTCACCGGGCCCAACTCGTTGTCCGACAAGGTCATCTTGAACTGGCGGTCGAGTCCGACGAACACGTTCGGCGCCGCCGCCACCATCTCGGTGCGCGGCCGCGCGCCGATGTCGGCGAACAGGCGGTGTCCACGCTGCAGCAATACCATCGTGTCGCCGTTCGACAGGTCGTACGCACCCTTGTAGATGTCGAAGTCACCCGGGAAGACGTGCAGCGGCGTGGCCGGCAGCTCGATCTGGTAGCCGCGGATGCGCACCGCGCTGTCGCTGTCCGGCATCGACTGCGCCGTTGCCGTCAACGCGAACATACCCAACAATGTAGAGAGCAGAAGTCGTTTCATACTAGCCTCCTTAATCTGGCTCAGCGGCGGGATCGCGATGACCCCACTATCTTAAATATAGTCAGGATTCGGCCGCATGGCGCTGTTTTTTTTGATCATGTCGGCGCCTTCAAACCGGCCGACATGGCACGAAAAGGCGCATTTTTATCCGTCACAAGCGTGCAGCTCTACGCTAGTATGGTTTTTTCCCTCTTCGAATCGATCAGCATGCATGCCACGCTGCTTTGCCGCCTTGCCATCGCCGCCGCCATCGCGCTGCCGGCCGCCGCCTTCGCCGCCGGCGTCACTGTGCAGATCGACCTGGCCGGCGCCGACACGCTCGCGCTCAGCTACGAGCTGCCCGCGCACTGCACCCGGCTCGCCTTCGCCGAAACCGGCGCCGCGTATCGCCAGTTCCGCGCCAGCTGGCAAGCCGTCGACGGCTGCGGCGCCATCGACGGCGATGCGCTTGCCGCCAACACCGCCGATGCCGCCAGCTGTCGTACGATCCGCTTCCGGGTGCCGGCCAGCAGCGTCAACCTCGGCGGCTTTCCCGGCGCGTTCCCGATGGGCGAAGGCATCTGGCTGCACACCGCCAAGTACGCGCCGGGCGACAGCTGCGGCCCGGTGCACTACCGTTTCAGCGCGCCCGGCAGCATCGCGCTCGGCGGCGCGCTGCACCACGCCGTCGCCGCCTCCGACACGGCCGGCGACACCTCCGCGTTGCTGCTGGCCAGCGACCTGCCGGCCACCGATGGGCCGGTGATGTTCTTCAGCGCCTCGATGGATGCGGCCCTGGTGGCGCGCATCAAGCAGGTGGCGCGCGACACCGTGGCGTTTTTCGGCGCCGCCATGCCGAACGCGCGCTTCCGGCCGAACGTGCTGGCGGCCACCGCGCTCAGCGCGCCAGGCGGCCTGCGCTACGAGGGCGACGCCGACGAGATCCTGCGGCTGGCCTTCTTCAACTGGCCGGCGGGACTCGACCGCGACGGCGAGCGCATCGTCACCGGCTTCGTGTCGCACGAGATGAGCCACCGCTTCCAGTTGCGCGACGCCATCGCCGCCTATCCCGATGCGCGCCTGATCCATGAAGGCGGCGCCGAATTCATGCGCTGGACACTGGCCGTGCGCAAGGGCTGGCTGACGCACGCCGAAGCGGCCGCCCAACTCGACGACGCGCTGGCGCAATGCCTGCTCGGCACCGCCGCGCGCAGCTGGAGCGCGACGCCGCCGCGCGAGATCGGCGCGCGCCGGCTCGAGTACCACTGCGGCTTGCCGGCTTACGTCTACGGCCTGGCCGCGCGCCAGGGCGACGGCACGGCGCTGGCGCGCCTCGACCTGTTCTACCAGCAGGTCAGGCTCGGCAAGGCGCCCGATTTCGCCCGCACCCTCGAGTGCGGTGCCGACTCGCAGTGCCAGCCGCGCTGGCTGCCTGGCCTGCTCGGCGCCGGCCCGCCGATGGCCGCGCAATGGGCCGCGCTGTTCGCCCGGACCGCGCTCGCCAGGCCGGTCGCGCCCAGCGCCGCCCAACGCGACACCATGATGCTGCAGGCGTTCGGACAGCTGATGCACAGCGACTGTGCAGCGAGCAGCCTGTTTCCCACCAAGGACGGCGTGATCGTCGACGACGTCAAGACCTGCAAGACCTTGCGCCCGCGGATGCACCTCACCCACGTCGAGGGCCACGCCATGTTCGGCAACGCCGATGCGCTGCCGGCGCTGCTGGCCGCCTGTGCCGCGCGCGGCGAACTGCGCCTGCGCACCAAGGCCGGGCAAACGCTGGCGATCGCCTGCAGCCAGCCGGCCTGGCAACCGGCGCGCAGCTTCTTTGCCGCCGACATCGAACGCCTCATCGCCAGCCTCGACGCGGCGCGGCAGTGACGCCGGCGCCCAGTGTGGTGTTGCATTCTATCTGCCGGCGTGGCCGCCGTCGCCGGCCAGCAGCCGCTGCGCCAGCCGCAGGCCGTCCACCATCACTGCGCGCGCCTGCGCCTTGGCCGCCTCGTCGGGCACGCGCAATACGTACGACGGGTGGTACACCGCCACCACCCAGCGTCCGCCATGCCGCACCGGTTTGCCGAGGCTGTCCTTGAGGGCGACCTCGCCGCTGCCGAGCACCGCCTTGAGCGCGGTGCTGCCGAGCGCGACGATCACTTCCGGCTTGACCTGCACCAGCTCCTGGTCGAGCCAGTAGCCGCAGGCGTCGATCTCGCGCTGCGCCGGCGTCTTGTGCAGGCGCCGCTTGCCGCGCGGCGTCCACTTGAAATGCTTGACCGCATTGGTCAGGTAGACCTTGCGCCGGTCCAGCCCGGCCTCGCCCAGCACCCGGTCGAGCAGCTGGCCGGCCGGCCCGACAAACGGCGCGCCGGCCACGTCTTCCTGGTCGCCCGGCTGCTCGCCCACCAGCATGATGCGCGCGTGCGCCGGCCCGGCGCCGCCGACCGCCTGGGTGGCGTGCTGCCACAGCTCGCAGCGCCGGCACTGCTGCAAGGTCGATGCGGCCGCGCGCGGCGGCTGCGCCTGGTCCGCCGCGATCGGGATGGTGCTGCCGCGCCGCTGGCCGACCGCCTCGGCCTGGCCGCTGCGGCGCGCGCCGGCCCCCGCCTGCGACACCATCGCCGGCACCGCCGCCCCTTCCGGCAGGTGCCGCCAGAAGCGCGACGGGATGTGGCTGGCGAGCAGCTTCGCGTTCAGCCGCGCCGGATTGAAGATGCTGCGGTAGTAGGTCAGCCACAGGGCCTCGCCGGTGTCGTCGAGGGCGGCCGCGCTGCGCATCAACGGCCCGGTGTTGTGCAGCGCTTCGCCATCCCACAGCACGCTCGCGTCGGGCGTGGCGATCATCCAGCTGATGCGGCCCATCCGGCTCACGAAGTGCTGCGCCACTTGCGGCAGCACGTCGTGCGCCGGCTCGAACCAGGCCACGAAGCGCGGCGCGCCGTCGGCCTCGGGACGCTCGCGAAAGCGGATGTAGGCATGCATGTCGTGCTCCTCGCGCCGCACCGCCTTGACCATCGCGTGCAGCCGCGCGCCGTCTTCGTCGGCCGCCGACAGCACCACCTGCTCGCCATGCTGCCAGCGCCACACCACCCGGTACAGGAACGCCCAGCGGTCGGCCACCCGGCAGCAGGCGGCGCTTTGCAGCATGTCCATCAGCGTGCGCGGCAGGTGCAGGGTCGGCCTGGCCTGGCGCAGGTCGATCGCCGGCAGCGCCGCCGCGTCGACCGGTGCGTCGGAAAACAGGTCGCCACCACCGCCGTGCGCCAGCCACTTGACGCTGTGCGGCGCGATGTCGAACGCGAGCAGCTCGCGCGCCGCCTCGCGCCATTCCGCGAACGCCTGCACCAGCAAGGGCTGGCCGGCGGCGGCGGCGACGGCGGCGTTCATGCTGCCTTCAATTCCGACCACAGTTGCAGCTGCTGCGGCGCGGCGGCCAGCGCGCGCCGCAGCCGTTCCGAGGACGCCGCGCCGTCGACCGGCGAATAGTCGGCGGTGACGATGAACGGCGCAATCTTCTTCATGCTGCAGCGCAGCCGGACCAGGTCGACGTAGCGGATCTGCCGCAGCCGGCGCAATTCCACCAGCCGCCTGGCGTTACGCAGGCCAATGCCGGGCACGCGCGCGATCATGCCGGCCTCGGCCCGATTGAGGTCGAGCGGGAAGTGCGCGCGGTGCGCCAGCGCCCACGCCAGCTTGGGATCGATGTCGAGCGCCAGGTTGCCGCCCTGCGCCGGCAGCAGTTCGCCGGCGCTGAAGCCGTAGCTGCGCAGCAGGAAGTCGGCCTGGTACAGCCGGTGCTCGCGCAGCAGCGGCGGCGGCGCCAGCGGCACGCTGGCCGGGCTGTGCGGGATCGGACTGAAGGCCGAGTAATACACCCGCTTGAGCCGGTAGCTGTGGTACAGCGTCTCGGCGGTCGACAGGATGGTCTGGTCGTCGCTGGCGTCGGCGCCGATAATCATCTGCGTGCTCTGGCCGGCCGGCGCGAACTGCGGCGCCTTCGGCTCCTGCGCTTTTTCGTCGAGCTTTTGGCGGATCGCCCCCATCGCCAGCTTGATGGTGTGCAGGCTTTTTTCCGGCGCCAGCTTGTCGATGCCGGCCTGGGTCGGCAACTCGATGTTCACGCTCAGGCGGTCGGCATAGCGGCCGGCCGCGGCGATCAGCGCGGGATCGGCATCCGGAATGGTCTTGAGATGGATGTAGCCGCGGAAATGGTGCACCTCGCGCAGGCGGCGCGCCACCTGCACCAGCTGTTCCATCGTGTAGTCGGCCGAGCGGATGATGCCGGAACTGAGGAACAAGCCGTCGATATAGTTGCGCAAATAAAAATCGACCGTCAGCTTGACCACGTCGTCGACCGAAAACCGCGCGCGCGGCACGTTCGAGCTGCGCCGGTTGACGCAGTACTGGCAGTCGTACACGCAAACATTGGTCAGCAGGATCTTCAGCAGCGAGACGCAGCGCCCGTCCGGCGTGTAGCTGTGGCAGATGCCCATGCCGCTGGTGGCGCCGATGCCGTCCTTGCCCTCGGACGAGCGCTTCGGCGCCCCGCTGCTGGCGCAGGAAGCGTCGTATTTCGCTGCGTCAGCGAGGATTTCGAGCTTGTCGGTGAGTTCCATCGTCTTCGTATGTACTGTACTTATGTACAGTAGTTTATACCAAAGACGCACGGTGCGGCGCGCGATTGGCGCCGTCACAACACGTTCAGTTGCGCTGCGCTGCCGGCAACTTCAGGCGATGCGCGGCGGCGCCGCGAGCCGCTCGGCGTGCAGTTCGAACTGCACGCGCTGGGCCGCATCCATGCGGGCGGCGGCGCGCCTGGCGTGGGCGGCGGCGGCGCCGATGCCGGCCTGCTCGGCGCTCTGCAGCCACAACGCCGCCTCGACCGGGTCGGCCCGCACACCCTCGCCGGCTAAGATCATCAGGCCGACGTTGAACTGGGCGCGCGCGTGGCCCTGGCGGGCGGCGCACAGGTACCAGTAATGGGCCGCCGCGGCGTCGCGCGGCACGCCCTGACCGCTGTCGTGGCGCAGGCCGAGCGCGAACTGCGCCAGCGCGTGGCCGCGTTCGGCCGCCTTCAGGTACCAGCCGTAGGCAACGCCGTCGGCGGCGCCGCGCGTCTCGTCCAGGTCCAGCATGGCGCCAACCTTGAACTGGGCGGCGCTGTACTCCTGCTCGGCAGCGCGCAAGTACCAGGCCATCGCGGCGGCGTAGTCCTGCGCCACGCCGCTGCCGCTTTCGTAGCGCAGCGCCAGGTCGAACTGGGCGCGCAGGTGGCCCTGCTCGGCCGCCAGCCGGTACCACTGCACCGCCTGCGCGGGGTCGGCCTCGACGCCGCTGCCGCTGTCGCACAACTGCGCCAGGTGGTACTGGGCGCTGGCGAAGCCCTGCAGCGCGGCGCGCCGGTACCATGCCGCCGCCTGCGCGCAGTCCTGTTCGACGCCCTGGCCGAACTCGTGGCGCAGGCCGAGGTTGTCCTGCGCGCCGGCGTGGCCCTGCTCGGCGGCCTTGCGGTACCAGCCGAGCGCGAACGCGGCGTCGCGCGGCACGCCGTCGCCGTTATCGTAGATCAGGCCGAGGTTGAACTGCGAGCTGGCGTGGCCCTGTTCGGCGGCGCGGCGGTACCAGCCGATCGCCTTGGCGCTGTCCTGCGCAACACCGTCGCCCTTGTCGTAGCGCAGCGCCAGGTTGAACTGGGCCGGCGCGTAGCCTTGCTCGGCGGCCTTGCGGAACCACGACAGCGCCTGCTGCGCATCGTGCTGCACGCCCTGGCCGTTGTCGTAGCGCAGGCCGAGGTTGAACTGGGCGCGCGCGTAGCCCTGCTCGGCAGCCTTGCGGTACCAGGCGATGGCCTGCCTGAAGTCCTGCGGCACGCCCTTGCCGCTCTCGTACATCATGCCCAGGTTGTTCTGCGCGCCCGGGTCGCCCTGACCGGCCGCCTGGCTGAACCAGTGCATCGCGCGGTGCACGTCCTGCGGCACGCCCTGGCCCTTGGCGTACAGCCAGCCGAGGTTGTACTGGGCCGCCGCGTAGCCCTGCTCGGCCGCCTTCTGGTACCAGTCGCGCGCCTGCTCGTAATCCTGGCCGACGCCCTGGCCCTTCTGGTACATCACGCCCAGGTTGTACTGCGCGTGTTCGAGCCCGGAGGTGGCCGCCATGCGGTACCAGGCCACCGCCAGCTCGTAGTTTTGCGGCACGCCCTGGCCGTTGACGTACATGAAGCCCAGGCTGTGCTGGGCGTTGGCGACGCCGCGTTCGGCGAGCGCCTTGACGCGCAAGAATTCGGCGCTGTGCCGGGCGGGCGCGCGCGCGCTGGCCGGATCGGCTTGCGTCACCGGCGCCTCAGGACTGCAGCGCGACGACGTGCGGCGCGCTGCGCACGGCCGGCGAGATCAACGGGCCGGCCGAGCCGCCGGCGGCGTCCTGTTCGCGCAGCAGGGCGATGAAATGCGACAGCGCGATCGGCCGGTGGTACAGGTAGCCCTGCATGGTCAGGCAGCCGTTCGACTTCAGGTAGCGCGCCTGGGCATCGGTCTCGACCCCTTCGGCGATCAGGTGCAGGCCGAGCCCGCGCGCGATCGAGATGATCGCCAAAATCACCGGGTAGTGGCCATGCTCGTCGTGAATCTCCTTGACGAACGACTGGTCGATCTTGATGGTGTGGATCGGGAAGCGGTGCAGGTACGACAGCGACGAATAGCCGGTGCCGAAATCGTCGATCGCCACCGAGACGCCGAGCTGGCACAGCTTGTTGAGCTGCTCGATCGCGTACTGCGGATTGCGGATGCAGATGTTCTCGGTGATCTCGACCTCGATCTGCGCCGGCGAGATGCCGTAGCGGACCAGCGCGCCGCGCATCTTCTCGAAGAAGTCGCCGCGGTCGAGGTATTGCGGCGACAGGTTCAGCGACAGCCGGATGGTGTCGCCGCCGGCCGCGTTCCACTGCAGCAGGTCGCGGCACAGCGCGCCGATCATCCAGTCCGAGATCGGCAGCATCAGGCCGTTGTCCTCGGCGAACGGCAGAAACTCGCCGGCCGTGAGCAGGCCGCGCTGCGGGTGATTCCAGCGCATCAGGCCCTCGGCGCCGATGATGCGGCCGGTGATGACGTCCATCTGCGGCTGGTAGTACATTTCCAGCTCGTTCTGCTCGAGCGCCTTGCGCAGGCTCTGCTCGAGCGCGATCTTCTGGTGCGAGATGTCGAGCATCGAGTTGTGATAGAAGCTGTGGCCGTTCTTGCCGAGCGCCTTGACCTGGTACATGGCGATGTCGGCGTGCCGCAGCAGCTCGTCGATCGATTCGCCGTCGCCCGGATAGATGGCGATGCCGATCGAGGCCGAGATGTGCACCTCGTGGCCGTCGAGGTCGAACGGCTGGTGCAGGCACTCGAGGAACTTGTCGGCGATCAGCTTGGCGTCCTCGCGGTCGCGCAGCTCCGGCAGCACGATGGTGAATTCGTCGCCGCCCTGGCGCGCCAGAGTGTCGCCGCGGCGCAGGCAGTCCTTCAGGCGCAGCGAGACCTGCTGCAGCAGCTCGTCGCCCTTGACGTGGCCGAGCGTGTCGTTGACCAGCTTGAAGCGGTCAAGGTCGATGAACATCACCGCCAGCTCGGTCATCTTGCGCTTGGCCTGGATCACCGCCAGGCCGAGCCGGTCCTTGAACAGCATGCGGTTCGGCAGGTCGGTGAGGATGTCGTGGTAGGCCTGGTAGGAGATCACTTCCTCGGCGCGCTTGCGGTCGGTGATGTCGCGCGCCACCCCGTAGGTGCCGAAGAACTCCAGCTTGCGCACTTCGTGGTCGGGCACGTGCATGCCGATCGCGTTGAGCGAAATCGTCATCAGGGTGTTGTTGAAGGTGCGGTCGGCGCCGCCGCCGGCATGGCACTTCAGGCGCAGTTCGACGTTGCGCGAGGCGCGCTCGTCGACGCGGCGCTCGTTGAAGGCGTAGCGCGCGCGCTCGAGGTCGTCCTCGTGCACCAGGATCGAGTAGTGCTTGCCGATCAGGTCTTCGCGGGCGAAGCCGAGCAGCTGGTAGGCGCGGTCGTTGACGAAGGTGAAGCGGCCCTCGTGGTTGAGCGTGTAGATGATGTCGGGCGAGCTGTCGACCAGGTAGCGGTACAGCTTCTCGGAGTTCTCCAGCTGCGAGGCGATGCGCAGGTTGGCCAGCTCGAGGCGGCGCTGCTGCAGCGCGTTGGCGACCGTCTTGAGCAGCTCCTCGCGGCTGTACGGCTTCCTCAGGTAGTCGTAGGCGCCGCGCTTCAAGGCGCCGATCGCCGCGTCGATGCCCACTTCGCCGCTCATGACGATGACGTCGGCCTCGATGCCCTGCTCGTTGATGAAGTCCATGATGTCGTGCCCGCTCATGTCGGGCAGGCGCAGATCGAGCAGCACCAGGTCGAACTTGACGCGCCCGAGATGGGCCAGCGCCTCGGCGCCGCAGGCGGCGGTGACGAGGTGATAGTCGCGCTCGCGCAGCAGTTCGTACAGCGACGACAGCAGGCGCGGCTCGTCGTCGACCAGCAGGATCCGCGGCAGCTGGTCGGTGTCGAACTGCTGGCTCGGCACGCTCGGCGCATGCAGCGGGTCGATGGCCGCGGTGGCGCAGGCAGCGGATACGTTCATGTTCACCTTAAACTGAGTCCATCGCGCGCGGCTTGGCGCCGGCGAGCAGGGTGGCGCGGAGCGCCGGTAACAGGATTTCGAATGTGGTGCCGGTGCGTCCGCTGCGGCAGGTGATCACGCCGCCGAGCTTCTTGACCAGGCCGTGCACGATCGACAAACCGAGGCCGTGATGGGCGCCGTCCTTGGTGCTGCGCACCGCCGAAAACAGGTTGGCCAGCACCTCGGGCGACAGGCCGGGGCCGTTGTCGCCCACCACCAGCTCGACGTACAGGGCGCGCTCGCGGATCACGTGGCCACGGTTGCTGATCTCGATGCGCCCGCTGCTGCCGAGCGCCTCGACGGCGTTCTTGACCAGGTTCAGCAGCACCTGCTTGAGGATGTCGGCGTCGCCCTCGATCTCGGCGGCGTCGTCGTGCATGCTGGCGTGGATCTGCACCGCCGGCGGCACGAAGTCGGTGGCGCGCAACAGGCGCAGCACCTCGTCGACGACGCGCGTGACGTTGGTGGCGCGCGCCGGGGCGCTCGGCTGCAGGTCGGCCAGGCCGTTGATCAGCTGGCCGACGCGGTCGATCTCCTCGTTCAGGATCGACATCTCGCCGACCACCGGCTCGCGCTTGGCCAGCTTGCCGTCCAACACGCTCAGGTAGTTCTTGATGATCGACAGCGGGTTGTTTACTTCGTGCACCACGCGGCGCGACGCTTCGCGGTATTCCTCGGCCACGTGGGCCAGCTGGCGGTGCGCGTGGCCGCGTTCGGACAGCGCCGTCTCGAGCGCGCCGGCGGCCTGGCTGCCGAACGCCTGCAGGAAGCGCTCGCGCTTCTGACAGGCCGGCACCTGCCAGGCGGCCAGCCCGCCGATCAGCACGCCCAGGCAGCGCCCGCCGGCCACCAGCGGCAGGCACACCAGGCTGTCGGTGCCGAGCAGGCGGAACAGCTGCTCTTCGGCCAGCCCGAGGCCGGCGGCGTCGCGCTTGACGAACGCCAGCGTGCGCGCCAGCGCGCTGTCGGCGATGCTGCTGCCGCGCGCCAGCGGGATCGAGAACTCGCCGATGCGCTGCTGGTCGCCGGTCGGCACGCCGACCAGCGCGTGGCCGGTCGGGTTCTCCAGCAGGATCACGGCGTTGTCGAAGTCGAACAGGATGCGCGCCGAGCGCGTCATCGATTCGAGCAGGCCGCTCTCGCCCTGCTGGCGGGCGAAGCTCTGGCCCACTTCGGACACCAGCACCAGGTTGCGCACTTCTTCGGCGAGGCGCTGGCGCACCGGGTCGAGCGGCGCCGGCGCGTACGCCGGCGGGCTCGGGATGTCGTCGGCGCCGGCCAGGTCGATGCCCAGCATGGCGGCCGACTTGGCCACCTGGCGCACCGCCTGCGCGCCGATCGCGGCGATGTCGTCGTCGTGCTGGCCGCACAGCGCCCCCGCCTCGGCGATCGCCGCCGCGTCCGGCTCGCTGGTGGCCATCAGGTGCGCCAGGTGGACGATGCGGATCAACGGGTGGGCCGCCTGCAGGCGCGCGCTCGGCTCGTGGTGGTACAGCACCGAGTCGGCCAGGAAGGAATCGAGATGCCAGCGTTCGATCAGCCAGGCGCCCGCTTCGGTATGGGTGATCTGCAAGGTGCGCTGTTCGACCGCGCACAGGTCGTCGTCGTCGCGCGCGGTGAAATTGAAGGCGTATTCCCTCGGCGCGGTGGCCAGCAGCGCGAGCCGGCCGACGTTGTGCAGCAGGCCGGCCAGGTAGGCTTCCTCGTGCTGGGCGTAGTCCATGCGCTTGGCCAGTTCGCGCGCCACCACGGCGGCGGTCAGCGAATGCTTCCAGAACGCGCGCAGGTCGGTGCTGCCGGAATGGGGGAAATTGTTAAATGTCTGGAACACCGATTCGCTGATCACCAGCGTCTTGATCATGTCGGTGCCGAGCGCGACGAGCGACTGCTCGAGGCCGGCGGCGCGACTGGCGCGATGGTAGGCCGAGCTGTTGGCCACCGCCAGGATCTTGCTCGTCATGCCGGCGTCGTTGGCGATCAGCGCCGCCAGCTCGGGCATGCCAAGGTCGTCGGCCTGCAAGTGCTCGATCAACTTGATGAGTATCTGCGGCATCGCCGGCAGACGGGCAATCAGCAGGCGATTGCGAATATCATGGTCCGATTGATGCATTGTCTCAGGCACAGCCGCCAAATGGTCAGGGTTTGCAAATGGCGCTTCACGGCGAAGCAGCCAGACGTTTTCTTGGTCGTAACGGCGAACGGCGCAATGTGTCGGGCGCGATTCAGATAATTCAAACAACTAGCTTAGCATATATACACGAAATTTCCGTTTGGGAACAATACTTTCCGAACATTTTTTTGTGTTTGCAACCGCCATCGGCCGTTCTCGGCCAAGATCGGCCACTTAGCGAACCACTTAGCGGGCCAACCGGCGCGCCAGCACGCGCCGGTAGTGGCGCGACATCAGCCAGCACGCCAGCGCCGCCAGCACGAAGCCGAGCTGGCCGAGCGCCAGCCACAGCACCGAGTGCGACAGGAACGGCGCGATCACGCCGGCCACCAGCGCGCCCAGCAAGGTCATGGCGAACGACTGGCACGACGCCACGGTGCCGCGGATGTGCGGGAACAGGTCGAGCGTGAGCAGGGTGGCGCCCGGCGCGACGACCGACATGCCGAAGGTGTAGAAGAACATCGGCAGCACCGACCAGGGGATCGCCGGCGCGAACAGCAGGTGGTAGGCGACGTTGGCGGCGGCGGCGGCGAGCATGAAGCAAAAGCCGATGCCGATCTGGCGCTGGAACGTCATGCGCCCGGCGATCCGGTTGGCCGCCAGCGCGCCGAGGAAGATGCCCGACACCGACGGCACGAACAGCCACGCGAACTGGTCGGGCCCGAGGTGCAGGTGCACCGGCAGCATCACCGGCGCGGCCGTGATGAACAGGAACAGGCCGGCGAAATTGAAGGCGACGATGCCGGACTTGAGATGGAACAGCGGCGAGCGGAAGATGGCGCCGTAGTTGGCGGCCAGGTAGCCAGGATTGAACGGCTGGCGCTTTTCCGGCGCCAGCGTCTCGGGCAGGTACTTGTAGCACACCAGCAGCAGCGCCACCGTGTACACCAGCAGGAACAGGAAGATCATGCGCCAGTCGAAGTACTTGACGATCCAGCCGCCCAGCACCGGCGCGATGGCCGGCGCGATCGAGAAGATCATCGTTACCATCGACAGCAGGCGCGCCGCCGGCGCATCCGAATACAGGTCGCGGATGATGGCGCGCCCGACCACCGTGCCGGCGCCGGCCGACACCCCCTGCATGATGCGGAAGATCCACAGGTAGTGCACCGAGTGCGAGGCGGCGCAGCCGAAGGTGCCGACGGCGAACACCACCAGCGCGGCGAGCACGATGTTGCGGCGCCCGAACGCGTCCGACAGCGCGCCGTGCCACAGCACCATGCCGGCGAACGCCAGCATGTAGGCGGTCAGGGTCTGCTGCACCTCGATCGCGCTGGCGTGCAGGTCGGCCTGGATGTTGGGGAAGGCCGGCAGGTAGGCGTCGATCGAGAACGGCCCCAGCATCGACAGGGAAGCGAGCAGCGCGGCCAGCGCGCCGGTGCCGAGCAGCGCGATGCGGTGCACCGGCGGCAGCGGGATCGGCTGCACCGGGTCGGGCGGCAGGTTCGACGGCGGCGGATTCGGGAACACCGCGTCAGCCCTGCTTCGGTTTGGCTTCCTCGCGGCGGTTGTAGCCGGCCACCATGTCGAAGCGGAACAGGCGGCACTCGAGCGCGCCATTGAAGAACGGCGTCTTGCGCGCTTCCTTCAGTCGCAGCAGCTTCGGCAGCGACAGGTCGGCGGTAAACAGGAACACGGTCCAGCCGGCGAAGCGCTGCTTGAGCGTGGTGCCGAGCGCGGCGTAGAACGCCACCGACATCTCGTCGGCCGGCAGCGTGCTGTCGCCGCGCACGCCGATGCGCTCGCCGTACGGCGGGTTGGTCAGCAGGATGCCCGGCTGCTCGGTCGGCGGTTTGACTTCCTGCGCCTCGATCTGCTTGAGCGGCACCTCGAACACGATGCCGGCCACGCGCAGGTTGTGGCGCGTCATTTCGATCATGTCGCCGGAGATGTCGCTGCCGAAAATGGTCGGTTCAAGCGGCAGCGGGTTCGGCTTGATGGCCGCCTTCATGGCCTGCCACGGCGCTGGCGCAAAGCTGTTGAATTTTTCGAACGCGAAGCCGCGGCGCGCGCCCGGCGGTATGCCCTGCAGCATTTGCGCCGCCTCGATCAGGATCGTGCCGGAGCCGCACATCGGGTCGAACAGCACGGCACCCGGCTTCCAGCCCGACACGCGCAGCATGCCGGCGGCGAGGTTCTCGCGCAGCGGCGCGTCGCCGGTTTCCTCGCGCCAGCCGCGCTTGAACAGCGCCTCGCCCGAGGTGTCGAGGTAGAGCGTGAAATTGCGCTGGTCGAGAAAGCCGACGATGCGGATGTCGGGCGCACCGGTGTTGACCGACGGCCGCTTGCCGCACTGGTCGCGGAAGCGGTCGCATACCGCATCCTTGATTTTCAGGGTGGTGAATTCGAGGCTGCGCAACGGCGACTTGATGGCGGTGACGTCGACCCGGATGGTGTGGTCGACGCCGAACCAGTCTTCCCACGGCTGCGCCAGCGCCAGGTCGTAGATGTCGTTCTCGTTGTTGTAGCTCGAGTGCGCCATGCGCATCAGCACGCGCGAGGCGATGCGCGAGTGCAGGTTGATCAGATAAGAATCGAGCAGGTGGCCGGAGCAGTGGACCCCGCCCGGCACCTGGTTGTGCACTTTCATGGTGGTGCTTTGCAGGGCGATTTCGCCCAGCTCTTCGGCCAGCGCCGCTTCCATGCCGCGCGGGCAGGGACAGAAAAATGAAGCCATGGGGTGTACCCTTTATCCGTTAAAAAGTGAGTCGTGTGGGCAGGCGCCGCCGCCTGCCCGGGAGGTGCGGCAATGGTCGATGCAACTACGGTTTGGCCAGCGCGCGCTCGACGAAATCGAGCCGGTCCTGGCCCCAGAAGCCG
>JARXKM010000368.1 GCA_030272785.1 Pseudomonadota bacterium
GTGCCGGTCCCGGGCACCCTGTTGCTGATGCTGGCGGGGCTCGCTGTGCTGGTCGCGCTACGACGGCGCTGGCCGGCGGCGACTGCGCCGGGCGGCGCCATGCTCGCCTGAGCGTCGAGCGCGAGACGTACGGGTTTTTTAACAAGATGACGCCGAACGCCGATTGCTGCACAATCGGCGTTCGCGCGGTCTGCGCAACTCGTTACGGAGCTCGACCTTCATGAACACAGTTTTCCGCTTTCTGCGCTCCGCCGGACTAGTCCTGGCAGTCTGCCTCGCTACGGCGGCGCCGTTGCACGCGGCCACCGGCAAGGGGGAGTTCGCCCTCAAGGGTATCGGCGCGACCGACTGCGCGACGCTGGTGCGCGAATTCAAGGCCGGCACGCCGAACGCGATGATGTACGGCGGCTGGGTGTACGGCTACCTCACCGCGATGAACCAGTCCAGCCCCGATACGTTCGACCTGGCCCCGTGGCAGGACCTGAACACGCTGACCAATTTCCTCATCGAGTACTGCGGCAAGAACCCGCGCACCAGTGTCGGCCAAGCCGTTTTCAATATGACCGCGGCGCTCAAGCCCATGCGTGCCAAGAGCGCGTCCGCGCCGGTCCGGCTCGGCCCGAAAGGCGGCTCGGTGGTGGTGTACGCCGACGTCATCACGCGCATCGGCCAGGCACTGAAGGCCAAGGGCTTCTACAAAGGGCCGCTGGACAGCAACAAGCCACAATTTAGCGATGAAATGTCGCAGGCGCTTAAGGCATTCCAGGCGCGCAACAAGCTCGCTCAGACCGGCCTGCCCGATCAGTTCACCTTGTTCCGCTTGTTCGCCAACTGAGCCTACGCGCGCCCCTCTCTCTACTCCGCCGGCCCATCCGCGCTGGCTGATCGCGCTCGTGCAACGATCGCGCCAGCCAGTGCTGACCCGGCCAGCCAACTCCCCGATATTGTTTCCGTACAGCAATGTACGATGCGGCGATATCACGTATTGTGAATCCAGTCAGGAAGGTGGCATGCGACTTGCGACGCCGGCAGAGCGTGCCGGAACGCGCGCCCGGCTGCACCATTTGATCGCGCGTCGGCGTCATCGTGGGGCAGCCGAGCCTGCCCCGTCCACCTTGAAGTGCGTCATCCGAGCTTGCCATCTAACCGAAGGAGTTTCCCCATGAGCCGTCTGGAAGTCACCGAAAAAATCATCACCGCCAAAGTCATGCGCGGCCTGAAATGGGCCGACGTGGCCGCCAGGGTCGGTCTGAGCAAGGAATGGGTCACCGCCGCCTGCCTCGGCCAGATGTCGGTCACTGCCGCGCAAGCGGGCGTGATCGCCGAATTTTTCGATCTGAGCGAAACGGACCAGCGCTGGCTGATGGCGGTGCCCTACAAGGGCGCCCTGCCGACGGTGGTGCCGACCGATCCGCTGATCTATCGCTTCCACGAACTGATCAGCGTCTACGGCACCACCTTCAAGGAGCTGATCCACGAGGAATTCGGCGACGGCATCATGAGCGCCATCGACTTCAAGATGGATCTGAAGCGCGAACCGGACGCGGCCGGCGACCGGGTGAATATCCAGATGAGCGGCAAATTCCTGCCCTACAAGACGTTCTGACGCGGGCCGGCACAGCGCCCGCGCGGCACCCCAGCCGCGCGGGCGCTCTGCCGGCAGCACCTTCGCCATCCCGCCGATCCTCAGAATCTAGCAATACTACATATCCCGTCATCGCCAGCCGCCAAGGCAGCGATATCAAATAGTTCATACAAAACAGAATGTTGCGCAACATGGCGCACTATTGCGCGACTGTGCACAATTTCCGCTTGACCCGTATTTGGTACGCGTGTAGCTTTACTACACATGTCATGCGTCATCGACATAACAACCATAAAATAACGGAGACACGCCATGACCACCACCACCCGCCCGGCCCTGCGCATCCTGGCCGCCGCCATCGCCCTGCTCGGCGCCACCACCCTCCACGCCGCGCCCGACACCGCGGTCACCAACAAGCAGAACTTCAGCACCGACGTCATCTACCAGATCGTGACCGACCGCTTCGTCGATGGCGACGCTTCCAACAACGCCACCGGCGCCGCGTTCGACGCCGCCTGCTCGTCCGGCACCAAGGTCTATTGCGGCGGCGACTGGCAGGGCATCACCAACAAGATCAACGACAACTATTTCTCCGACATGGGCATCACCGCGCTGTGGATTTCGCCGCCGGTCGACAACATCGATGCCGTGATCACCTACGACAAGCCGAACACCGCCTACCACGGCTACTGGGGGCGCGACTTCAAGCGCACCAACGCGCACTACGGCCACTTCGTCGACTTCAGCGCCATGGTCAGCGCGGCGCACGCCAAGAACATCAAGGTGATCATCGACTTCGCGCCGAACCACACCTCGCCGTCGAGCAGCGTGGCCACCTTCGGCGAGAACGGCGCGCTGTTCGACGACGGCGTGCCGATGGCGACCTTCAACAACGACGTCGGCACCTACAAGTTTTTCCACCACAACGGCGGCATCGACGACTACAACATCCCCGAGAAAGTCATCTACAAGGGACTGGGCGACCTGACCGACATCGACCAGAACAGCGGCGCGATCGACACCTACATGAAGCAGGCGATCAAGGCCTGGCTCGACCTCGGCATCGACGGCATCCGCTTCGACGCCATCAAGCACATGTCGTTCGGCTGGCAGAAGAACTTCATCGCCAACATCAACGCCTACAAGCCGGTGTACTCGTTCGGCGAGTGGATGATGGGCGACGCCAATCCCGACCCGCTCAACACCGCGTTCGCCAACGAGAGCGGCATCAACGTGCTCGACTTCCGCTTCACGCGCAAGCTGCGCGACGTCCTGATGACGGGCACGGCGACCTGGGCCGACCTCGACGCCGTCATCAGCGCCACCGGCACCGACTACAAGCGGGTGATCGACGAAGTGACCTTCCTCGACAACCACGACGTCGACCGCTTCCAGACCGCGACGAACACGCACCGCAACCTCGAACAGGCGCTGGCGCTGACGCTGACCGCGCGCGGCGTGCCGTGCATCTATTACGGCACCGAGCAGTACATGCAGGGCACCGACGGCGCCGGCACCAACCGCCAGCGCATCGGCACGTTCGACAAGACCACCAAGGCCTACCTGGTGACGAAAGACCTGGCGTCGCTGCGCAAGACCAATCCGGCGCTCGCGTACGGCAGCACCCAGCAGCGCTGGATCAACAACAGCGTCTACATCTACGAGCGCAAGTTCGGCGCCAACGTGGTGATGGTGGCGATCAACAAGGACCAGAGCAACGCGGTCAGCATCAGCAGTCTGTTGACGGCGCTGCCGAACGGCAGCTACAGCGACGTGCTCGGCGCCAAGCTGAGCGGCAACGCGATCACCGTCAGCGGCGGCGCCGTGCCGACCTTCACCCTGCCGGCCGGCGCCGTGTCGGTCTGGCAGTACAAGGCGGCCACCAACGTTGCCGCGATTGGCCACGCCGGCCCGATGATGGGCAAGCCGGGCAACACGATGACGATCGACGGCCGCGGTTTCGGCGCCACCAAGGGTACGGTGTATTTCGGCACTACCGCGGTGAGCGGGGCCAACATCGTGTCGTGGGAAGACAGCAGCATCGTCGCCAAGGTGCCGGCCGTCGCCGCCGGCAAATACGGCCTGAAGGTCACCACCGCGGGCGCGGTCAGCAGCAATGTCTATCCGGAGTTCAAGGTGCTGACCGGCGACCAGGTCACGGTGCGCTTCGTCGTCAACAACGCCACCACCACGCCCGGCGAGAGCGTCTATCTGGCCGGCAGCGTCGACGAGCTGGGCAACTGGGATGCCAGCAAGGCGATCGGGCCGCTGTACAACCAGGTCGAGTACGCGTATCCGAACTGGTACGTCGATGTCAGCGTGCCGGCCGGCGCCACCTTGCAGTACAAGTTCCTCAAGGTGAACGGCGCGACCGTGACGTGGAACCCGAACGCCAACCAGAGCGTGACGACGCCGGCCAGCGGCACCTACACGGTGACCACCAGCTGGTAAGCGCCGCGCCTTGGTGGGCGAGCCGCTCCAGTTGCGCCACGTCGTCACTGGACAGGCGTAGCTGGCCGGCGGCCAGGTTTTCGTGCAGATGCGCCACCGACGCGGTGCCGGGAATCAGCAGGATGTTGGGGGAACGCTGCAGCAACCACGCAAGTGCGACCTGCATCGGCGTGGCGCCGAGCCGGTGGGCGACCGCCGACAGCGCGGTCGACTGCAGCGGCGTGAAGCCGCCGAGCGGAAAGAACGGCACGTAGGCGATGCCCTGCTGCGCCAGCTGGTCGATCAGGGCGTCGTCAGCGCGGTGCACCAGGTTGTAATGGTTCTGCACGCTGACGATGTCGCAGGTCGCGCGCCCTTACGCGACCTGCGCGGCCGTCAGGTTGCTCAGTCCGACATGCCGCACCAGGCCCTGCTGCTGCAGCTGCGCCAGCTTCGGTAAGCCGCGTCTGCCGCTCCGTCCGCTCGGGCTACACGGTGAACGACAGCCCGCCGATCAACG
>JARXKM010000369.1 GCA_030272785.1 Pseudomonadota bacterium
TGGCCGGAAGTGGCCATGCTAAGTTGTTTAAACAGTCAGATTCCAAAGCAATTGTGCGGGTACTACTCCCAAAGCCAGGTATAAAAACACCACTGCAATTTTTCTAAATTGCCATCCTCGGGGGGTGAAATCTTCTTTCTTTCGCCAGAAAAGAACTTTCGTGGCTTCCCTCTCTTCAGGAATTAGAAGAAAGCTCGCAATGCTCGAGAACAAACCACCGAACACACAGAACGTGTAAAAAACGCACAAAAAAATTGGATCGAATTTCATATTGAATTTACGTTCAAGAAGGGGTGATGGTTGCAAGTACCCAATCACCATTTGGACTTTATCCACTGCTGGGTCCGTTTCTGGTCGACTGCTGTCGTAAGAATAGCAGATTCAATGACCGCAAACGAATAGCACTGCGGTCGGTCGTCGGTAGCGGCGATCGGCAACAAACGCTGCATTGCTGTCGTTCGGAGCACATGCACCGCACAGCAACTGGATTAAGAGCGCCAACCTGACATGCTCTGAAATTGCAGGATCGCGACTGGAAACTATTGCTGTATGTACGCATTCAACCCCGCAACCAGCGCCGCGAACGTTGCCGCGCAGCGCGCGCTTTGGCGCAGGTCCTCATGCATGGCGACCCAGGTGTCCATCACGATCGAGAACTCGGTCGGCAGCAAGCGCACCAGCGCCTTGTCTTTCGCCGCCAGCGCCGATTGGCATATGCCGATGCCCAGGCCCGCACGGATGACCGCCAGTTGCGCAAGGTCGCTGTCGGCACGGAACGCCAGGGAGGCGCGCGAGAACCAGGGGAATTGTTCCTGAAATCGACGGACGTAGGCGCTCTCGTAATCGAAACCGATGAGGGTGTGATCCGCCAGTTCTGCGATAGATTTCGGGATGCCGTGCACCGCCAGGTAGCGCTTGTGCGCGTGCAGGCCGACTTCGATGCCACCCACGCACTTGGCCACCAACGCGTCTTGCACCGGCCTGAACATCCGCACAGCGATATCCGCTTCGCGATGCAGCAGATCGTCCGCCTTGTTTGACATCACCAGCTCGATGGTCAGCGCGGGGTGCTCGTTCCGCAGCGCCGCGAGGATCGGCGGCAACACTTCGACGCTGATGACCTCGCTCGCGGTAAGGCGCACCGTACCGCGCACGCCGGTGCCGTGGCTGCTGGCCACCCGGCGCAGCGCCGCCGTGGTGGCGGCGACGCCGGCGGCATAAGGCTTCAGTTCCAGCGCAGCATCGGTCGGCGCGAAACCGTCGAAGGAACGGATAAAGAGCTTCAACCCGAGCGCCGTTTCCAGGTTCTCGATGTGGCGGCCGACGGTCGGCTGCGTCAGGCCCATCGCACGTCCAGCCGCCGACAGCGAACCTGTCTCCAGTACTCTCAGGAAGGTCCGGTACCACTCCCAGCTTGGTTCGCTTTGCGTCATGGTATTCATTTATTTATAGCGGCGACACGAGTTTAAGCAATTTTCATTTACCGGTCAATTCTGCATACTGCCATCTCCGGTTCACCATTTTTCGCTACGAACCCAAACCAAGGAGAATCGTCATGTCTAAAATCGCTCTGTTCGGCGCCTCAGGTGCCATCGGACTAAGCATTGCCGCCGCCATCAGCGCCAACGGACTAGCCTATCGCGTTGTCGGACGCACCCAGGCAAGTCTGCGGAAGGCGTTCGGCGCGGATCGCCTCGCTGAACTCGTCACATGGGACCCCGATTCGCCGGCTTCGGTCCAGGCTGCCGCTACGGGTATCGAGACGCTGATCTACCTGGTCGGCGTCAATTACGCGCAGTTCGAGCTTCATCCCGAGCTCATGCGCAAGACGCTCGACGGCGCGATCGCCGCCGGCGTCAAGAACATCGTCCTGATCGGCACCGTCTATCCATACGGCCGGACGAATTCGCGGCCGGTGCGCGAAGACCATCCGCGCGAACCCCACACCTTCAAGGGGCGCATGCGCAAGGCCCAGGAAGACATGCTGATGCAGGCGGACGCCGCAGGCCGCATCCGTGCGACGGTGCTGCGCCTTCCGGATTTCTATGGCCCAGGCGTGGAAGCCAGCCTGCTGCATGGCGCGGCAAAAGCTGCCGTGCAAGGAGGCACTGCGGACATGGTCGGCCCGCTGGACTTGCCCCATGAGTTCGTCTTCGTGCCGGACGTCGGCGCCGTTGTCGCCAAGCTGGTCAATACTCCTGCCGCGTTTGGGAAAATCTGGCACTTGGCCGGCGCCGGCGTGACGACGCAGCGTGAAATGGTGGCGGAAATGGAGCGCCAGACCGGCCGGAAGTTGCCGCTCCGCGTGGTGGGCAAAACCATGCTGCGTCTGATCGGCTTGTTCAATCCGATCATGCGTGAAATGGTCGAGATGCACTACCTGCTGACCGAACCCTTGATCATGGACGACTCGGCACTTGAACATCTGATCGGCCCGATTCGCAAAACGCCTTATACGGAAGGCATAAGGCAAACCCTGGCCGCCGTGCCCCATGTCCGCACCATTGAAGCCTTAGTCTGAGGATCGGGCCGCGGAAAAAACGCGCACACGGGAACTCTTGGAATATGGGGTATCGTCCTGATATATATTTTCAACGATACGAAGGGAACATTATGACGACGACTGAAACGGCCATCCTTGCCGGCGGGTGCTTTTGGGGCATGCAAGACTTGATTCGCCGTATGCCGGGAGTGCTATCCACGCGCGTTGGCTACACGGGGGGCGATGTGCCCAATGCGACCTACCGTAATCATGGCAGCCATGCCGAGGCAATCGAACTCATATTCGATCCTGCAAAGCTCAGTTACCGGAAAATTCTGGAGTTCTTCTTCCAGATCCATGATCCATCGACCAAGAATCGTCAGGGCAACGATATTGGCGCCAGCTACCGCTCCGCAATTTATTACACGAGCGATGAGCAGAAGAGGGTGGCGGAAGAGACGATGTTGGACGTCAATGCATCGGGAATCTGGCCAGGCAAGGTGGCGACCGAACTGGCGCCCGCCGGCGATTTTTGGGAAGCGGAGAGGGAGCACCAGGATTATTTGGAGCGCATTCCGAACGGGTACACCTGCCACTTCGTGCGTCCGGACTGGAAGCTGCCTAATCGCGCTTGAGCCGGTTGTCCGTATTTGAAGGGCTATGCGCTGCAGCTTCCGTGCCACGGAAGCGGTTGCGGCAAAGAGCGGGCGTCCGAGCGGACGTCCGCCTGTCGCGCCGTAGCGCTTACGCCAGTTCAGTGATGAACTGCGCGCGTGGCCGACGCACTTTCTTCAGGTGTACGAGCCAGTCGCCATCGTCGGCGCGATAGCCGAGCGGCACGATCACGACCGAGCGCAAGCCGCGCGCAGCCAGCCCCAGGATCTCGTCAACCTTGGCCGGGTCGAAGCCCTCCATCGGCGTCGCATCGACCTGTTCCTGGGCGGCGGCGATCAGCGCCGTTCCCACGCCGATGTAGGCCTGGCGGGCGGCGTGCTGGTAATTGGTTTCGGCATCGCGCTGCGGGTAGGTGTTGAGCAACTGCTGGCGGTAGGCTTCCCAGCCGGGATTGGCCACGCCGCGCTCGGCGTTGACCAGGTCGAACATCTCGTTGATGCGCTCGGCCGTGTAGTTGTCCCACGCGGCAAACACCAGCAGGTGAGAGCAATCGGTGACTTGGGCCTGGTTCCAGGCGACGGCCTGGATCTGTTCGCGCAGTGCCGGGTTGGTGACGACGAACAGTTCGTACGGCTGCAGGCCGCTCGAGCTGGCAGTCAGGCGCACCGCCTCCAGGATGTGCTCGACGGTCTCCTGCGGGACGGTCTTGGACGGGTTCATTTTTTTGGTGGCATAACGCCAATGCAATGCTTGCAGCAGATCTGACATGGGAGCTCTTTCTCGTTGGGTGAAAAGACTGGCCGGATCATTCTAGCTGACTCTGCAATTTCACGTTCCCGCAGGTCCGGAACTCAATTGCGCGACATGTCATTCGGCGGCAGTTTGTCCCAGTCGGCCTGAGCAAGATCGGAGACTTGGCGTTCCATCAGAATGCGCCATTTCCCATTTTTCTTCACGAATAGTTGCTCGAACGACCAGTACATCGACTTCATCGCGCCAGATTTTTCCTGCACCGTATATTTGGCAATACCTGATTCAAATGCCGTCGCGGCATCATCCTGCCGGCGTGAAAAGCGAAACGCAACGGTGGCAGTCTGACCTTTCGCCTGCTGTTCGACCATATCGCGCCCCCATTTTTTCAGCGCCGTGCTGATTGCTTTGGTTCCTTCTGGTGCGACCAGTACTGCGTCGGGCAAATAGGTGCTTCCCATTTTGACGATGTCACGCGTCGCCACCGTATCCGTGATGACATTCCAAACATCGGCGTCAATCTCATGCGTGACAGGTGTTGCAATCTTGTCAGCCGCATGGGCATTCAAGAGGCACATCGCGCTAAGCAGTACGGCAATTGCGGTAATTTTTTGCGGCATATCGTCCTCTGAGCATGGCAGTCAAATCATTTAATCTGTGAATTCCGTTACTGACCGGAGTT
>JARXKM010000370.1 GCA_030272785.1 Pseudomonadota bacterium
GCCGGCGACGAACAAGTTCTACCGCAACGACCTGGCCGGCCTGTCGAACAATTTTGCCGCGCATCAGTCCGACGCGCTCGACGCGGCAGGCAGCCGGTAGCGCAATAGTTTTCCCAAACGGCCCAGCCCGTGTACGAATGCCGGCACTGACCCCAGGGTCAGTGCCGGCATTCGTACACGGGCTCTGCTGTCTGGGTCATTGCGGGCGAAAAAAAACGCTTCGGGTGAAGCGTTTTTTTCGACCGCAGCCAGCAATTACTGGACTTTGGCTTTCTTCATCAGTTCTTCGCGGTACGCTTGCAGCTTCTTCTGCTGCAGCGATTCCGCCACCTGCGCCTTGACTTCTTCGAGCGGCGGGATCTTCGCGGCCCGGGTGTCCTCGAGCTTGATCACGTGGTAGCCGAACTGGGTCTTGACCGGGGTGTCGGTGATCTGGCCCTTGTTCAGTGCGACCATCGCTTTCGAGAACTCAGGCACGTAGGACGCTGCGCTGGCCCAGTCGAGGTCGCCGCCGTTGGCTGCCGAACCGTCTTTCGAGACCTTGGCCAGTTCTTCGAACTTGCCGCCCGCTTTCAGCTTGGCGATGATGCCCTTCGCTTCTTCCTCGGTGGCGACCAGGATGTGGCGCGCGTGGTATTCCTTGTCGCCGACTTGCGCCTTGTACTTGTCGTACTCGGCCTTGATGTCGGCATCCTTGACCGGGTTCTTCTTGACGTATTCGGCCAGCATGGCGTTGACGATGATCGCCTGACGGGCGTTTTCGATGGCCGTCTTGACGTCAGGACGGGTGGCGAAACCTTGCTTGTCGGCTTCCTGGATCAGCACTTCGCGGCCGATCAGGTCTTTCTTGATGGCGTCGCGCAGTTGCGGCGAATCGGCTTGCTTGCCTTGGGCGACGACTTGCTTGACGATCTGATCGACTTTGGCCGCAGGAATTGGTTTGCCGTTGACGGTAGCGACGTTCTGCGCAAATACCGGCGCGGCGACCAATGCGGTGAGGGCTAACAACAGGGCGGCTGGCTTCAAGATCATTGTGCGATTCCTATAAAAACTCAAAAAGAGGTCGCGTCTTGCGACGACGATTGCCGGCGCTGAGTGACGCCGGCGGCAGCGCTATATCACTATAGCGCTCCATATTACTGAACCTTGGCCTTGCTGACCATGGCTTCCTGATATGCCTGCAGCTTCTTCTGCTGCAGGGCTTCTTCGATCTGGCCCTTGACTTCTTCGAGCGGCGGCAGCTTGGTCGCGCGCGTGTCGTCGAGCTTGATGATGTGGAAACCGTTCGGGGTCTGCACGGCGGTCTCGGTGATCGCGCCTTTTTGCAGGCCGACGAAGGCATCCGAGAACACTTTCGGGAACGACGACGGGGTCGCCCAGTCGAGGTCGCCGCCGTTGGCCGCGGTGCCGGTGTCTTTCGACTGCTTGGCCAACTCTTCGAACTTGGCGCCGCCTTTCAGCTTGGCGATGATGGCTTTCGCCTCGGCGTCGGTGCCGACCAGGATGTGGCGCACATGGTATTCCTTGTCGCCGGCCTGGGTCTTGAAGCGGTCGTATTCGGCCTTGACGTCGGCATCCTTGACCGGGTTCTTGGCCATGTAGTCACGCACCAGCGCGTTGATGATGATGGTCTGGCGGGCGTTTTCCATCTGCGACTTGACCGTCGCGTCTTTCTCGTAACCTTGCTTGACAGCTTCCTGCATCATCACTTCGCGGGCGATCAGGTCTTTCTTGACCGCTTCGCGCAACTGCGGCGAGTCGGGCTGCTGGCCTTGGGCGACGACTTGCTTGACGACAGCATCAGCACGCGACGACGGGATGGCTTTGCCGTTGACGACGGCGAGGTTTTGCGCAAACGCCGGCATGGCGACGATGGCAAGAAGTGCTAACAGCAAGCGGGCTGGCTTTAAGGTCATGTTTGATTCCTGTGATGGAAAGTTTTGGGCAGGATACGCGCTTTTTTTAAATTCGCTACGATTGTCGAACAGATTTCTTAAGCATCGCTGAAACATGCGCCTGGTATCACAGCTCGGACGGCGCCAAAGCGGTGATGGCAAGGGCATGAATTTCAGTGTGCATCATAGCGTGCACGGAATCATACACGAGTCGATGGCGCATGACGAGCCTCTGGCCTTCGAAGCGCGGCGAGACGATCCGCAGGCGGAAATGGCTGCCGCCAGAGGCTGCGCCGGCATGGCCGGCGTGCAGCGCCGATTCGTCCGTCAGCTCGAGCACGCTCGGCTCCAGGGCGGCGGCCAGCAGGGCGCGGATGCGCTCGGCGCGCGAGGCCGGCGCGTTCATGCCTCCTCCTCGATGATGTACTTCGACAGCAGCAGCGACTGGCCGACGATGAAGGCGAAGAAGATGCCGGTGAAGCCGAACAGCTTGAAGCTGACCCAGGCGCTGGTGTTGCCCTTGTAGACGACGAAGGCGACGAACAGGTTCAGCACGCCCATCGCCATGAAGAACCACATCCAGGCATAGCCGACGCGCGTCCAGATGGCGTCGGGCAGCTTGATGGTTTCTTCCATCACCTTGCGCATCAGGTTCTTCTTCATGAATACCTGGCTCACCAGCAGCGCCAGGCCGAACGCCCAGTACAGGATGGTCGGCTTCCACTTGATGAAGTTCTCGTCATGGAAATAGATGGTGGCACCGCCCATCACGGCGATGATGCCCAGCGACAGCCACAGCATGCCGTCGACCTTGCGTCGGCGCACCAGCAGGTAACCGATCTGCAGCACCGTGGCGACGATGCCGACCACGGTGGCGAGCATGATGGGCGCCTGCGCCGCCGCCACCGCGCCGCCCGACACCAGGCCGCTCAGGTAGTGCGAGACGATGCCGCCGGCGGCATCCTGGTGGCCTTCGCCCCACTTGAAGACGGCGAAGAACAGGATGACGGGAAACAAGTCGAACAGAAATTTCATGGAAGAGGCATCGGTTATTGTGGGTCGAAGCGCAAGGACGCCGAATTGATGCAATAGCGCAGGCCGGTCGGCGGCGGGCCGTCGGGGAACACGTGGCCCAGGTGGGCGTCGCAGACTGCGCAAATGATCTCGGTGCGCAGCATACCATGGGCGCGGTCGGTCTTTTCGATCACATTGGCCGGGTCGAGCGCGGTGAAGTAGCTGGGCCAGCCGCAGCCGGAATCGAACTTCGCGTCGGAGGCGAACAGCGGCGTGTTGCAGCACACGCAGGTGTAGATGCCGCGCTCGTGGTGGTCCCAGAACTTACCAGTGAATGCCCGTTCGGTGGCCGCGTGGCGCGTCACCTGGTACTCCATCGGGTCGAGCGCGGCACGCCATTCGGCGTCGGTCTTGATTACTTTGTCGGTCATGATCGGTCTTTCAGCAGGAGCAGGAGTCAATGAAGAGGCGCAACTACGACGAGCAACTACGACGAGCAACTACGACGAACAACTGACCGCCAGTTCGCTGGCCCAGTCGGGCGGCAGGGCGGCGTACGCTTCGTGCTCGGGTTGTTCGTCGAACGGCTGCTCGAGGATGGCGAGCAGCGTGGCGATTTCGGCATAATCGTTTTGCTGCGCCTTATCGATCGCCACTTGGGCGAGGTAATTGCGCAGGATGTATTTCGGGTTGACGCGGTCCATCGACGCCTGCCGCTCGCTGTCGACGCTGTGTTCGGCGCGCAGGCGTTCGCGGTATTGCTGCGCCCAGGCGTCGAAGGCGTCGCGCTCGATGAACATGTCGCGCAGTTCGGTGGCCGGGGCGTCGGTGTCGCAGCGCAGCTTGCCGAGGGCGCGGAAAAAGCGCGTGAAGTCGACGTGGCCGGCCTGCATCAGCGCGAACATCTGGTCGAACAGTGCGCTGTCGGCTTGCTGGCGCACCGTGAACAGGCCCAGCTTGGCGTGCAGCAGCAGGTCGAAGGCGCGCTCGTATTCGGGCTGGTAGACGCCGAGCGCTTCCTGGGCTTCATCAACGTCGCCGATCAGCGGCAGCAGCGCCTGGCCCAGCGCGTAGCAGTTCCAGTGGCCGACCTGCGGCTGGTTGGTGTACGAGTAGCGGCCTTGCTGGTCGGTGTGGTTGCAGATGTGGTTGGCGTCGAACGCTTCCATGAAACCGAACGGGCCGTAGTCGAGCGTCAGGCCGAGGATCGACATGTTGTCAGTGTTCATCACGCCATGCATGAAGCCGACCGCCTGCCAGTGCGCGACCATGCGCGCGGTACGGCGCGTGACTTCCTCGAGCAGCGCGGTGTACGGATTGGGCGCCGCGGTCAGCTCGGGATAGAAAGTGTGGATGACGTAGTCGGCCAGGGTGCGCAGTTCGTCGGGCTGGTCGCGGTAGAACCAGTGCTCGAACGAGCCGAAACGCACGAAGCTGGGCGCCATGCGCGCCACCACCGCCGACGTCTCGAGCGTTTCGCGCATCACGCCCTGGGCGGAGCCGGTGATGCTGAGCGCGCGGGTGGTCGGGATGCCGAGCGCGTGCATCGCCTCGGAGCAGAGAAATTCGCGGATCGACGAACGCAGCACGGCGCGGCCGTCGCCCATGCGCGAGT
>JARXKM010000371.1 GCA_030272785.1 Pseudomonadota bacterium
GCCATTTCGGCAAGCAGGGTCAGTACCCAGGCCTGCATGCCGGCGTCGACGTCGCCGGCGCGCCGCAGCGTGGCGTCGAGCAGCGCTTCGCTGCCGGCCGCGCGCCCGCGCATGCCGGCCACGTTGGCGATGCAAGTGATGGCGACCAGTTCGGTGGCCAGCGACGACAGCCGCGCGCAGCTGGCGGTGGCCGCCGCGTACTCGCCGCGCACCGTCTGCACCGTGGCGCGCGTCAGCCACGCCTGTGCGTTGGCGGGATCGGCGGCGACGACCGCGTCGAGGTCTTGCATCGCTTCGGGAAAATGGTGGGTGCTTTGCAGCAACGTGGCACGCAGCAGGCGCACCGCGCGCGGCGGCGCCGCGCTGCTCCACCACGGCGCCAGCGCGGCCTGCGCGTAGCCGAGGTAGCGCGGATCGGTCTCGGCGCGCGCGGTGACGATGTAGCGCTGCGCGATGGCGGTGGCGAGCGCCAGGTCGCGCGGATCGGCCGCCAGCTGCGCGCGCAGCCGGCGCAGTTCCTGCTGGGCCGGATCGGCGCGCAGCGGCAGTTGTTCGATGATGTCGTCGCCGCGGCCAGGCGTGTAGGGTGCGGCGTGCAGCGCCGTTGTCTGCAGCGCCAGCAGCGCCAGCGCGCAGGCGGCATGGGCGTATCGGGTCGGCATGGCGGTATCCAGGGAATTCGGGGCAACGGAACCGGCCCGGCATCGCTGCCCGGCCGGTGCTGCGGGTGCGCGCGCCTTACAGCGGCGCGGGCTCGCTGTCTTCGGGCGCGGTCGCCACCAGCGCATCGATGTTGGCCGCTTCGGTGTCGTCGGGCGCCGCCGATACCACGCCGCTGACGGCGGCGAAGAAGGCATCCAGCATGGCGACCGGCGGTACGGGGATCGGCTCCGGCGGCGTATAGGCACTGCCGCCGCCGCCGCCGCAGCCGGCGATCAGCAGCGCGGCGCAGGTCAGGCTCAATGTTTTCATGGTGTTCTCCTGTCAGTAGTGATCGATGCGGCGCTTATTTCTGCGGCGAGCCTGGCAGCGGCGTCTTCAGGTACGGGAAGCTGGGGTTGAAGAACGTCTCGTCGAGGTAGGCGCCGTCGGTGAAGCGGATCGCCCCGGCCGGCGCGTCGCCCGCCACGCAGCCGATGCTCAGGGTGCACAGTTTGCCCATCACCACACGCAGCGCGATGTCGACGACGTCGTCACCCGGCCGGCGCCCGTTCGGGAAGCCGGCATTGTCGCCGCCGATCACGCCGAGCCGCTGCTGCGCGCCGACCGCGGTGGCCGGGATCGAGGTGTTCAGGCGCAGCATCTCGGCGGCGGTGACCGTCTTCGGCTGGTTCACGCCCTTGATCCCGGTGAGGAAGGCGGCGACCAGGTCGTTGCGCGGGAAGTTGGTCGGCGCCTTCACGCCGGCCGACCCGTACAGCACTTCGACCAGCGCCGGCAGGGTCGGGTTGGTGACGTAGTCGGCGAACTGCGCGTCGGCCGACGGCTTGCTGTGGTTGAACTTGTCCTTGTCCTTCAGGCCGATCACCACTTCGTTCACCAGCGGCATGCCCAGGCGCGACACCTGGGTCCAGGCGCCGCCTTCGCGCGAGACGTCGGCGTCCGACTTCGGCGTCGGGTTGATCAGGCGGCCCTGGCGCAGGCTGGCGGTGGTCCAGCCGCCGATCACCGGGTCGCCGGCGGTGGCGTTGAGCAGGCAGGCGGTCGGCACTTCGAGCGCGATCGCGGTGACGTTCTTGAAGGCCAGGTCGTCCTTGGCGCCTTTTTCGGCGTTCGGGTCGAATTCGACCGCCGGCGCCTTGATGTTGATCAGGTCGAACGTCTCGCCCAGGTTGACCACGAACGGGTCCTTGCGCTGGCCGACGAACATGCGCGCCGGCGTGGCGCAGCCGGGGATGTTGATGGCGTAGACGTGCTTGGCGGCGTAGGCGTCGTAATTGGGGATCGCCTTGTTGCCGATGTTGTCGATCGGCTTGTCGAAGGTGGTGCCGCCGCCGTCGGCGTTGGTGACCGCGGCGCGGCTGCCGCTGCGGCGGTCGCCCCGCACCACGGTGACGCTGTAGGTTTCGCGCAGGTTGACGCCGGCCGCGTTGGGGCCGTCGATGGCGCCGCCGTTGATCACCAGCGGGATCGACACTTTCTTGCCGCCGATGGTGAACTGGGCGTCCTTGTTGGTGTTCTTGAAGCGGAACTGGAACGTCAGGTCTTCCTTGGCGTCGCCGTTGTTGTCGATGTGGATCTCGTAGAGCGCGTCCGGGTCCATCGAGAAGTAGTTCGGGCCGCCGTAGGCGTCCTGCAGCGGCGCGTAGTTGGCGATCAGGGTGGTGTAGTCGCTGCGCCCGCTCTGGTAGCTGCGGAACATGTAGAAGTCGGTGCCGTCGACCTTCGGGTGGCGGGTGATGAAGGGCGCCTCACGGTGGCTCGACGCCATCGCCGGCGGCGCGAAGCCGGCGGCCAGCAGGTTGCCGACGATCAGGGCGCCGATGCTGGCCCGTTGTCTCATCTGTTTCATGTTTTCTCTCCTCGAATGGGGTTGCGCACCGTGCGGTGGTGCAGGGATATACGAGGTGGTTTTGGCAACGGATTCACTTTTGAAAAAAAATATGTCGCCGGGCGGTATACACTCTTGCTCATGACTACTTCCAGCGAGACATTCGCCGCCGCCCGCTTCATCAAGGAGATCGGCCGCGGCAAAAAAGGGTCGCGCAGTTTGTCGCGCGACGATGCCCGCGCCCTCTACGGCGCCATGCTGGACGGGCGCGTGTCCGACCTCGAGCTCGGTGGCATCATGCTGGCCATGCGCATCAAGGGCGAGTCGGTCGACGAGATCGCCGGCTTCCTCGACGCCGCCGAGGCCTCGTTCGCCCTGTTGCCGGCGCCGCCGGGCCAGTACGCGCCGGTGCTGATCCCCAGCTACAACGGCGCGCGCAAGATGGCCAACCTGACGCCGCTGCTGGCGCTGCTGCTGGCGCGCGAGGGCGTGCCGGTGCTGGTGCACGGCGTCACGCACGATCCGGGTCGCGTCACCAGCGCCGAGATCTTCGCCGCGCTGGGGCTGGTGCCGGCCGCCAGCGTCGCCGACGCCCTGGCCGCGCAGGCGCAGGGCCAGCCGGCCTTCATGCCGATCGAGCAGCTGGCGCCCAAGATGGCGCACTTGTTGTCGCTGCGCCGCATCCTCGGGGTGCGCAACTCGACCCATACCCTGGTCAAGATTTTGCAGCCCTACCAGGGAGCGGCGTTGCGGCTGGTGTCGTACACCCATCCGGAATACCTGGAGATGCTCGGCGACTATTTCACCGACGCGTCGCCGCACGCGCGCGGCGACGCCTTCCTGATGCGCGGCACCGAGGGCGAGACGGTGGCGAATGCCAACCGGGCCCAGCAGATCGACTGGTTCCACGCCGGCCAGCGCACCTTGTTGGTGCAGCGCGATGCACCAACGGACGACCTGGCGCAGGTTCCGCCCGACCGTGATGCAGCCACCACCGCGGCCTGGATCGCGCGCGCCCTGCGCGGCGAGGTACCGGTGCCGCCATCGATCCTCGCGCAAGTGGCACAGTGCTTGCTAGCATCACAGGCATTACAGGCGAACACGGGCGACGATCATGGAGAGCACAGGTAAGGTATGGCTGGTGGGAGCGGGGCCGGGCGATCCGGACCTGCTGACCGTCAAGGCGGTGCGGGCGATCGCGGCGGCCGAGGTGCTGCTGGTCGATGACCTGGTCAATCCGGCGATTCTCGCGCATGCGCCGGCGGGCGCGCGCATCGTCCACGTGGGCAAGCGCGGCGGCTGCCGCTCGACGGCGCAGGATTTCATCGAGCGCCTGATGGTGGCCGAAGCACAGGCCGGCCGGCAGGTGGTGCGGCTCAAGGGCGGCGACCCGTTCGTGTTCGGCCGCGGCGGCGAGGAGCGCGCGTTCCTGATGGCGGCCGGCGTGCAGGTCGAGGTGATCAACGGCATTAGCAGCGGCCTGGCGGCGCCGTCGTCGATCGGCGTGCCGCTGACGCACCGCGACTGGAGTTCGGGCGCCATCTTCGTCACTGGCCACGAGCGCGGCGACGCGCACGGTCCGGCCAGGTCGCCCGACTGGGCCTTGCTGGCGCAGACCGGGCTGACCCTGGTGATCTATATGGGGGTGGCGCGCTGCCGCCAGATCCAGGCGGCGCTGCTGGCCGGCGGCAAGGCGGGCGACACGCCGGTGGCGGTGATCCAGTCGGCCACCGGCAGCGGCCAGGCCCACCTCCTGACCACGCTGGCGCAGCTGGCCGACGACCTGGCGCTGTCCGGACTGGGCAGTCCGAGCATCATCGTCGTCGGCGACGTGGTGCGCTGCGCCGATGCGGCCAGCAGCCCGCTGCTGGCCGCGGCGCTCGGCTGATCGCTGTGCGCGTCGTTCTCGCGCAGGCGAGAACCCATGCTGAGCGCGCAGCTGCTTCGCAATCAGCACCGCCGACAACGCTGCGCAGTTTACAATCACGCTTTTAGTGATACGCGGGATCGGCAGCAACCAT
>JARXKM010000372.1 GCA_030272785.1 Pseudomonadota bacterium
GTGCTGGCGCAGCGGCTCGGCCCGATGTTCGACGACACCACCGTGATCGTGATGTCCGAATTCGGCCGCACCGCGCGCGAAAACGGCAACGGCGGCACCGACCATGGCCATGGCAACGTGATGTGGGTGATGGGCGGCGGCGTGGCCGGCGGCAAGGTGTACGGCGACTGGCAAGGGGTCGGCGACGCCGCGCTCAATGAAGGCCGCGACCTGCCGGTGACGACCGATTTCCGCTCGGTGCTGGCGCAGGTGGCCGAGCGCCATTTGCGCCTGAACGACCGCCAGCTGGCGCAAATCTTCCCCGACATGCCAAAAAAGGCGCCGGGATTCCAAATAATGCGCGCATAGTAGTATTACGGTATTGCACTGCACCATAAATAGGAATATATTGGACCTGTCTCCTCCAGTTTTTCCCGCAAAAATTGGATTGCCGCCCGCACCGCAAGGTCGCGGGCGTTTTTTTTTGCCGGCAGCCGCGCTGCCGGCGTCTACTGCTTCGCGCCCAGCACCAGGGTGAATGCGCTGCCGATGCCCAGTTCGCTCGAAAACTGCACGCTGCCGCCCAGCAGGTTGGCCAGGTTCTGGCACAGGTACAGCCCCAGTCCGGCTCCCTCGGCGTGGCGGGTCGAGGTCGCATCGAGCTGCGCGAACGCCTGGAACAGCTTGGACTGGTCGTCCGCGGCGATGCCCACGCCGCTGTCGGTGACGCAAAATTCGGTCACCAGGCCGCCGTCGCTGGCGTGCTGCTCGAGCGACACCCGCACCGTTCCCTGCTCGGTAAACTTGATCGCGTTGCTGATCAGGTTGATGATGATCTGGGTCAGCGCGCGCCGGTCCGACATGATCGCGATCGGCTCTGCCGGCAAATCGACCGTCAGGGCCAGCCCCTTTTGCTCCGCCAGCGAACGCAGCGACTCGGCCGTCTCGCCGAGCAGCTCCTGGCACTGCACCGGCGCCAGCGCCAGGGTCATCTTGCCGGCCTCGATGCGGGCGACGTCGAGGATGTCGTTGATCAGCGAGAGCAGGTGGCGCGCGCTGGTGCGGATGGTGTTGAGCTGCTTGTCCTGATCGTGCGTGAGCGGGCCGGGCAGCTTCATCAGCAAGGTGCCGGTGAAGCCGATGATGGCATTGAGCGGCGTGCGCAGCTCGTGCGACATGTTGGCGATGAACGCCGACTTCATGCGGTTCGCCTCGGCCAGTTCGATGTTCTTGAGCGCGATCTCCTGGTTGTGCGCCTCCAGTTCGGCCGCATGGTGCGACAGGCGCATGTTCAGCTCGAGCACCTGGCGCTCGCGCGCCTGCAGTTCGCCGTTCACCTGCACCGCCTGTTCGTAGGTCGAGATCAGCAGGTCGAGCATCTGCTGGCGGCTGGCGTTGATGAAGTGCTTCTGCTCGCCCAGGTAGACGCCGATGCCCGTCTCGGCGCCGGCGTCCTGGCGCAGCCGCTGGTTCAGCAGCACCTGGCTGATGCGGTTCAACAGGTATTCTTCGGAATACGGTTTGCGGATGAAGTTGTCGGCGCCGCACTCGATGCCGCGGATGATGTCCTTGGCGTCGTTGAGCGCGGTGACCAGGATCACCGGGATCGCCCGCAGGGTCGGGTCGGCCTTGAGGGCGCGGCACAACTCGTAGCCGTTCATCTCGGGCATGACGATGTCCGACACCACCAGGTGCGGCTTGCGCTCGCGGATCAGGTTCAGGGCGCGCTGGCCGTTCGAGGCCACCCGCACCCGGTAGCCGATCGACTGGATCAGGCGGCGCAGGCGCTCGGCCTGGGTGGGGCTGTCTTCAACGACCAGCACCTCGTAGTCTTCGGTATGGATGTCGTGTGCTTGTTCCACGCTGTGCTTTCTCGCTGTGCTTTCTTTCAACCGGACCTCCGGCCAGCCACTATAGCGGATTGGCCGCCATCTCGGCGTCGCCTTGGAACGCACCGGCGCGCCACGTCAGCACCAGCGTGTCGCGCCGGCCGTTCTCGCCGGTCGGCTGGATCGGTGTCGACTCGTGGATCACCGCCGCGTCGTCGAGCAGCAGCAAGGTCCATGGTTCGAGCATCGTGAAGCGCTGGCCGCCGATGCCGGCCGCCTCGAACACGCGCGTCTCGCCGCCCTTGACGTTGCTGCGTCCGACCAGCAGCACGGCGACGAAATCGACGCCGTCGCGGTGCGCGCCTTCCGGCGTGGGGCGGCCGATGCCGTCGAGCGTATCGATGCGGAACTGGTGCGCCTCGACGAACCACGGCTGCGCGCCTGCCACGCGCGAGCACACCTGGCCGAGCGCGCGCAGCAGGGCGTTCCAGGCCGGCTGCGCGATGGTGGCCGGTTCGATCGGCGCGAACAGCCGATGCATGCCGCCGTGCAGGGCGTTGTATTCGATCGGCTGCCAGTGCGCGCGATGCGCCGTTTGCGTCAGCGTGGCGCCATCGTCGATGAAGCACGAGTGGCGCCGGCGCCGGTAGCGGCCGCCGTCCTTGAGGTGGTTGTCGAGCGGGAGCTGGTCCCAGCTGGGCGCCAGCGCGTCCAGCGCGGCGAGGCTGCAGCCAGCCAGCGCGGCGACGTCGGCGGGGCGCAGCAGCGCATGGCCGGCGCCGCGCAGCGCCTGCGACAGGTCGGCTGGATCGGTAAAGGGAGGTGCGGGAGTGCTCATGTCGATAGCGTAGCATTTTTGACAGGCCGGCGTGCGGTGTATGCCCGCCCCGGCCCGCCGCCTACCAGTTCTTCACCAAGGTCAGGCGCGCCGAGCGCGACTCGATCGGATGAAAATGGATGTCGTCGCGCGCCGCTGCCTCGCCGGCCAGGCGCGAGGCGTACAGGTAGTCGATCGCCGCATCGCGCCGGTTGGCCAGGTTGAATCCCTCCAGCTCGAGCTTGACGCTTTTGCCGATGCGGTAGCCAAGGCGCCCGTTGATGGTCACGCTCTGCTTCGAGCGCACGCTGTTGTCTTCGATCAGCGGGCGCGGACCGAAGTAGCGCAGCCGCAGCGCGCCCGACCACGGGCCGGCCTGCTCGACGGTGACGGCCAGCTGGCCGACCCCTTCGACCGCGCCGGGGATGCGGTTGCCGCCGGGCGCGTCGTCGCGCGAACGGGCGCGCGCGAAGGCGACGTCGAAATCGACCGTCAGCCATTTGCGCGGTTTGTAGTAGTTGGAAAACTCGACGCCGACGCGCCGGCTCGGCCGGCCCGCCTCGGTGGTGCCGGCGTCGCCCACGAAGGTCAGTTCGGAATCGAAGTCGAGCCGGTACAGCGACATCGACGATTGCAGCTGCGGGATGATTTCGGTGCGCACGCCCAGTTCCATGCCGTGCGAACGCACCAGGCCGGGCACCTTGTCGGCCGTCTCGCCGGTGCGCGGATCGGTGCTCGTCAGCGTGCCGCGCGCGTCGTTGCTGTGAAAGCCGTTGCCGAGGTTGACGTAGAAGTCGGTCTGCCGCCATGGCCCGAAAATGAGGCTGAGCGAAGGGCTCACCAGCGTATCGGCCTCGGCGCCGGAATTGGCCGCCAGCTTGCTGCGCACCTTGAAACGGTAGTCGTCGGCGCGCAGGCCGGCGGTGGTGCGGAAGGTGTCGCTCCAGCGCGCGTGGTGTTCGAGGTACAGGCCAAGGCTGCTCTCGCGCACGTGGTCTTCGCGCGTGGTGCTCAAGCGCTGGCGCGCGCGGGTGCTGTACAAGCCGTTGAACGCATTGTCGTTTTGCAGCTGCGCGCCGACGGTCAGGTCGGCGTCGAGGCCGGCCGCATGCGTATGCCAGGTGTGGCTGGCATTGGCGCCGGCGGTGACGCGCCGGTCCGGCTGGCTGAACTGGTCGCCGTTGACCGGATCGTCGAGGAAGTAGGTGAAGTTCGAGTACAGGTCGAGCTGGTTGCGGATCAGGTAGGCGCTCACTTTGGAGGAGGCGTCGCTGCCGGTCTGCCGCCAGGCGCCCGACAGGCTGTAGCGCCGCGCGGCGCCGCCATCGCTCGGGTCGAGCGCGTCGAAGCGGCCGAGGGTGCCGGCATCGACCGCGCGCCGCGGGATCTGGTCGGTGGCGTTCCAGCTGCCGCGGTAGGCCATGGCGGTCAGCGAAAAGCCGTTGTTGGCGTAGCCTTCGCTGTAGCGCAGCACGCCGTTCAGCTTTTGATAGTCGTCGGGATGGACGAACGGGCCGTCGTTGTGCAGCAGTTCGAGCGCGTACAGCAGGTGGCCCTTGCCCAGTTCGGGCGAGTCGGCGATGGCCGTGCGCGCGTAGCCGTTCTGGCCGACGCTGGCGCTGGCCACGCCTTGCGCCAGCTGGTTGGCGTAGGTGACGGCGGCGCTGCCGGCCGAGGCAAAGTCGCCGTCCTGGGCCGAGTACGGGCCCTTTTTGTAGTCGAGCCGCGCGGCCAGTTCGGGGATCAGGAAATTGAGGTCGGTCCAGCCCTGGCCGTGCGCATGGCTGCGCTGGTTGACCGGCATGTCGTCGACCGTGGTGCGCAGGTCGGTGCCGTGATCGAGGTTGAAGCCGCGCAGGTAGAACTGGTTGGCCTTGCC
>JARXKM010000373.1 GCA_030272785.1 Pseudomonadota bacterium
GGCACAAGCGGCGGCACAAGCGGCGGTACAAGCTGAATCGGCACAAAAACTGGGGCAACCTTACCAGTTGCGAAACAGTTTGACTATGCAATCTTCATGCCACGGCCAGGCGCCGGGAGCGCGGCCGGCGGGGGCGTGTCCGGTGCTGTCCGGTGCTGTCCGGCGGACAGCGGCGCATGCATATGTCAGAGATGTCGTAGATGTCCGGCCGCCGCCACGCGGCGCTTGACCTGCGCGGCGGCTTGCTCGATGATCGCGCCTGCGGCGCCGCAACGCGTGCCGCTCCCCCCACAACCTCTGGAGACTGACGATGAAGAAAATGATGCTCGCCGCCGTGCTGGCGCTTGGCGTGTGCGGTGCGGTGCAGGCGGCCGACGACGCGCTGAAGGCGGCGATTGCCGGCAGCCACCGCTCGGCCGCCAACAGCGCGCGCGACAGCGCCCGCCATCCGTACGAGACGCTCAGCTTCTTCGGCATCGCGCCGACCATGACGGTGGTCGAACTGACGCCCGAAGGCGGCTGGTACACCGAGATCCTGGCGCCGTACCTGCGCGACAAGGGTGTGCTGATCGGTGCCGGCGAAGCGGTCGCGCCGGAGAAGCGCTACGGCACGATGTTCATGAAGAAGCTCAATTCGAACGCGGCGGTGTTCGACAAGGTGCGCCTCGGCGTGTTCGACCCGCCGCTGGCGTACGCGATCGCGCCGGCCAACAGCGTCGACATGGTGCTGACGTTTCGCAACGTGCACAACTGGGTCGAACTGGGCGACGACAAGCTGCAGGTCATGCTCAAGGCGATCTACACGACGCTCAAGCCAGGCGGCGTGTTCGGCGTGATCGATCACCGGCTGCCGGCATCGATGGCGCAGGACGCCACGGCGAGCAGCGGCTACGTGCACGAAGCGTACGTGATCAAGCTGGTCGAGCGCGCCGGCTTCAAGCTGGCCGCCAAGTCGGAGATCAATGCCAATCCGAAGGACCACGCCGACCATCCGAAAGGCGTGTGGGCGCTGCCGCCGACGCTGGCCAACAGGGATGACAAGCGGGCCGAGTACCTGGCGATCGGCGAGAGCGACCGCATGACGCTCAAGTTCGTCAAGCCGTAAAAACCACAGTCGCGGGGCTGGTGCAGCGGCGCCGGCCCCCGGCGTGGAAAAATAGTGTTACCGTTCGGCAAAATGTCACGCATTTGATGCTATCTTGTGGTTTCAAATGGTGGAAATACGCAACCGGGGCGCTCAGTGGGGAAGCAACGATGGATCCGGAAAGTCCGTAGCGCGCTGACGGCGGCCTGCCTGCTGGCGCTGGCGGGGTGCCGGCCCGAACCTGCCGCCGGCGTTGCGGCGCCGGCCGAGCCGGCGCAAACCACCATCACCGCGCTGGTCTGGGCGCCCGACTGGCCCGACGCGATGCAGCAGGTGGCGGCCGAATTCACGCGCCAGAACCCGGACGTGAAGGTCAACCTGCAGTTCATGATCGGCGATTCGGTCGAAGAAAACATCAAGCCGAAGATCGCCGCGCACAACTTGCCGGACCTGATGTCGGTCAATCCGAACGCCTACGCGGCCGCGCTGGCCGAGCAGGGCGTGCTGGCCGACGTCGGCCACACGGCGGCGTGGGCGAAGGTGCTGCCGGGACTGAAGTCGGACTGGATCACGGCAGACGGCAAGCGCTTCGGCATCGCCGGCGGCATCGCCGCCACCGTCATGTACTACAACAAGGGCATGTTCGCGCAGGCCGGCATCGACGCGCTGCCGACCGATTTCAACCAGTTCCTCGACGTCTGCGCGCGCCTCAAGCAGGCCGGCTTCACGCCGATCGTGTGGAACGGCGGCTTTCCCAACATGCTGGCGAACGGCCCGTTCAGCTTCGGCTTCGCCAACCACGTGGCGGCGCACATGCCGGACTGGAAGGCGCGCATCGCCGCCGGCACGCTGAACCTGGCCGGCGCGGGCGGCGCCGACATCTTCGCCAAGATGCGCCTGATGGTGCAGCGCGGCTACGTGCAGCCTGGCTTCATGCGCACCGGCTACGATGAGGGCATCGACCTGTTCACCGACGGCAAGGCGGCGATGGCCTTCCAGGGCACCTGGGCGGCCGGGCGCCTGATGCACGGCAAAGGCTTCCAGACCGGCCTGTTCCTGCCGCCGTGGAACGACCGCGCCGCCGCGGCGGTGCCGGTGATCGGCAGCGAAACCGGCTTCGCGGTGTGCGAGACGGCCAACAAGGAGGCGGCCTTTCGCTTTCTCGAGTTCATCGCCGGTGCCGGCTTCCCGATCCAGCAGCGCAAGCGGCAGAACATCTCGCCGTTCGTCGCCGCGGCCGACGCGCCGGCCGGCGACGCGCAGATCGCCGCCTACCTGGACGCGGTGAGCCGGGCGCCGGTGACGGGCAGCCCCTACTATTCGATGCTGCCGGCGAATACCATCGACATGCTGCACCCGCTGATCCAGGACGTCCTGCTCGACAAGGTGACGCCGCAGCAGGCGGCGCTGCGGCTGGACGCCTCGATCCGCGACGAAGCGAAGCAGCACTACAAATAGGTGCGCATGAGCCGACTGACCGACTACCTGTCGCAGCACCTGCTGCGCAAGATCCCGATCCGCCAGCGCCTGATCGGCGCGTTCGTGCTGCTGGCGCTGCTGCCGCTGGTGATCTCGGGCGTCATCTCGTATGCCGCCTCGACCGCGGCGATCGCCGAGCGCACGCGGGTGCTGTCGACCGAGGTGGTCAAGCAGGTGGCCAAGAACATCGAACTGGGGATGGCCAAGCTGGAGTCCGACAGCGAGGCGCTGGTGCTGTCGGCGCGGGTGCAGGGCGGGCTGGCGCACTACGCCGGCGGCGACGAGGTGGCGCGCGCGGCGGCGCGGCGCGAACTGCTGCGCGCGCTGCTCGAGCGCTACGGCTCGTTCGACTTCATCAACCAGAAATACCTGCTCGACCGCGACAACCGCATCATCGACGCGCAGGTGTTCGCCACGCTCGGGCGCGGCGTCGAGGGCTTCGCCGCGCGCGCCCCCAAGCTGCTGGGGCGGCCGGCGTGGAGCATCTACGACAACGCCGGCGGCCAGAAAAGCCTGGTGCTGCTGCGGGCGATCCACGACAAGGCCAACAACGCGCTGCTCGGCAGCCTGTTCCTCGGCGTACGGCCGAGCCACTTCTCGGCCATCTTCGAGGACGTCGACCTGGGCAGCGGCACCGACATCTTCCTGTTCGACGCCGACGCCGGCGAGACGGTGGTGCGCACGGCGCGACGCGGCGAGGCGGCGCCGGCGCCGGCGCTGGCCGCCCAGCTACGGCGCGGCCTGCAGCGCGGCCAGCGCAGCGGCTTCACCGGTTACGACGGCAGCCACCTGGCGGCGTTTTCCCAGGTGGCCGACACCAGCTGGTTCGTCGTCAGCACGATCCCGCTGGCCAAGCTGTCGACCGAGGCGCAGGCGGTGCGCGACAAAAACGTGCTGATCGGGCTGGGCGGCCTGCTGGTGTCGATCGCGCTGGCGGTGCTGCTGGCGCGCTCGATCTCGGCGCCGCTCGAACGGCTGCTCGAGAGCATGCGCGAGACCGAGAGCGGCAACTACGCGATCCGCATGACGGCCGAGGGCAAGGACGAGCTGACGCAGCTGGCGCGCCGCTTCAACCAGATGGCCGGCCAGGTCGCGCTGCATCACGTTCAGCTCGAGGCGCGCGTGAGCGAGCGCACGCACGACCTGGCGGCCGCCAACGGCAAGCTGGCGGCGCTGAGCATGACCGACGGCCTGACGGGCATCGCCAACCGGCGCCGCTTCGACGAGGCGCTGGCGGCGGAGCTGGCGCGGGCGGCGCGCGCCGGCGCCCCGCTGGCGCTGCTGATGCTCGACGTCGACTTCTTCAAGCCCTACAACGACCACTACGGCCACCAGCAAGGCGACGACTGCCTGCGCCAGCTCGCCGCCCTGCTGGCCGCCCACGCGCGGCGCGCCAGCGACCTGGCGGCGCGCTACGGCGGCGAGGAGTTCGTGCTGATCGCCGCCGACACCGACGGCGCCACCGCGCTGGCGCTGGCGGAGTCGATCCGCGCGGCGATCGACGCGCTGCAGCTGCCGCACGCGCGCGCGCCGCTGGGCCGCGTCAGCGTGAGCATCGGCGTGGTGTCGCTGCGGCCCGACGACGGCACCAGCGTCGACCAGCTGCTGCGCATGGCCGACCAGGCGCTGTACCGCGCCAAGGAGCAGGGCCGCAACCAGGTCGCCGCGGCGGCGGTCGGCGCGAATGCCTGAGAGCCTGAGAGCCTGAGAGCCTGAGAGCCTGAGAGCCTTTCGATCATGGCCGCTCATCACAGCAGAATGGGCGCGCTCGTCGTTGCACATGCTCGCCATCGGCCGAGCTATGGCTGTGCTTTGCGCCTCGACCGGCCACTTTCTGGCGCGCTGCTCTGGCACCCCCGAAAAATTCGCCGTCTCCGAGCGCGGTGAGAATGCGTGTATTTTGCGCCGCCGCAAGCGTGTATATTGCCTC
>JARXKM010000374.1 GCA_030272785.1 Pseudomonadota bacterium
AAAACGTCGCCAACCTGTCGGCCGAGGTGCGCGCGAACATCGCCTACGTGCCGCAGACGCCCGACCTGTTCGACTGGCTCACGCCGCGCCAGATGCTCGACTATTTCAAGGCCATGTACCCGCGCTGGAACGGCGCCAAGGTCGACGCGCTGCTGCTGCGCTGGGGCTTCGACGCGGCGATGTGCAAGCGGCCCATCAGCCAGCTGTCGGGCGGCGAGAAGCAGCGCCTGTCGATCATCCGCGCGCTGGCGCACGAGCCGCAGCTGCTGATTCTCGACGAGCCGGTGTCGGCGCTCGATCCGCTCGCCCGGCGCGACTTCCTGCGCGAGCTGATCGACGGCGTGCTCGAACGCGATACCACGGTGGTGTTTTCGACCCACATCCTGTCCGACCTCGAACGCGTCGCCGTCGATGTCGCCTTCCTCAAGAATGGCAAGATCGCGCTGCAGGGCGGCCTCGACGAGCTGCTCGAGCATGCGCGCCGCGTCGTCGGGCCGGGCGCCTTGCTCGACCGGCTGACCGTCGACGGCGAATTGCGCCGCTCGAAGAACCTCGACGGCAGCACCCAGCTGGTCACCCGCGCGGCCGACGCCGGCCTGCTGGCGCTGGCCAGCCGCGAGCCGTCGGTGCGCATCGAAGCGATGACGCTGGAAGACCTGTTCGTCGAAGTGACCCAATGAGCGCCACTTTCCTCTCGGCCGACGGCCGGCGCGAATGGGCGGCATGCGGCGCCATGCTGATGCTGCCGGCGCGCCGGGTGCGGGCGCAAGGCAGCGCGTGGCTGCACTGGATGCTGATCGGCCTGGTGCTGCTGGCGGGCTGCGCCGCCCTGATGGCCAAGGGAAAGATGGCGTTGATGCTGCTCGCGGTGGTCGCCGGCATTCCTTTGACGCTGCTGGTGCTGATGTGGTGGGTGCTACTGTTTTCCAGCATGCTGGAGCAGTACAGCGCCACCGCGATGCACCTGCTGCCGCGCATGCGCCAGCGGGCGATGCGCGCCAGCGCGGCCGCCTGGCTGGTTGCGATCCTGCTGATGACCTTGTGCGTCGGCGTGCCGACCGGCTATCCGGGCCAAGTAGCCGTCCTTACCGGCCTGGCACTGCTTGAGATCACCGTGATGTTCAACCGGTGGCGCATCGGCCTGTTCGTCTTCGCGCTGTGGATCCGCGCGTACGCCGGCGTGCCGATCCCCGACGGCCTGGTCGCATTCCTGGGCAGCTACGGCGCGGTGGCGATCGGCGCTCTGCTGGTGGTGTTGGATGGCCGCGCCGCGCTGCACCGCATGTTCGGCACCGCCGACGGCGCGCGGCCGTGGAAGGTATCGAAGCCGGCCGCCGCACCCTGGTCGACCAGGCTGGCGCGACTGCTCAAGACCCGGCCGCGCGACCTGGTGCGCCGCCAGCCCGCCTTCACCAAGGTGCTGGGCGCCCCTGTCTTCGCCGGCGCGCCCGCGCTGCTGGCGGTGCCGGCGCTCGGCTGCGTGGCGATCCGCGCCGTGGTGGCGCTGCAGGACATCGGCGCGGCGCACGACCGCCTGCTGATGACGCGCAGCCTGGCGCTGGTCGGCGTGCTGATCCTGCAGGCGCTGATGGTGCAGTCGGCAGCCACGTGCATGCTCCAGCACCGCAGCGAGCAGACCCTGGTGCGCCTGGCGCCGGCGACGCCGCCGGCCGGCGCGCTGAACCGGGTGCTGGCGCGCTACCTGCTGGCCAATTTCGCCCTGATGTGGATCGGCTGCACCGCGGTGGCGATCGCCTGCTTGCTGGTGCTGGGCGCCAGCGCCGGCGAAGCCTTGCGCGCGCTGGCGGCGTGCACCTTGTCGCTCGCGCTGGCCGGCCTGCCGCTGCGCGACTATGCGCGCAGCAAGGCGCCGCATTTCATCGCCACGCTGCTCTATTGGTTGTGCGCGGCCGCCGCGCTGGTGGTGGCGGTGGTCGCCGTGCGCGGCAAGTTCGGCGGGCAGTCCTGGGCCGCGCTGGCGATCGCCGGCGTGCTGCTGGCCGCGTTGTTCGTCTGCTGGCGCTGGCGCGCGATGGTCGCGGCGCCGCCGGCCTTCCCGGCCGGGCGCAATCGCTGATCCGGTTCACCAACATGAAGGAGCCAACATGAGCGAACCGGTCATCCAGGTATCGTCGATCTCGAAAGCATTCGCCGGCAAGCCGGTACTGCGCCAACTCGACTGGCAGGTGTTCCCCGGCCAGGTGGTCGGCCTGCTCGGTCGCAACGGCGCCGGCAAGTCGACACTGCTCGAATGCATGCTCGGCCTGCGCGGCCTGCAAGGCGGCCACGTCACGCTGTATGGCGAACAGGTCGACGACCTGTCGGCCGCCACGCGCGCGATGATCGCCTACGTGCCGCAGTCGCCGGACCTGTTCGCATGGATGACGCCGCGCCAGATGCTCGCGTACTTCAAGGCGCTGTACCCGCGCTGGGACGACGCCAAGGTCGACGCGCTGCTGGCGCGCTGGGGCTTCGACGCGGCGATGTGCGCCCGGCCGATCAGTCAGTTGTCGGGCGGCGAGCAGCAGCGCCTGGCGATCATCCGCGCGCTGGCGCACGCGCCGCAGCTGCTGATCCTCGACGAGCCGGTGGCGGCGCTCGACCCGGTCGGTCGGCGCGATTTCCTGCGCGAGCTGATCGACGGCGTGCTCGAACGCGACACCACGGTGGTGTTTTCGACACACATCCTGAGCGACCTGGAACGCGTCGCCGTCGATGTCGCTTTCCTGCGCGACGGCCGGATCGCTTTGCAGGGACAGCTGGACGACTTGCTCGACAACGCGCGCCGCATCAGCGGCCCCGCCGCGCTGCTCGACGAGCTGGTGGTCGCCGGCGAGCTGCGCCGCTCGCGCGACGCGGCCGGCATCACGCAGGTCGTCACGCGCGCGGTCGGCGCCGACCTGCTGGCGCTGGCCAGCCGCGAGCCGGCAATGCGCATCGACGCGCTCACGCTCGAAGACCTGTTCGTCGAGGTGACGGCATGAGCGCGCGGCGCGAGTGGACGGCCTGCCGGGCCATCCTGATGCACGCGGTGAACCAGCGCCGCGCCGAGGGCACCTTGTGGCTCAGCTGGATACTGATCGCGCTGGCGTTCGGCGGCTGCTACTGGGCGTCGACAGCCGGCGTCAAGGCCGACCTGGCGCTGGCGCTCGGCGTCGGCGTCCCGCTTGGCATGCTGGCGCTGACGTGGTGGGTGGTGTGCTTCAGCAGCATCGTGGTGCAGTGCAATCCGATCGCGATGCACCTGGCGCCCGACATGCGTGCGCGCGCCCGGCGCGTGCTCATCGCGGTGTGGGCGGTCATCACCATCGCGATGACGCTGTCGGTCGGCGTGCCGACCGGCTATCCGGGCCAGGTGGCGGTGTTCACCGGCCTGGCGCTGATGGAGGTGTCGGCCACCTTCAATATCTGGCGCATCGTTGCGCTGGTGGCGGCCAACTGGCTGCTCTGGCATGCGGGGCCGCAGGTCGCCTACTGGTACGAGACGTTTCTCAAGAGCGATGGCGCGGTGGTGCTCGGCGTGCTGTTGGTGCTGCTCGACGGCCGCATCGCGTTGCGCCGCACGTTCGGCGGCCCGCGGCGCTTGCCGATGGCCGCCGCCATCGTCGACCAGCAGGACATCCCGACGCCGATTGCGCGACTGAAGCGCGTGTTCCAGGCGATCAGCGGCGACCAGGCGCACGGCCGGCCGCTGTTCTCCCAGGTACTCGGCCCGCAAGCGTTCGGCGGCGAGCGCCTGGTGCTGGCGCTGCTGGTCGCCGTGTGCGTGGCGATGCGCAGCTGGATTGCGCTGCGTGGCGGCGGCGATGCGCACGCGCAGTTGTTCGTCACCCGCTGCGGCGTGCTGGTGGTCGTGCTGATGCTGCTCGAGCTGCTCACGGCCAGCGTGGCGCGCGGCTTTGCCAACCGCGCCGGCGAGCAGGCGCTGGTCCGGCTGGCGCCGTCGGCCCCGCCGTCGGCCAGCTTCAACCGGGTGCTGGCGCGCTATTTTCTGCTGCGCTACGCGGCGATGTGGAGCATCTGCTCGGCATTGGCGCTGGCGGCGCTGTGGATCCTCGGCGCCAACGCGGGGGAGCTGGCGCGCGCCGCTGCGGCCTGCACGTTCGCGTTGGTGATGGCGGGGGTGCCGCTGGCCGACTACGCCCATCGCCGCGATTTCGCACCGCACGCCCAACTGCTGCACGTGTTCCTGTCAGGCGCGATCCTGGCGGCGGCGGTGACGGCGGTCGGCGGCGACGGCAGCGTGGCGCAATGGAGTGCGGCGGCAACGGCGAGCGTGGTCACTGCGGGGCTGTTCACGTGGTACCGCTGGCGCGCGATGCTGGCGGCGCCGCCGGCCTTCCCGGCCGGGCGACTCGGCTAAGGTGCAGGGGCCGGCGCGACCGTGACGTCGAGGACGACGGCGTGTTCGGCGATCGGGCGCGCCTGCACGCCGGCGAACGAGATGGCGAAGCTGACCCCGG
>JARXKM010000375.1 GCA_030272785.1 Pseudomonadota bacterium
CACTTAGAGCCGCAAAGCAATAAAATCCATGAATAGTCGGCGCTAACGTACTGAATCTGTTGACGGAAATTCGTCCGGGGTTTTATAGTAACGGATGATTTCCGAATTCCAAGACCTATCCGACAAAATCGACCGGCTCGCCGAGTTGACCGCGTCCTTGCGCCGCGAAAACGCCGCCCTGCGCCAGGCCAGCGCCATCCTGAGCACCGAGAACAGCGCCTACAAGGGATTGCTGGCCGAAGCCCAGCGCCGCGTCGCCGCGCTGCTCGAGCAGTTGCCGCCCGCCGCCGCCGATGTTGTCACCACCACCACCGCCACCACCATCGACGATGAGGCCCGTTCATGATTCATCTCGATGTCAGCATCATGGGCAATCCCTACCGCCTGGCCTGCAAGGAAGGCGAGCAGCGCACCCTGAAGGAAGCGGTCGCTTACCTCGACGCCAAGATGTGCGCGCTGCGCGACGCCGGCAAAGTGCGCGGCACCGACCGCATCGCGGTGATGGCCGCGCTCAGCGTGGCGGCCGAATTCCTGTCCGTCAAAGCGCCGCAGGGACCGCTGTCGGACCTGTCGATTTTGGAAGTCAAGCAGAAAATCGAGGCGATGCACACGGTGTTGGACAGCGCGCTCACACCGCAAGAAAATCTGTTCTGAGCGGCCAAATTCGTTTGACTTGTGAGGGCATCGGAGTAAACTTCGTTGCACCCTGCGGTGTTCGCGATTGCCATATATTCCTTGAACCATTTATGTGCACCGGTTGCGGAATTTTGTTCGATGGGAGTGAGCGTCGCTAGTCCGACGAACCCGAAATTGAACTAACTGTGACCACCTTGAACCGTTTGGTTCGGGATGCCGGCAAAAACGGCACAGGCGGGGCTTTTATTTTTTTTCATACGCCAGCGCGTACGAAAATAAGCAAAAAACGGTTTTCGCAATCGATGCGTTGCCGTTTTTTTTTGCCGGCGTTTTCCTGCGCGGCTAATCCGACGGAAGCTGCGCATGGCGTATTGGTTAATGAAGTCCGAACCCGACGAGATCAGTTTCGACGACGTGCTGGCGGCGCCGGGCCAGACCGTGGCCTGGTTCGGCGTGCGCAACTACCAGGCGCGCAATTTCATGCGCGACCAGATGGCGCCCGGCGACGGCGTGCTGTTTTATCACTCCAGTTGCGCCGAGCCGGGTGTCGCCGGCATCGCCGAAGTGGCAAGCAGCGCCTATCCGGACGCCGCGCAATTCGAACAGGGCGGCAAATACTTCGATCCGAAATCGACGCCGGCGGCGCCGCGCTGGGTCGCGGTCGACGTGCACGCGCTCGAACGCGGCAGCTATCTGCCCTTGGCAGAGATGCGCACGATGCCGGCACTGGAAGACATGGTCTTGCTGCAAAAAGGCAGCCGCCTGTCGATCTCGCCGATCACGGCCGCGCAATGGCGAACGATCGTCAAACGGCTGCGCCAGCCTGCCTGAAACCACCCCCACCACATTGATCCACCTCAAGGCCACGACGCGCGCGCGGCCTACGCTGATACTTATAGGTGGGCGGCCAAGCTCGCCGCTGCAAACGCCTTGTCGGCCTCCGAAGTTGCGGCATTGCTGGGCATTTCGGCAAGCAATCCATCTCTCCTATTGCCCGATCACGTGCCACGGGTCGCGCAAGTGCTGGGCAGGACATTGGGTTTTTCGGCTCGTCAGATCCAAGACGCCTTTCTCGATGGCGACCTGAACAGCCTGCGCCCCCTGATGCATGACAGGCTGCGTCTTTGTCCTGCGTGCGTGCGTCGAGGTCAGCATTTCATCATTCATCAATTGCGGCCATTTGCCCACTATCCGCTGCATGGCTTACTTTTACGCCATCATTGCCACCGCTGTGGTGCGCGCACGCCCTGCACGCCGCGACTGCGGCTAGTTCGCCTTGCTGTCTGCCTGCAGCCGGAAGCGCTCGATCAAGCCCTCCCCCTTCATGTCGCGCAGCACCCGCGCCAGCGCCGGCGCCAGCAGCGCGTGGCGCTTGTGCAGGAAAGCGTAAAACGCGACCTCCTCCATCATGCCCACCTTGACCAGGCCGGCATCCCTGAACTCGTCCTTCGCCAGATAACTCTCGACGATGCGGTCGGCGTCGATGAACAGGTCAGTGCGCCCGCGCTGCAGTTTGCGCAGCCCCACCGGCACGCTCGGCACCGACGACAGGCGCACCGGCGCGACCAGGCCGGTCAGCGCCCGTTCGCACAAGGTCACCCCGCTGCGGTATTCGACCCGGTAGGTGCTGCCGGCCAAGCTGCGCCAGCCCGCCAGCGGCGCCATCGGGCGCGCGGCGTAGGCCGCGTAGCGCATCGAAAAATGCGATTCCTCGACCCGCACCAGGTTCGGATGGTGCTGGCCGTAGTCGGCCACGCGCTGGATCTCGCCATCGATTTGGCCGCTCTCGGCCATCGCGGCGGCGCGCTTGGCGGGAAAGCCCTGGAACACGAAATCGTAGCCGAGACGGCGGAACGCCTCGTCGTAGATCAACGTCAGCCAGGCGCCGTAGAACGATTGTTTGGTGTCGTCCGTGCCGGCCAGTACGAACTGCTGCGCGGCGGCCCTGGCCGGCGCCGTCGCCAGCAACGCCGCGCCCAGGATCAACGCCAGCGTCCAGCGGGTGAAGGTGTGATTCATGGGGCCAGATTAGCACAACTCCGGTTCAGCCAGCCACTCTTGGGGGGCGCAGCCTGCGGCCCGGCGCTGCCGTCCCCAAGCGCTGGCGTTCGCGCACGGCGCGGACGACGGCAACCATCGCACAAGCGAGGTGAGGGGCTGAAGGCCCGCCGGCTGTAAGCGGTCATCAGCCGGCGTCCGTACGCCGTCCACCAAGGTCATGCAAATCGGACCGCAAAGGGTTGGCGGCAAACATCTGCTTCCAGATGCACGGCGTGAGCCGATGCACCAGCGACGCCGGGTGCTGACCGACGCGCTGCAGGACATCGACGAAATAGTCGTACGGGTTGATGTCATGCAGCCGGCAAGTGGCCAGCAGGCTTTGCACGATACCGATATGCTTTGCGCCCAGTTCCGTCCAGCTGAACAACCAATTCTTTTTGCCCATCGGAATGACCCGCAGGGCGCGTTCCAGATGGTTGGTGTCGATCGACACGTCCGGATCGTCGAGGTAGACGGACAGCCCGATGCGGCGTTCGCGGATATACACCAGCGCCGCGAGGAATGGACTGCTCGGCAGGAAGCCCTGTTTGTCAAACTGCTCGTCAATCCAACGTCATCCCCAGCTATTATCCGTATCCGGCAACGTCGCCGCCGCCGCCGCCGCCGCCGCCGCCGAGCTAGCGGCGGCGCGCAGCACGCATCGACGCCCGGAAGCGCCCCGAAACGCCCCGGCGGCGGGCCGAACCCCGCGTTGCACGGTAAAATGCCGGCACCCGGGCGATGCCCGTCCTCCCTGGAAAGACGATGCGATGACCTGGACCCTGGTGCTGGCACTGTGCGCGATGGGCATCTTCGGCGGCTTCGCGGCCGGCCTGCTGGGCATTGGGGGCGGCATGATCCTGGTGCCGTTCATGACGATGATCTTCGCCGCGCTGCAATTTCCGCCCCAGCTGGTGGTGCACATGGCGATCGCCACCTGCCTGGCGACGATCCTGTTTACCTCGATATCGTCGGTGCGCGCGCACCATCTGCAAGGGGCGGTACGGTGGGACATCGTGGGCCTGCTCACGCCCGGCATCCTGGCCGGCTCGTGGCTCGGGCCGTGGATCGGCAAGCAGATGAACAGCACGGTGCTGGCGCTGTTTTTCGGCCTGTTCGTCGCCGTCGCCGCCACCCAGATGCTGGTCGACACCAAGCCGGCCGGTCGCCGCGGCCTGCCCGGCAAGGGCGGCATGTTCGCCGCCGGCGGCGTGGTCGGCGTGCTGGCCGGGCTGGTGGGCGCCGGCGGCGGTTTCGTGTCGATCCCGTTCATGAGCTGGTGCAACGTGCGCATCCACAGCGCGGTCGCCACCAGCGCCGCGCTCGGCTTTCCGATCGCGCTGGCCGGCACCTTGTCGAACATATATTTCGGCTGGGGCGAGGCGGCGCTGCCGGCCCATTCGCTCGGCTTCATCTACCTGCCGGCGCTGGCGGTGATCGCCTCGGCCAGCGTGATCATGGCACCGCTCGGCGCGCGCACCGCGCACCGCTGGCCGGTGCAGCGGCTGCGCCGGGTGTTCGCGTTGATTCTCTACGCGCTGGCGCTGTACATGCTGTGGAAGGGCGTGGCGCTGGCGCGGCTAGGCCCGTAGCGGCGCCTTGGCCGGGCGCGAGTAGGCCCACGCCAGCATGGCGATGGCGCCGACGATCATCGGCAGCGACAGCATCTGGCCGGAGGTGACCGGCAGGCCGGCCAGCGTCACCTGCCAGTCCGGCACGCGGAAGTATTCGGTGAAGAAGCGCGCGCAGCCGTACAGCAAGGT
>JARXKM010000376.1 GCA_030272785.1 Pseudomonadota bacterium
GTCCGATTGTCAGACCTGACCCCAGCAAAATGTCCGATTGTCAGACCTGACCCCATCATTTTGTCCGAATGTCAGACCTGACCCCAGAATTTTCAGGGTTGTTCGCGTGCGGGCGGTGCAGCCGGCACTATTCGTCGAACCGGACCACGCGGTTGCGCCCGCTTTCCTTGGCTTGGTACAGCGCCGTGTCGGCGTGCGCGACGAGCTGCTGCGCCACGCCTTCGATTGCATGGTCGCGCTCGAAGTCGTCCAGCGTGGCCACGCCGATCGATACCGAAATTGGCAGCGTTTCGCCAGTCGACAGCGCGAACGGCGCATCGGCGATGCTCGAGCGAATCCGCTGCGCCACCATCGTCGCGCTCTCGAGGTCGGCATCGATGAGCAGGACCACGAACTCTTCGCCGCCGAACCGCCCCAGCGCGTCCGACAGGCGCAACTCGGCCTTGATGCGACCCGCCACTTCGCGCAGCACTTCGTCGCCGCCCTGGTGCCCGACGCTGTCGTTGACCGACTTGAAATGGTCGATGTCGATGTACAGGCAGGAAATCCGGTACGCCTGGCGCCGCGCGCGGCCGATCTCTTCGAGCAGCCGCCGGTCGATGTAGCGCCGGTTGTAGACGCCGGTGAGCGCATCGGTCAGGCCGATGTACTTGAGCATCTCATTGCTGATGACGTTTTCCAGGCAGATCGCGATGATCGAGGCCATGTGCTCGATGAAGTCGGTGCCGAGCGCCGGCGTGAACCTGCCCGGATCGACGCTGCCCAGATTGAGACTGCCAATGATGCGCTTGTTGCGCAGCAGCGGCACCAGCGCGATGCTTTGCAGCCCGGCCGGCGGCTGCGGGAACATCGCCTGGTGCAGGCTTGGCACGTACGGCCCCAGCAGCGGGCGCGACGGCGCCGTCAGGTGCGCGCTGCGCGAAGGCACGAAGCCGAGCGCGCTGTCGCTGTCGACAAACACCAGCTGCGGAAACGCGGCGAAGGCGACGCCCAGCTTGACCATCACGGTGTGGATGTCGGCGTCCGGATCGACCAGGCACAAGGTGACGATGTCGAGGTCGCAGATCGCCGGCAGGCTGCGGAAGATGGTGCCGATCAGGTCGGGAAAGGTGCCGGCGCCGACGATCTCGAGGTCGAACGCCTGGTGCCGGCACATGATGTCGTGATTGCGCTCGGCCTGCTCGAGCAAATACGCCATGCGCGCGCGCAGTGACTCGTTTTCGGCTTCCAGCTCGCGCGGCGAGGCGCCTTGCTCTGACATAACGTTTCTGACTCCATCGGTGTGCGCGGTTTTCCGCGCAATTATCGCCACCTTACGCGATCTTTCACCCATGTCAAATAAAAAAACCGCGCCGCCCGCGGGCCGCGCCTCAGAATGCCAGCGTCGCCTCGACCTGCTGGCCGACCACCAGGCGCTCGCCGGCGCCGGTGACGACGATGCAGTTCATGCCGAAACAGACGGCATCGTCCAGTTGCGCCTTGCGCCGGTACCCCCGCAGGATGTCGAGCGGATCGGCGCCGGCCACGCCGGTGGCCTGGTCGATCGACGGGATCGGGCAGCGCGGGCATGGCTTGACCGGTTTCAGCAGCGCCGCGCCGCAGCGCACCGTGTCGAGGTAGTCTTCCTCGAACGCATCGAGGCCGTCGATCACCAGGTTGGGCCGGAATCGGTCCATCGGCAGCGCCGGCCGGCCGCAGGCGCGCAGCTTGTCGTTCAGGTCCTCGAGCGAGGCGGCGCCGATCAGCAGCAGCGGATAGCCGTCGGCGAACAAGGTCGGCGCCGGCACGCCGCCGGTCCAGGTGCCGCTGGTCTGGCGCGCCGCCGCCGCGCCGAAGCGCACCAGCCGGCAGCGCACGCCGAGCACGGCCGAGAACCAGGCGGCGGCGCCGTCGCCGCAGTCGTCGGCCAGCACACGGTCGTCCCACAGGCCGACCGCACGGGTGCGCACCAGCGCCGCGGGCGGATGGGCCAGCGCCAGCGCCAGCGGCGCGGCGCCGGGCGCGTGCAGCACCAGCGTGTCGGCGTGCAGCTGCGGCGCGATCAGCGCCATGCGCGGATGCTCGCGCTGCGTGAGGAACTGGTCGTCGTCGCCGACCACCATCCATTCACGGTCGCGCACGTTGTCAAGCGCCAGCCCGGCGCGCGTGACTGTCGCGGCCGGCACCGACAGGCCGGCGCACGATTTGACAGGGTACAGGATCAGTTGGGACAATTTCGCCATCGGTTCGGCCATCGGTATCAGCGGCCTGACAGTATGGCAGAACCGGCTGGCGCGGGCATCTACGCCTGCTCGCTGCGCGCCCGGCGGCGCCGCGCAGCGGCCAACGCCGCCAGCCCCAAGCCGAGCAAGGCGGGCGTCGCCGGGAGCGGCACCGATGCGCCGGCATTGACCTGGAAACCGCTCACGCGCAACGCGCTGTCGTTCAGGTTGTCGCCGATGTTGGCCACGCCTGCGCTGAGCAGGTAGTCACCGCTCGTCAGCGCCAGAAAGCTGAAAATGCTCGGCGTGCCTGGGCCCGGGGCGCTACTCGATGAGACGTCCGCGGCAAACAGGTTCAGGCCGTTGATGGCGACAAAGGCGGCGTCGTTATACGGCGCAAAGTCATTCGCAAAAAATTGCGCGGTGCCGCTCAGCACGTCGCCCGCGTCCAGGTGCAATAGTTGCGACAGGGTCGTGTAGACACTATTGCCGAGTCCGGCCGACAACAGCACGCCGTGGTTACTCACCACCACCATCGACGCCGGATGGGCCGCGGTGGTCGCCGCGGTCGTGGTCCAGCCGCTGACGTCGTTGCTGGCAAAGTCGCCATTGGTGATGGTGCCGGCGCAAGCAGCGTGCGATATAAGTGCGAGCAGCGCCGCGGCGACGGTCAGTTTCATCGGTGACATCCTGGGGTGGGTGGTGAACCCTATCGATAAGCAAAAAATGTGCCAAAATTGCAATCGTGTGCAAAATCAATCACCTATGCGCGGCGCCAGGCGCCCGCCGGGGGGCGGTGTAAGGTTTGTCGACAGCCCCTCTGCGGGCCGCACACGATTGATACAGCGGCGCCAGGCGATGGCGTCAGCGGCGCGCGGCGTCCGGCGTCCGGCGTCCGGCGGATCGGCGCCATGCGCGACCGGCCGCTCGGCGACGGCCTAATCCCGCTGTCACTGCGCGCTGCGCTCGCGCGCCAGACGCGCGTCGAGCAGCTTGGCGGCGCTGGCGGCATAGGCGCGGCAGCCATCGGCGTCGACAAACGGATTGCGTTCGGGCGTGCGGGCGGCGGCCTTGTCGAAGGTGTCGGCGAAGCCCGGATGTGCGCTCAGCAGGATGTCGCACTGCAGCGCCGCCAGCCTGGCGATGCTGGCGGCGAACGACGCCGAGATATCCGGCGTGCCGCCCTTGCCAGTGAAATTGAAGCCGTCGCGCGAGATCGGGTTGAGGCTGTCCGCGTACACCACGTTCATGCAGCGCTGCTGTTCGCACGAACGCCACGACCAGCTGGTGCTGCCCGGCGTGTGCCCCGGCGTCATGTGCGCGGTGATGGCGAGCGGCCCGATGCGCACGGTCTCGCCGTCGCGCACCACCCGCACCTTGGCGACCTTCGGCACATGCACCGCCGCGTCGCCATAATATTGTGGATCGTCGGCGACGTGGGTGCCGCTGCGCAGCGCCAGCGCACCGGAGGCGCTGGCGGCGACCACCGCGCCGCTGGCACGCTGCAGCGCCGCGATGCCGCCGGCATGGTCCCAGTGCGCGTGCGAGTTGACGATCAGCTTCACATCCTCGACGCGAAAGCCAAGCGCGCGGATGTTCGCCTCGATCAGCGCGGCCGACTGCGGCAGCGCGCCATCGACCAGGATATGCCCGCGCGGGCTGGTGATCAGCACCGACGACAGGCCATGCACGCCAACATACCAGGTGTTGCCGTACACGTTGAACGGCTTGACCGGCCGATTCCATTCCTTGCAGTTGTCGCAGTTGAGGTTCTCGCTCGCCTGGGCGGCGCCCGTCATGAGCAGGGACAGGGAGAAGGCGAGCAGAACAGGTTTGAAGGTCGGCATGGCGTGATTTGTGCGTGATCGGGCCGCCAGTATCGCAGCAATCCTTGCCCTTGCAAACAGGCGTAAAAAAGCCCGCGCGCGGCGGGCCGATCGAGCCTTGCGGTTCGTGCTTACACGTTGAACAGGAAGTTGAGCACGTCGCCATCCTTGACGACGTATTCCTTGCCCTCGGCGCGCATCTTGCCCGCTTCCTTGGCGCCGGCCTCGCCCTTGAAGGCGATGAAGTCGTCGTAGGCGATGGTCTGGGCGCGGATGAAGCCGCGTTCGAAGTCGGTGTGGATCACGCCGGCCGCCTGCGGCGCGGTGTCGCCGACGTGGATCGTCCAGGCGCGCACTTCCTTGACGCCGGCGGTGAAGTAGGTCTGCAG
>JARXKM010000377.1 GCA_030272785.1 Pseudomonadota bacterium
AACCTGTGACCTTCGGGTTATGAGCCCGACGAGCTGCCAGACTGCTCCACCCCGCGTCTGTATGCAGTGATTATACGGCCCTTCCGCGCTTTAGGCAATACTAATCCATAGCCGATGTGCGATAGCAGCAAGCAAAATCCGGCAATCCCTCACTTTCACCATCGCCCGGTTGCGGCGCGGGTACGCCAATCGGTGTAAAGTGAGCGTTATACTATTCTTGCGGCTACCCATGAAATTCTGTTCCGAGTGCGCCCATCCCGTGGCACTGGCAATACCCGAAGGCGACAACCGCCCCCGTTACGTGTGCGCGCAATGCGCGACCATCCACTACCAGAATCCGAAACTGGTGGTCGGCTCGCTGCCCGTGTGGGAGAGCGACGGCGAGCTCAAGGTGCTGCTGTGCAAGCGGGCGATCGAGCCGCGCTACGGCTACTGGACCTTGCCGGCCGGCTTCATGGAGAACAACGAGACGACTGGCGAGGCGGCCATCCGCGAGACCGAGGAAGAGGCCGGCGCCAACATCGAACTGGGCCCGCTCTACACCCTGCTCAACGTCGCCCACGTCCACCAGGTGCACCTGTTCTACCTGGCGCGCCTGCGCGACCTCGACTTCGCGGCCGGCATCGAAAGCCTCGACGTGCAGCTGTTTGCCGAGCACGAGATTCCTTGGCGCGAGCTGGCCTTCCCCACCATCCGCACCACCTTGGAACTGTTCTTTGCCGATCGCGTCAAAATGCGTGAGGGCGGCGGCTACGGATTCCATAGCCTCGACATCACGCGCCCGATGCGCACCGCCGGCGACGCCGACTGACCCATGATTCCCTGGCTCGACACGACCACGCCGTTTCCCGACGTGTCCGAGGCGCTGACGATCGATGCGCCAGGGCTGCTGGCGGCCGGCGCGGACCTGTCGCCGCAGCGCCTGCTGCTGGCCTATCAGCACGGCATCTTTCCGTGGTATTCCGAAGGCCAGCCCATCTTGTGGTGGAGTACCGACCCGCGCATGGTGCTGATGACCGACGCGTTCAAGATCAGCGACAGCCTGCGCAAGACCTTGCGGCGGGTCGAGCGCAGCATGCATGAAGGGGGGCGCTGGCAGGTGCGCTTCGACAGCGCCTTCCAGGCCGTGATGCAAGCCTGCGCGGCACCGCGCCGGGACGGCCCCGGCACCTGGATTTCGCAGGACATCATCGACGGCTACAGCGGCCTGCATGCGCTCGGCCATGCCCATTCGGCCGAACTGTGGCTCGACGGCGAGCTCGTCGGCGGGGCCTACGGTGTCAGCATCGGCCGCATGTTCTACGGCGAATCGATGTTCGCACGCGTGCCCGACGGCTCGAAGATCGCGCTGGCCTACCTGGTGGCGTTCCTGCGCGGCCATGGCGTGACGATGATCGACTGCCAGCAGGAAACCGGCCACCTGGCCTCGCTGGGCGCGGCGCCGATCGCCCGCGCCGCCTTCCTCGAGCACGTGCGCGGCGCCATCCGCGCGCCCGCCATCGCGCAATGGCAGCCGGTGGCGCCGCTGTGACGCCGTGGCCGCGCCGGCCGCCGTCACTCGCCGTCACTTAGCGCGGCGAGCCGGCCGATCTTTCGATAGAATATGCTTAACCCGTCCGAATCGTCGCAACCACGTCACCTCGGGAGCATCCGCATGACGCACCTGAACGATCTGCCCTTCTCCACGCTGCAGTTCTACACCACCGCGCCGTACCCGTGCAGCTATCTCGACGCGCGCCAGGCCCGCTCGCAGGTGGCCACGCCGTCGCACCTGATCAACGCCGACGTCTATTCCGAGCTGGTCAAGAGCGGCTTCCGGCGCAGCGGCATCTTCACCTACCGGCCCTACTGCGACGGTTGCCAGGCGTGCATACCGGTGCGCGTGCGCACCGCCGAGTTCAAGCCGAGCCGCGGCCAGCGGCGCGCCGCCATCCGCCACGCCGGCCTGGCCGCCATCGTCGCCCACCTCGGCTTCTCGGACGAGCATTACGCGCTCTACCTGCGCTACCAGAGCACCCGCCACGTCGGCGGCGGCATGGACCAGGACAGCCGCGACCAGTACGCCCAGTTCCTGCTGCAAAGCCGCGTCAACACGCGCCTGGTCGAGTTCCGCGAGCCGGACGGCACCTTGCGCATGGTGTCGATCATCGACGTGCTCTCGGACGGCCTGTCGTCGGTGTACACCTTCTTCGACCCGGACGTGCGCGGCGCCTCGTTCGGCACCTACAACGTGCTGTGGCAGATCGCCCAGGCCGACGAACTGGCGCTGCCGTACGTGTATCTCGGTTACTGGATCGAACAAAGTCCCAAGATGGCCTACAAGACCAACTTCCGTCCGCTCGAGGCGCGCATCAATGGCACTTGGGGCCTGCTCGACAAGTAGGTAAAATGGGCGGTCCGCACAACCGCCTGCCTCCATGTCCGAAAAACTGCTGTACGCCCTGACCCGCCCCCTGCTGTTCGCGCTCGAGCCGGAAACGGCCCACAACCTGACCTTGCCGGCGCTGCGCCGCGCCGCCGCGCTCGGCCTCACGCGCGCGCTGGCCAAGCCGGCGCCCGATCCGCGCAGCGTGATGGGGATCCGCTTTCCCAACCCGGTCGGCCTGGCCGCGGGGCTGGACAAGGACGGCGCCTACATCGACGGCCTCGCCGCGCTCGGCTTCGGCTCGATCGAAGTGGGCACCGTGACGCCGCGCGCGCAGGCCGGCAATCCGAAGCCGCGCATGTTCCGCCTGCCGCAGGCGAAGGCCATCATCAACCGCATGGGCTTCAACAACGGCGGCGTCGACGCCTTCGTCGCCAACGTGCAGGCGTCGCGGTTCTACCAGAACAAGGAAGGCGTGCTGGGCCTGAATATCGGCAAGAACGCCGACACGCCGATCGAGCGCGCCGCCGACGATTACCTGCACTGCCTGGAAAAGGTCTATCCGTACGCGAGCTACGTGACGGTCAACATCTCCTCGCCGAATACCAAGAACCTGCGCCAGCTGCAGGGCGCCTCGGAGCTCGACGCGCTGCTGGCGCAGCTGAAAGCGGCGCAGGCGCGCCTGGCCGAGCAGCACAAGCGCTACGTGCCGATCACCCTGAAGATCGCGCCCGACATCGACAGCGAGCAAGTCAAGAACATCGCCGGCGCGCTGCTGCGCCACCGGATCGACGGCGTCATCGCCACCAACACCACGCTGGCGCGCAGCGCCGTCGCCGGCATGGCGCATGGCGAGGAAGCGGGCGGCCTGTCGGGCGCGCCGGTGTTCGAACTGTCGAACATCGTGATCCGCGCGCTGCGCTTCGAACTGGGCGACGAGCTGCCGATCATCGGCGTCGGCGGCATCATGTGCGGCGCCGACGCGAAGGCGAAGATGGACGCCGGCGCGGCGCTGGTGCAGCTCTACAGCGGCCTGATTTACGCCGGTCCCGCGTTGGTGCGCGACTGCGCGCGCGCGATCAAACAATAAGGAACCTTCATGCACACCACCCTGCTCGGCACGAGCCCCCTGCGCGTGTCGAAAGTCGCCCTCGGCACGATGACGTTCGGCGAACAAAACAACGAAGCGGATGCCCACAGCCAGCTCGACTATGCGTTCGAGCGCGGCATCAATTTCATCGACACGGCCGAGATGTATCCGGTGATGCCGCGCGCCCAGACGCAGGGCGCGGCCGAGCGCTTCATCGGCGAGTGGCTAAAGCAAAGCGGCAAGCGTGGACAGGTGGTGCTGGCGACCAAGGTGGCCGGACCGAATCCGGCGCTGCATTGGGTGCGCGGCGGCGCCAACAACCTCGACGCGGCAAATATCCGCGCGGCGGTGGAGACCAGCTTGCGGCGCCTGCAGACCGACCATATCGACCTGTACCAGCTGCACTGGCCGAGCCGCAACCTGCCGATCTTCGGCGCCAACGCGTTCGAGCCGGACAAGGAGCGCGGCTGCGTGGCCATCGAAGAGACGCTGGCGGCGCTGGGCCAGCTGGTCGACGCCGGCAAGATCGGCCACATCGGCGTGTCCAACGAGAGTTCGTGGGGCGTGAGCGAATTTATCAAGCAGGCCGAATTGAAAGGCCTGCCGCGCATCGCGACGATCCAGAACCTGTACAACCTGACCGCGCGCGGCTTCGAAACCAGCCTGCTCGACGAGACCTGCTTTCGCGAGAACGTCGGCCTGCTGGCCTACAGTCCGCTGGCATTCGGCCAGTTGAGCGGCAAGTATCTCGACAATCCGGCGGCCAGCGGGCGGCTGACGATTTTTCCGCCCACCTGGAGTCCGCGCTATCTGCGCCCTGGCGTGCTGGCGGCGGTGCAGGAGTATGCGGCGCTGGCGCGCGCGAACGGCATGACGCCGGCGCAGATGGCGCTGGCGTGGTGCTATTCGCGCTGGTTCGTCGCCTCGACCATCATCGGCGCGACCAGCCTGGCGCA
>JARXKM010000378.1 GCA_030272785.1 Pseudomonadota bacterium
CGAGCATTTGCAACGACGAGCGGGCGCATTCTGGTGTGATGAGCGGGCATGATCGGAAGACTCTCAGCCTCTTAGGCGATTGGCCGCGGCGCCGGCCGGCCCGTCAGCGTCTGCGCCAGGGTGCTGGCCAGGCGCGCCGTGATGGCGTAGATCGACAGCTGCGGATTGGCCCCGATCGAGGTCGGAAACAGCGAGCCGTCATGCACCGACAGGTTGCGCACGCCGTGATAGCGGCCGTCCGGGCCGACCACGCCAAGCCGCTGGTCGGCCGACATGGCGCAGCCGCCCATCACGTGGGCCGACACCACGCGGGTGACCAGGATCTTGTACGGCAGCGCGGCGATGCCGGCCTTCGCGGCGGCCCAGCTGGTGTAGCGGCCGGCCTGTTCGTGCATCGGCTGCACCGATGTGGCGCCGGCGGCGAACTGGATTTCGGCCATCGACAGCAGCGCGCGCCGCACGCCGTCCCACATGAAGGGGCTGATCGGGTAATCGAGCACCGGCGCGCCGTTGCCCTGCAGCGCCACGCTGCCGCCCGGCGCATCGGCGTGAAAGCCGTCGCGCAGCAGCGCCAGCATCGCGTGCACATGGGGGAACTGCTGCATCATCTGCAAGTGCGCCTCGCCGAAACCGGCCAAGGTGGTCGCCAGCAGCAGCGGGTGCAGCGGCGGCGCCTCGAGCTTGTAGCCGATCGGGCCGTTGATCGGCGCGGTGCCGAGGAAGTGGTCGGAGTAAATCGTTTGCGGCGCGCCGGCGTAGCCGTCGATGCGCTGCTCGAACACGGCGCCCGACACTACCGTCGGATGCAGGAAGGTGCGCGTGCCGAGCAGGCCATGCGGATTGGGCGCGTTCGAGCGCAGCAGCAGCGCCGGCGAATTGATGGCGCCGCCGGCCACCACGAAGTGCTTGGCGCGCAAGGTCAGGGTGCGTCCGTTCGGCGCCAGGCCGTCGGCCTCGAGCGCGCTGCACAGCAGATGGTCGACCGCGTCGCCCCGGAACACCAGCTTGTCGGCGCGCGCGCGGGTCACCAGCGTGGCCTTGTGATCGAGCGCCGACGGGATCGTCGTCACCAGCATCGACTGCTTGGCGTTGGTCGGGCAGCCCATGCCGCAGTAGCCGAGGTTCCAGCAGCCCTTGACGTTGCGCCGGATCGCGCCGGTCGGGATGCCCAGCGCCGCCGCGCCGCGCTGCAGCACGTCGTTGTTGGCGTTCGGCGCGCTCGGCCACGGCGCCACGCTGAGGCGCTGTTCCATCATGTCGAACCACGGTGCCAGCGCCTGTTCGGTGTAGCCGGCCAGGCCGAAATGGCGCTGCCAGTAGGCCAAGGTGCCGGGCGGGGTGCGAAAGCTCGAGGTCCAGTTGACGGTCGTCGAGCCGCCCACGGTGCGCCCTTGCAGGATGTTGATCGCCTTGTCGCGCGTCTTGCGCGCGGCCGATTCCTGGTACAGCGCCGGATAGGCCTCGGCCTCGCGCATCTTGAAGTCCTTCGACGACTTCAGCGCGCCTTCCTCGACGATCACCACCTTCAGCCCGGCCAGCGCCAGGATCTCGGCGGTGACGCCGCCGCCGGCGCCGCTGCCGATGATGACGACGTCAGCGTCGATGGTGCGGTCGGCCGCCAGCGCGGCGGCATCGACGACGTCCCAGCCGCGCGCCAGGCCGGCCTGGATCGGATCGGCAATCGGGCTGCTCATGCGAGCTCCTTGAGCGGGCCGGGGTAGCCGATCGCCGCCCACGCCGACGGATCGGCGTACCAGGCGCCCAGCACCAGGTCGTGCAGCGCATGGTAGGCCACCTGCAGCATGGCGAAGCGGTGCAGGCGCCAGTCCTGCAGGAAGGCGGCGACCTGCTCGGTGCGGGCACCGGCCCAGCCGTCCGGCACGCCGGCCAGCAAGCGCCGCGCCGGTCCCAGCGCGAGCAGGCCGAACAGGTCATGGATTTCCTTCTGGGTCGCCAGCGGCAGGCCGAGGATGGCCAGGTGTACCCGCTCGGTGGCCTGGGCGACGGCGGCGCCGCGCGCCGGCCCGGCCGGCGGCAGCGCGCCGGCCAGCATGGCCGGCACGATGGCGTCGATCGCCGCGCGCGCCTCGCCGTCGAGCACGAAGCGCTGCGGCGTTGCCGGATGGGTGGCGCGGTACCAGCCGCCGCCGGCGGCCAGCGCGAGCGCGGCCAGCGCGCCGATTTTCAGGAAGGACCTGCGGGGTGTCGCCATGGTGATCGTCTCGTGATGTTTTTTTGCCAGTGTACGCCAAAGCACTTAGTTGGCGGTGTGGCAAAAATAGAGGGGATCGTCTACCGTTTGGCGAGCTTGAGGATGTGGCTGGCGATGCCGCGCAGGATGTTGACTTCCTCGGTTTCGAGCTGGGTGCGGGCGAACAGGCGCTTCAGGCGCGGCATCAGCTTTTTCGGGTTGTCGGCGTCGAGGAAGTCGATCGCCACCAGCGCCTGCTCGAGATGGTCGTACATGCCCTCGACCTGGGCGCGGTTGGCCGCCTCGCCGTGAAAGCCGATCGCGCTGGGCGGCGCCGCGGCAGCATCCGGGGCGGCGCCGACGCGGCACTCGTAGGCCAGCACCTGCGCCGCCTGCGCCAGGTTGAGCGACGAGTAGGCGGGATTGGCCGGAATGTTGATCAGCACATTGCACTGCTCGACGATCTGGTTCGGCAGGCCGAAACGTTCGTTGCCGAAGATCAGCGCGGCGGTCAATCCGGCGTCGCCGGCCAGGTGGCCGGCGAATTGGCGCGGGGTCCACACGGGCGGCGAAAATTCGCGCAGGCGGGCCGACACCGCGGCGGCGAAATTGCACCCTGCCAGCGCGGCGCCGATGTCGTCGACGATGCGCGCGCCGGCCAGCACGTCCTGGGCGCCGCTGGCGAACGCGATCGCCTCCGGGTCCTGCAGGGCGTCGGCGAAGCGCGGCCTGACCAGCACCAGTTCGCCAAACCCCATCGTCTTGATGGCCCGCGCGACGGCGCCGATATTGCCGGCGCGGCTAGTTTCGACCAGCACGAAGCGCAGCCGATTGAAAACAGAAGTGTTGATTTCGGGCGGGTTCATTTAAAATAGCGCTACCGCGCAGTCCGATCAGGTAAAAGAAGGTGGCCACATGGCCGCGATTTTAACCATTTCGCCGCTGCCCCGCTCTTTAATTCACTCTTGTTCATTATCGTTCACGGCGCCGACGGCGCGGTGGCGTTAGCGTTCTTACAACGGAAACCCCTCATGCATCCAATGCTCAACACGGCGATCAAGGCCGCCCGCCGCGCCGCCACCGTGATCAACCGCGCCGCTTTCGACATCGACCGCGTCGCCATCACGGAAAAACAACACAATGACTTCGTCACCGACGTCGACCATGCGGCCGAGCAGGCGATCATCGAGACGCTGCTCAAGGCGTATCCCGACCATGCCATCCTGGCCGAGGAATCGGGCGCTTCCGCCAACCTGAACGACGACAGCGAACACGCGTGGATTATCGACCCCATCGACGGCACCACCAACTTCATGCACGGCTACCCGAACTACTGCGTCTCGATCGCGCTGCAGCAGCGCGGCATCATCACGCAGGCGGTCATCTACGATCCGGTGCGCAACGACTTGTTTACCGCCTCAAAAGGGGCCGGCGCCTTCCTCAACGACAAGCGCATCCGCGTCACCAAGCACGACCGCATCGCCAACACCCTGCTCACCTCCGGCCACGGCGCCGGCCCGCGCGCGCTCGACGAATACATGCGCATGTACCAGATCATGGCCGAGCGCTGCCAGTCGGTGCGCAACGGCGGCTCGGCGGCGCTGGACCTGGCCAACGTGGCGGCCGGACGCAGCGACGGCTTCTACGAAAAAGGCCTGAAGGCGTGGGACATCGCCGCCGGTTCGCTGTTGGTGACGGAAGCGGGCGGCATCTGCGGCGAGTTCAACGGCGACTCGGCTTACCTGCACAAGGGCGACATCATCGCCGCCAGTCCGAAGGTGTTCGGCCAGATGGTGACGCTGTTGTCGCCTTTCGCGTAAAATACGCGGTCAGTAGCGTAACGCGGCGCCGCCGAGCGCGCCGCCGTGTTGCGGCTGCGGCCAGGACGGCCGACCTTGCCATGGTGAAACATCTTTCCATCGGCACGAGCTGTGTTTATACTGCAACATCAAGCGGCACCGTATCCAGTGTGTTTGCCGCCTTGATTTCCTAATCCGATTGCCTGCCACTGGCGCCCGCAAGTTGTGGCGACGGGCCGATCTCACCATAAAGTTACCATGTCCTTTACCCAACTCGGCTTGTCCGATGCCATCGTTCGCGCTGTTACCGAGCACGGCTATACTGTTCCGACCCCGATCCAGAGCCAGGCGATTCCCGCCGTGCTGGCCGGCGGCGACCTGCTGGCCGGCGCCCAGACCGGCACCGGCAAGAC
>JARXKM010000379.1 GCA_030272785.1 Pseudomonadota bacterium
ATGTCGGAGGCGCGCTGCTCGAACGCGTATTGCCACAGCCAGTCGACGATGTTGACGATGTGCTGGTCGTTGGCGTCGAGCTGCTTGTTGGACTTGCCCAGTTCGACCAGCTGCTCGAAATTGTTGCGCAGCGCCAGATCCTGGCCGTTCGCCTTGTTGGCGCCCTTGATCGACTTGGCCAGGCTGAAGAACTGCGAGATGTACTGCGCGATGTCGAGCGGGTTGGCGATCACCAGCACGATCTTGCGGCGCGAAATCTTGGCGATCTCCGCTTCCCATTCGAGCAGGAACGGTTCGGCCGTCGCCACCACTAGCGTGGTCGGGGTCAGTTCGAGCGGCAGAATGTTAAAGCGCGCCGCGTAGCCGGCCGACATGACGTCGGCGACCCGGGTGAAGTCGATCTTGAGCGGGTCGATACGGGTGAAGGCCAGCCCGACCTTGCCGGCGGTCCATTCGCACAGCACGTCGAGCGTTTGCAACCGGTGCGGCGGCTGCGCCGAGATCAGCTTGCATTGCGCCACCGCGCTCAAAGGGTGCATCGAGCCGACCGCGTTCTTCAGGATGCCCTGGGCCTGGGCGAAGTGCGCCTTGACGCCGGCCTTGTCGACGATGCCGTCGGCCAGCAGCCACGAGAACAAGGTCTGCAGGTCGAGCGTGCGGGGACGCGCCGGCTTGGCCGGGCCGCGCCCGCCCGGTGTGCTTGCTGCTGTTGCGTCTGCATTCAAGGCATGGCTCTCCGTTGAGGCGCTACGGGGGTGGGATCGCGTTATTGCTGCGCTGCCTGGATGCCCTTGACCCACGACTTGGCCGGCAGCTTGGTGGCGGCGACGATGGCCAGCGCGCGCGCGCCGAGTGCGGCGGCGTCCTCGGCGGGGCGGCGCTTGAAGCACAGCGCCACCACGTTACCATCATGCACTTCGGGCAGGCAAATCACATGGTCGAAGCCAAACTTCATCGCCTTGATGTTCTTGGCGAAGCTGGGATGGTCGCCGAACAGGTTGACCGTCATGATGCCGCCCGGCGCCAGGCAGGCGCAGCAGGAGCGGTAGAACTCCGGCGTGTCGAGCACCGGGCCCTTCGCGGTGGCGTCGTACAGGTCGCATTGCAGCACGTCGAAGGCGGCCAGGTTGGCCGGGTCGTCGACGAAGTCGAGCGCGTCCATCTCGAGCACGCGCAGGCGCTCGTCGTCGGGCGGCAGTTTGAACATCGACGCGCAGATGGCGATCACGGCGGCGTTCAGCTCGACCGCGGTGATGCGGGCGTCGGGGAAAGTGCGGTAGCAGAATTTGGTCAGCGCGCCGGTGCCCAGGCCAAGCTGGGCGATCGCGCGCGGCGCCTCGATGTACAGCATCCAGGCCATCATTTGCTGGGCGTATTCGAGTTCGGGCCAGTCGGGCTTGCGGATGCGCATCGCCCCTTGCACCCATTCGGTGCCGAAGTGCAGGTAGCGCACGCCGTCCTGTTCGGACAAGGTGATGGGCGCGAACTTCGGTTTGCGCGGCGGGCGGCGGGAGGATTCGACTTGTTCGATGGATTTTCGTCTGATAAGCATAGGGCGACCTGATTCGATCGCCCTATTATCGTTGCAGGGGTTCCCCTAGCGCAAGCAGAACCCCGTGCCGTCGCCGATTCTTACTGGTTCTGCTCAGGCTCGACCGACACGCGCAGGCGCACGCGCTGGCCCGGGTCGCGCGCCATCACGCTGGTGTAGTTGCGGCCGCGATAGTCGTAAGTGACGTCGTAGCCATTGGTGCGCTGCTCGACCGACTCGACCGTGCGGCACTGGCGCACTGCCTGTTCCTGCGTCTGCACGCCGTTGCGGCCATCGTTGTCGACGCGGTCGCCGACGACGGCGCCGGCGATCGCACCGGCCGCGGTGGCGGCGACGCGACCGGTGCCGCCGCCGACCTGGTTACCGATCAGCGCGCCGGCCAGGCCGCCGATGATCGAGCCGCCGGCACTGCGCTGCTGCTGCACGGGCGCCTGGACGTAGTCGGTACGGCATTCCTGGCGCGGTTGGCGCACCTGCTCGATGCGCGGCTGCACGCGTACCACGCGGCCGAAATCTTCGAATTCGGCGGCCTGCGCCAACGGCAGGGCGCACAGGCCCAGGACAGTGATCATCAATTTGCTATGCGTGTTCATTTCGAGCCTCGTCATTTGGGGGAGCCTGGATATGGTAAACCTTCAGGCCATGTTGCTATAGTAATCCGTCCGGCGGCTCGATGCGATCTTCAAGGCAACAAAATGTAACAGGGCGCCATGCCGCCGCAGCGCCCCCGACGGCGACAAAACGGCGCCAAATGGACTGTTTTATCGTAAAAGATTGGGTTTTTTTACATTCGGGTTGATTCAGTTACCACAAAACGTTACCCTTACAGAAAATTATGGGACGTATTGGCGTCAAGCAACGACATCAGGAGAACGGCGTTTGCCCGGCAGCGTCACACACAGGCAAGCACACGCGCAGAAAACCACCGCTGGATCCAGGTCGATTTGAGGGAAAAATGAGTTTGTTGATAACAGTGCCGCCCAACCTCGTGCAGTCCATTCGCGCCTTTCGTGTCGTGGAACTGCAAGAGGAAGCCGTTCGCCTTGGGCAGCATTTCCTGTACGCGCATTGCGCCGACACGCTGACCAAGCAGCAGGTGTGCGGGCGTATCGGCGAGAGCTTTCATTTTCCCAAACCGTGCAGCAAGAATTTCGACGCGCTGCGCGAGTGCCTGACCAATACCATCCATGCAGCCGGGCCGCAGCCGGGCTTTATCGTCGTGCTCGAGCAGTTGCCGAACACCCAGAAGTTCGACAAGGAAGCGCGCGAGACCTTGCTCGACGTGTTTCGCGACGCCGCCGACTTCTGGGCCGACAAGAAAGTGCCGTTCCGGGTGTTCTACTCGTTCGAGTGACCGGGCTCAGAGCCAGCTCTGACTCCTTTTTAGGGTCCTGCACCCTTTTTAGGTTCACCCCGGTTTTCGATGGCGTGCCGTTGTGCGCTGCAACAATTTTAGTCCGTTTCCTTGGTCCAGCTTGCTGGTCAGGTTACAATGCGCGCTATGAAAAACATTGTGATCCTTATTTCGGGGCGCGGCAGCAACATGGAAGCGGTGGTGCGCGCGGCGCAAGCCGAACAATGGCCGGCCCGGATCGCAGCGGTCATCAGCAACAAGGCGGACGCCAGCGGATTGGCGTTTGCGGCCGGCATGGGCATCGCCACCGCCGTCGTTCCCAGTAATCAATTTGCCAGCCGCGCCGAGTTCGACGCGGCCCTGCAACAGGCGATCGACGTGTACTCTCCCGATCTGGTCGTGCTGGCCGGCTTCATGCGCATCCTGACGGCGCCGTTCGTGGCGCACTATGCCGGCCGGATGCTCAATATTCATCCGTCGCTGCTGCCCGCTTTCCCCGGGCTGGCGACGCACCGGCAGGCGCTCGAGGCCGGGGTCGCCCAGCACGGCGCCACCGTCCACATCGTCACCGCCGAGCTCGATCACGGTCCGGTGCTGGCGCAGGCGGCCGTCGATGTGCTGCCCGGCGACACCGAAGCGACGCTGGCCGCGCGCGTGCTGGTGCAGGAACATGTGCTCTATCCGCGCGCTATTCGCCAGTTCATCGACGGCCAGCAAGGGCGCTGAGCGGCGCTGCCGCCACGCCGACCCAACACGTAGTTTAGTTAACCAAGGAATATCATGCGATTGCCTCCAGCGATCCTCGGCAATACTGAAGAAGTATTGCGCGAGATCTTACGTTTTTCGGCGCCTGCCGACACCACTTTGTCGCGCTACTTCAAAGACCATCCGCGCCTCGGCCCGCGCGAGCGCGGCGCCGTCGCCGAAGGCATCTACGCCATCCTGCGCAACAAGTCGTTCTTCACCGACTTCGCCGAAGCGGGCCAGAGCCCGACCATGCGCCGCCTGACCATCCTCGGCCTGGCCGAAGCGGTCGGCGCCGATGCGCTGGCCGGCCTGACCGAGGAAGAAACCGAATTTCTTGCCCGGATCGCCCAGATCGACCGCAACCTGATGCCGGCGCAGATGCGCTCGAACCTGCCGAAGTGGTTGTTCGACAAGCTGGTCACGCAATACGGCGAAGCGGAGACCTTGCAGCTGGCCGACGCGCTGAACCAGCCGGCGCCGCTCGACCTGCGCGTCAATTCGGTCAAGGCCACCCGCGAAGAGGTGATGGCCAAGCTGGCCGAAGCGCCGATCCTGGCCGTACCGACCCCGTTCGCCCCGCTCGGCCTGCGCGTGCTGAAAAAGCCGTCGCTGCAAAACCTGCCGCTGTTCAAGGAAGGCGCCATCGAGGTGCAGGATGAGGGCAGCCAGCTGCTCGCCCAGATCGTCGGCGCCAAGCGCGGCGAGATGGTGGTCGATTTCTGCGCCGGCGCCGGCGGCAAGAC
>JARXKM010000049.1:0-2641 GCA_030272785.1 Pseudomonadota bacterium
TCTCGACCTCAACCTTGGCAAGGTTGCGCTCTACCAACTGAGCTACTCCCGCGTCTTCACAACAGGCTGGCATTATAGATCATCTGAACTGGTTGTCAAGGCGATGCGCAGAGGATTTTTCAATCGAAGGCGCCGGCCTTTTCCTTGATCAACGGCCAGGCGCGCCGCAGGTAGTAAAACATCGACCACACCGTCAGGATCGCGGCGATATACAGGAACGCTTCGCCGAGCAGCTGGGTGTCGACGACGCCGAACACGATGTCGTGAAACAGCAGCATCGGGATGGCCGTCATCTGCGCGGCCGTCTTGATCTTGCCGAGCGAACTGACCGCCACCGAGCGCGCCGCGCCGATCTGCGCCATCCATTCGCGCAGCGCCGAGATGGCGATCTCGCGGCCGATGATGATGAAGGCGATGAAGTGGTCGACCCGGTCCAGGTGCACCAGCACCAGCAGCGCGCCGGCCACCATCAGCTTGTCGGCCACCGGATCGAGGAAGGCGCCGAACGCCGACGTCTGGTTCCAGCGCCGCGCCAGGAAACCGTCGAACCAGTCGGTGATGGCGGCGATGATGAACACCAGCGTCGCCGCCAAGTCCTGGTCGGAGCGCGGCAGCCAGTGCAGCGGCAGGTAGTAGACGCCGACCACCAGCGGAATGAGCGCGACGCGCAGCCAGGTCAGGAGAATCGGAATGTTAAAAGGCATAGGGCAGATGAACGGGTGACTGTTAAGTATGGGTGCGCCGCTAGTCTACCGTGCTATTCGCCGATAGACCAGTTAGCTTCAACGGAAACGCGCGCCGGCGCCCCGGCGCGCCTCGGTGCAGCGCGCAGGGCCGCTCAGTGCAGCTGCTTGTAGATCTCTTCGGCCAGCTGGGTCGAGATGCCTTCGACCGACATCAGGTCTTCGACGCTGGCGTCGACCACCCCGCGCAGGCCGCCAAAGCGTGCCAGCAGGCGCTGGCGCCGCTTCGCGCCGATGCCCTCGATCTCCTCCAGGCGCGAGGTCTGGCGCGTCTTGGCGCGCCTGGCGCGCATGCCGGTGATGGCGAAGCGGTGCGCCTCGTCGCGGATCAGGGCGACCAGCATCAGCGCCGCCGATTCCTTGCCCAGCTCCTGGGCGGCGCGGCCGTCGACGAACAGCAGCGTCTCGAGGCCGACCTTGCGCCCTTCCCCTTTGGCGACGCCGACGATCAGGCTGATGTCGAGCCCCAGCTCGGCGAACACCTGGCGCGCCATCTCGATCTGGCCCTTGCCGCCGTCGATCAGCACCACGTCGGGCATCACGCCGTCGCCGTTGGCCACCTTCTCGTAACGGCGCATCAGCACCTGGCGCATCGCCGCGTAATCGTCGCCCGGCGTGATGCCGTTGATGTTGTAGCGGCGGTACTCGCCGTTCTGCATGGCGTGGTGATGGAACACCACGCACGAGGCCTGGGTCGCCTCGCCCATCGTGTGGCTGATGTCGAAGCACTCGACCCGCAGCGCCGCCAGGTCGTCCAGCTCGAGCGCGAGCGCCTCGGCCAGCGCCAACGTGCGCGACTGCTGCGAGCCCTGTTCGGACAGCAGGCGCGCCAGCGACAGCTCGGCGCCCTTCTGCGCCATCTCGAGCCAGGCGCGGCGCTGCTCCTGCGGCTGGAAGATCAGGTTGATGCGGTGGCCGCACTGCTCGATCAGCGCCACCATCAGCGCCGGCTGGTCGAATTCGATATTCAGGATCAAGGTGCCGGGGATGAATTTTTCGCTGTAGTGCTGCGCCATGAAGGCGGCCAGCACTTCGACCTCGATCGACTGCTCGGCGATCGCCTCGCTCACCTGGATCGGGAAATACGCCCGGTCGCCCAGGTGGCGCCCGCCGCGCACCATCGCCAGGTTGACGCAGGCGCGCCCGCCCTGCACCACCACCGCAATGATGTCGACGTCGGCGTCGCCGGAGGTTTCCATGCTTTGCTGGTGCAGCACTTTCGACAGCGACTGGATCTGGTTGCGCACCGCGGCGGCCTGCTCGAACTTGAGCTGCCCGGCGTAGTCGTGCATCTTCGCCTCGAGGTCGGCCAGCACTTCGCTCTGGCGCCCGCGCAGGAATTTGCCGGCGTTCTCGACGTCGATGCGGTAGTCCTCGCGCGTGATCGCCGCCACGCACGGCGCGCTGCAGCGGCCGATCTGGTGCAGCAGGCAGGGCCGCGTGCGGTTCGCATACACGCTGTCCTCGCAGGTGCGCAGCATGAACACCTTCTGCAGGATCTGGATCGACTCCTTGACCGCCCACGCGCTGGGGAACGGCCCGAAGTACTGGCTCTTCTTGTCGAGCGCGCCGCGGTAGTAGGCCATGCGCGGCACGTCCTGGCCGCTGATCTTCAGGTAGGGATACGATTTGTCGTCGCGGAACAGGATGTTGAAACGCGGCTTGAGCGTCTTGATCAGGTTGTTCTCGAGGATCAGCGCTTCGGCCTCGCTGTGCGTGACGGTGGTCTCGAGGCGCGCGATGCGCTCGACCATCATGGCGATGCGCGGGCTGGCCAGGTTCTTTTGGAAGTAGCTCGCCACCCTCTTTTTCAGGTCGCGCGCCTTGCCGACGTACAGCACCGCGTCGTTCAGGTCGAAATAGCGGTACACGCCGGGCAGGTTGGGCAGCTTGGCGAC
>JARXKM010000049.1:2741-20791 GCA_030272785.1 Pseudomonadota bacterium
CGTCGTTCAGGTCGAAATAGCGGTACACGCCGGGCAGGTTGGGCAGCTTGGCGACGGTGGCGAGCACCTGCGCGCGCGGATCCGGTTTCGGCGCGGCCGCGGACGCGGCGGGTTCGGCGGGCGCGGCGGGTATGGCTTCAGACATTCGATGACCTTGTGGTTCAGGCGTCGCGGGTGACGATCACGAACGCGACGCCGTAGTCGGCCTCGTCGCTGATGGTCACCTGCGCACTGAGCTTATTATCGCGCATGAACTGCTCGAGCGCACCGCTGCAGACGATCACCGGCTTGCCGCTGGGCGCGTTGAGCATCTGCGCCGCGCGCCAGGTCATCGGCATGCGCATGCCGAGCCCGATCGCCTTCGAAAACGCCTCCTTGGCCGAGAAGCGCGTCGCCAGGAAGCGCAGGCCGCGCACCGCGTTCTTGGCGCGCCGCGCGCGAAACTTCTCCAGCTCCTCGGGCCCGAGGATCTTTTCGGCGAAGCGCTCGTTGCGCGCCAGCGCCGCTTCGACGCGCGAAATCTGCACGATGTCGGTGCCGATCCCGTAGATCATGTTGTCACGCCCAGCCGCGCCGCGACCATGATCGCCTTCATCTCGCGCACCGCGTTCTCGAAGCCGGCGAAAATCGCGTGGGCGACGATCGCATGGCCGATATTGAGTTCGCCGATGTCGTCCAGCGCGGCGATCGCCTGCACGTTGGTGTAGTGCAGGCCGTGACCGGCGTTCACTTTCAGGCCGCGCTCGACGCCGAAGCGGGCGCCCTGCCGGATGCGTTCGAGTTCGTGCGCCAGCGCGGCGCCCTCGGCCTCGGCATAGCGGCCGGTATGCAGTTCGATCACCGGCGCGCCCATCTCGGCGGCCGCGGCGATCTGCTGCGGGTCGGGATCGATAAACAGGCTCACGCGGATGCCTTCGGCCTGCAGCTGGCGCACCGCCGCCTCGACTTCCTTGTAGTAGCGGATCACGTCGAGACCGCCCTCGGTGGTCACTTCCTCGCGCCGCTCGGGCACCAGGCAGACGTCCTGCGGCGCCACCCTGCAGGCGAAGTCGATCATCTCGCGCGTCACCGCCGCCTCCAGGTTCATGCGCGTGACCAGCTGCGGGCGCAGCGCGACGACATCGGCGTCCTTGATGTGGCGGCGGTCCTCGCGCAGGTGCAAGGTGATGCAGTCGGCGCCGGCCTGCTCGGCCAACAAGGCGGCGCGGATCGGGTCGGGATAGCTGGTGCCGCGCGCATTGCGCAAGGTCGCCACGTGGTCGATGTTGACGCCCAGGTCGATGACCGGGCCGGATGGTTGCAGGTAGCTCATGGGCAGGCTCAGGTTGGCTGGTCGGGTTGTTCGTCGGTTTAGTCGTCGGTTTATAACTGCAGCAGGTCGATCAGGATCTGGCGCGTGTTGAGCGGCGCGCCGCCCAGCTGGTGCGCCAGCAGGAAGCGCATCAGCTGCTTGCTTTGCATCTGGGTCAGCGGATCGGCGTAATCGTCGCGCTCCATGTCGAGCAGGGTCTGGCCGTCGACCGCCGGCCACTGGTCGGACGCGCGCGCCACGCGCGGGCCGCGCTCGGGGTCGACGACATACAAGACACCTGGCTCGACCGGCGCGCGCGCGCCGGCGCAGCGGCTCAGGTCGGCCGCCACGCCGGTCTCCTTGAGCAGCGCGCGCTCGAACCTGCGCAGTACGATGTGGGCCGGTTCGTTGTGGGCCAGCTGGTTCAGGGTGGCGACGTACTGGTCGAACAGGACCGGATGGGGGTCGTCGCGGGCGATCAGCTTGACCAGCAGCTCGTTGAGGTAGAAGCCGCACAGCAGCGCGGTGCGCTCGAGCGGCAGCATGCCGCCGACCCATTCGGCGTCGATCAGGGTGCGCAGTTCGGCGCGCCCGCTCCACGACGACGACAGCGGCTGGAACGTCTGCAGCACGCCGCGCAGCTTCGAATGGGGCCGCTTGGCGCCCTTCGCCACCAGCCCGACGCGGCCGAACTCGCGCGTGAACATGTCGACGATCAGGCTGGTTTCCTTGTACGGATAGCTGTGCAGCACAAACGACGGCTGGCCGACGATGCGGTCGCGCGGCAGCGCGCGCGCGCGCTTGGCGGCGGGCGCGGCGGGTGCCGGCATGGTGGCGGTGACGAGATCGGCGGCGAGGGTCGTCATGCGCGCTGGCGGGTGAAGGCGGCCTTATTCGTAGCCGTAGGCTCGCAGGCCGGCTTCGTTGTCGGCCCAGCCGGATTTGACCTTGATCCAGATTTCCAGGTACACCGGGCCGCCGAACAGTTTTTCCATGTCGAGCCGCGACTGGGTCGAGATTTCCTTCAGGCGCGCGCCCTTGTTACCGATCAGCATGGACTTGTGGGTGTCGCGCTCGACCAGGATGGCGGCGAAGATGCGGCGCAGGTCGCCTTCCTGCTCGAACTGCTCGATCAGCACGGTGCTGGTGTAGGGCAGCTCGTCGCCGACCAGGCGGAACACTTTTTCGCGCACGATTTCGGCGGCGAGGAATTTCTCGCTGCGGTCGGTGATGTCGTCCGGCCCGAAGATGGGGGCGTTTTCCGGCAGGTATTTCTTGATCTCCGCCTGCAGCGCGTCGACCTGGAAGCGCAGCTTGGCCGACACCGGCACGATGGCGGCGAAATTGTGCTTGGCGGCGATCTGCTGGGCGAACGGCATCAGCGCCGCCTTGTCCTTGACGCGGTCGGCCTTGTTGATCACCAGGATCACCGGCACCTCATTGGGCAGCAGGTCGATCACCTGCTGGTCGGCCGGACCGAAGGTGCCCGCCTCGATCAGGTACAGGATCACGTCGGCCGAGATGAGGGTGTTGGTGACGGTCTTGTTGAGCGTCTTGTTGAGCGCGTTCGAGTGGCGCGTCTGGAAGCCCGGCGTGTCGACGTAGATGAACTGCGCATCGGCCTCGGTCTGGATGCCGGTGATGCGGTGGCGCGTGGTCTGCGCCTTGCGCGAGGTGATCGACACCTTGGCGCCGATCAGCACGTTCATCAGGGTCGATTTGCCCACGTTCGGGCGGCCGACGATGGCGATGTAGCCGCAACGGAAATTTTCAGGGGTGGTGTTGGAGGGATTCATGCCGACTTCGTTTCTGGATGCGGTTGTTTGGGGAGCTTGGCGTCGACCTTGGTCTCGGCGGCCTTGATGGCGGGCACGGTGGCTGCGGGTGCGGCCGCTGCCGCCGGTGCGGTGGGCGCGACCGGTGCGCCCGGCGCGACTGCCGCAGCGTCGCCCTCGCCGCTGCCGTCGCTCTGGATGGTGGCGATGCCGGCCAGTTTGAGCTGAGCGGCGCGCGGCTTGGCCTTGCGCCCGCCCGACGGCGTCTTCAGCAGCGCGTGCTCGGCCACTTCGAGCGCCAGCTTGGCGGCGGCCTGCTCGCCGGCGCGCCGGCTGCCGCCGCGGCCGTAGACCTGGATGGCCAGCTTGGGCACCAGGCATTCGATCTCGAATTCCTGGCTGTGCGCGGCGCCGTGGGTGGCCACCACGTTGTAGGTGGGCAGCGAGATTTTTTTACTTTGCAAAAATTCCTGCAGCAACGTCTTGGCGTCCTTGCCCAAGGTGCGCGGGTCGACCGAGTCGAGGATCGGAATATAGAAGGCGCGGATGACGTCGCGCGCGGCGTTGAAGCCGGCGTCGAGGAAGATGGCGCCGAGCAGCGCCTCGAGCGTGTCGGCGAGGATCGACGGGCGCCGGAAGCCGCCCGACTTGAGCTCGCCTTCGCCGAGCCGCAGGAACTGCGACAGCTCGAGCTTCTGGGCGATCTCGTAGAGCGACTGCTGCTTGACCAGGTTGGCGCGCAGGCGCGACAGGTCGCCCTCGTCGATCGCCGCGAAGCGCTCGTAGAGCACCGAGGCGACGACGCAGTTGAGGATCGAGTCGCCGAGGAATTCGAGCCGTTCGTTATGCATGCTGCTGTGGCTACGGTGCGTCAAGGCTTGCTGCAACAGGCCAGCATCCTGGAACGTGTAACCTAAGCGAGATTGCAATAACGGAAGATTCATGGGGTGCGCGATGTCGGTTGTACTGCCTTGGTTAAACGGCCTTATTTGGCGGGCGGCGCGTCGGTGGCGGTGGCCACCACGCCGTTCTTGGCGGTAGTGCCGCTGTAATCGATCAGCAGGCTGACGTTGCCGGCCAGCGCGATCTTCTTCTGGTAGGCGAAGCTGATCTCGGTCTCGCCTTCCTCGTCCTTGGTAAACACCAGGTCCTTGCCGCTGATGGCGTCGATGCGGTTGATGTCGGCGTTCTTGTAAAACGTCTGCTGCATCTCGCGCACCGTGCCGTGCGTGGCCTTGCAGGCGGCGATGGCGTCCTTGATGGCGCGGTATTCGATAAACGTGGGAAACACCTTCATCGCGAACACCGCCAGCACACCGAGAATCGCCAGCACCATGATCAGGCCGGAGAGCGACACGCCGCGCTGCGGTTTCGGGCAAGGTTTCGGCCAAGGTTTCGGGCCATACCGTGTTGCTGCTTGCATCTGTGTCCCCTTGGGTTGCACCGCTTGCGTTGAACCTTTAATGGATGCCGCCGATGCGCTTCCAGTTACCCAGGTTCATCCAGACGAAGAAGGCCTTGCCGACGATGTTCTTGTTCGGCACGAAGCCCCAGTAGCGGCTGTCCGCGCTGTTGTCGCGGTTGTCGCCCATCATAAAGTAATTGCCCGCAGGTACGATACAAGTAAATTTCTCGTACGAATAGACGCAGGCATCGCGGTTCGGGAAATTGTCGACCGCGCCCAGGTCGATGGTGCGCTTGCTCTTGATGTTGAGGATGCGGTGTGGCACGTTCGGCAAGCTCTCCATGAACTGCTGATGGTACTCGAGGCCCTCGTCTTCCAGGTAATCGTCCATCTGGGTGTACTCGACGGCCTTGTCGTTGACCGTCAAGCGCTTGTTTTCATAGGTGATTTTATCACCCGGCACGCCGATGACGCGCTTGATGTAATCCTGCGTCATGTCTTTCGGGTACTTGAACACCATCACGTCGCCGCGCTGCGGATCGCCGACCTCGATGATTTTCTTGTTCAGCACCGGCAGGCGCACGCCGTAGGTGAACTTGTTTACCAGGATCAGGTCGCCGATCACGAGGGTCGGCACCATCGACGACGACGGAATCTTGAACGGCTCGTACAGGAACGAGCGCAGGAAGAACACCAGTGCGATGACCGGGAAGAAGCTGCCCGAATACTCGATCCAGGTGGGCTGGCGCAGCAGCGCCGCTTCGATCGCGTGGCGGCTGGTGTTGTCGATCTTGATGCCGTCGGCGGCCAGCTTGGCGTTGCGGCCGTCGAAAGCGGCCAGCGCGGTATCGGCCGCGATGCGCCTCTGCTTGGCGAAATAAAAGATGTCGAGGAACCAGATGACGCCCGTGATGACCATCAGCACGAACAAGATCAATGCGAAATTTCCCAGGATGACTTGCAGGTTCATTTAACCGTCCACTTGTAAGATTGCCAGGAATGCCTCTTGCGGAATTTCCACCGAGCCCACCTGCTTCATGCGTTTTTTACCGGCCTTCTGCTTCTCGAGCAGCTTCTTCTTGCGGCTGATGTCGCCGCCGTAGCACTTGGCCAGCACGTTCTTGCGCAGCGCCTTGACGTTTTCGCGCGAGATCACGTTGACCCCGATGGCGGCCTGGATGGCGACGTCGAACATCTGGCGCGGGATCAGTTCGCGCATCTTGGCGGCGACCTGGCGGCCGCGGTAGATGGCGTTGGCGCGGTGCACGATGATGGCCAGCGCATCGACCTTCTCGCCGTTGATCAGCATGTCGACCTTGACGACGTCGGACGAGCGGTATTCCTTGAACTCGTAATCCATCGAGGCGTAGCCGCGCGAGGTCGACTTGAGCTTGTCGAAGAAGTCGAGCACGATCTCGGCCATCGGCATCTCGTAGATCAGCTTGACCTGGCGGCCGTGGTAGCTCATGTCCATCTGCACGCCGCGCTTGGCGATGCACAGGGTGATCACCGAGCCGACGTATTCCTGCGGCATGTACAGGTTGACCGTGACGATCGGCTCGCGCACTTCCTCGATCTTGACCGTGTCGGGCATCTTGGACGGGTTGTCGACCTTGACGATGCTGCCGTCGCGCAGCACCACTTCGTACACCACCGTCGGCGCGGTGGTGATCAGGTCCATGTCGAATTCGCGCTCGAGGCGTTCCTGCACGATCTCCATGTGCAGCAGGCCGAGGAAGCCGCAGCGGAAGCCGAAGCCGAGCGCCTGCGACACTTCCGGCTCGTACATCAGGGCGGCGTCGTTCAATTTCAGCTTCTCGAGCGAATCGCGCAGCGCGTCATACTGGTTGGCCTCGACCGGGAACAGGCCGGCGAACACCTGCGGCTGGACCTCCTTGAAGCCGGGCAGCGGCGACGCCGCCGGCTTGGCCGCGTGGGTGACGGTGTCGCCCACCTTGGCCGCCTTCAGTTCCTTGATGCCGGCGATGACGAAGCCGACCTGGCCGGCCGACAGCTCCGGCAGGTTCTGCGAACGCGGGCTGAACACGCCGACGCTCTCGACCAACTGGGTCGATTCGGAGGCCATCAGCAGGATCTTTTCCTTCGGCTTCAGGGTGCCGTTGATCACGCGCACCAGCATCACCACGCCGACGTAGTTGTCGAACCACGAGTCGACGATCAGCGCCTGCAGCGGCGCGTCCGGGTCGCCCTTGGGCGGCGGCACGCGCGCGATCAGGCGCTCGATCACGTCTTCGACGCCGAGGCCGCTCTTGGCCGAGCACTGCACCGCGTCGGTGGCGTCGATGCCGATGACGTCCTCGATCTCCTTGATGGCATTGGCCGGGTCGGCGTGCGGCAGGTCGATCTTGTTGAGCACCGGCACCACTTCGACGCCCAGGTCGAGCGCGGTGTAGCAGTTCGCCACCGTCTGCGCTTCGACGCCCTGCGAGGCGTCGACCACCAGCAGCGCGCCTTCGCAGGCCGACAGACTGCGCGACACTTCGTAGCTGAAGTCGACGTGGCCGGGCGTGTCGATCAGGTTCAGGTTGTAGACCTCGCCGTCGCGCGCCTTGTAGTGCAGCGCGGCGGTCTGCGCCTTGATGGTGATGCCGCGCTCGCGCTCCAGGTCCATCGAATCGAGCACCTGCGCTTCCATGTCGCGGTCGGACAGGCCGCCGCAAATCTGGATGATACGGTCGGCCAGGGTCGATTTGCCGTGATCGATGTGGGCGATGATGGAGAAGTTACGTATGTTGTTCATTAACACTCAAGACCAAGATGAAAAATGCGACGATGGCGTCGGGGCGCGCGGCGCGAATATGCCGGCGCCATAGAAAAAAAGCGCTACGCTAGGGGTGTTAGCAATCCCCAGACGAGCGCCTTATCAAGCGAGAGAAGCTGTTTGCTAGGACAGAAGCTTTTCCGACTGTCGCATTTTACCGGATTTCAGGGTAGAAAGCCCGGATTATGCTGCGGCGCGGCGCCCGCGGGGGCCAATCACGCGGCGGCGGCCGCCAGTCGGCCTAAATATCGCCGCTGGAATTGGCACAAAAACCACAGTCATGCCACAGTCATGCCACAGTCATGCCACAGTCACCCCGCCGCGGCGCCGGCCAGGCAGGCGTGCACCGCGGCCGGGTCGAGGAAGTAATGGCACAGTTCGGGCGCCGCCAGGTCGGCGAACAGCACCGGCACCAGCTCGTCGAAGCGGGCCACCAGCGCCGCATCGACGTCGACGTCGACCACCTCGACGGTGAACGGCCGGGCGTCGTCCTGCAGGGCGTTGAGCGCGGCCAGCATGTCGTCGCACAAGTGGCAGTAGCCGCGGCCGTACAGCGTGAAATGAACAGGCGCGGCCGGCATCACTGGCGCGGCCGGATGACCAGGTAGGAACTGGTGGCGGCGCCGCCCGGATTGTCGCGCCGCACCAGCAGCACCGCCGGCTTTTTCGGATCCAGCTTGGCGGCCATGGCGTTGAACTGGCGCGCGTCCTTGACCTCGACGTTGTTGAGCTGCAGGATCAGGTCGCCCTGGCGCAGGCCGGCGCGCGCGGCCGCCCCCTCGCTGGCCTCGACGACTACCGCGTCGCCCTTCAGTTCCTTGCGCTGGGCCTCGCTCAGGTCGGACACGTGCAGGCCGAGCGCGTTGGCGGCCACTTCCGGCTTGGGCGGTTTCGGCGCCGATTTGGGCCCGGCCTTGTCATCCTCGAGCGTGGCGATGCTCACCGCGATGTCCTGCTGGGCGCCCTTGCGCCACACCGTCACGACGGCGCGGCTGCCGATCGCGCTGCCGCCCACCAGGCGCGGCAGGTCGGCGCTGCGCTCGATCGGCGCGCCGTTGAACTTGAGGATGATGTCGCCGACCCGGATGCCGGCCTTCTCGGCCGGGCCGCCCGGCTCGACCAGCGCCACTTCGACGCCGCGTGCCTTGCCCAGTCCGAGCGACTCGGCGACGTCCTTGCTGACGTCGCCGATCTGTACGCCGAGCCGGCCGCGCGTCACCTTGCCGCTCTTGCGCAACTGGTCGGCCACGCGCATCGCCTCGTCGATCGGCACGGCGAAGGAAATGCCGTTATAGCCGCCCGACAAGGTGGCGATCTGCGAATTGATGCCGATCACTTCGCCGCGCATGTTGATCAGGGGGCCGCCCGAGTTGCCGGGGTTGACGGCGACGTCGGTCTGGATCAGCGGCAGGTAGTCGCCGGTGTCGCGCGCCTTCGCCGAGATGATGCCGGCGGTGACCGAGTTTTCCAGGTTGAACGGCGAGCCGATCGCGATGACCCATTCGCCGACCCGGATCTTGCCCGAGTCGCCCATCCGCAGGAACGGCAGGCTGGCGGCGTCGACCTTGAGCACGGCGACGTCGGAGCGCTGGTCGGCGCCGAGCACCTTGGCCTTGAACTCGCGCCGGTCGGTCAAGGTGACGAGCACCTCGTCGGCCCCCTCGACGACGTGGGCGTTGGTGAGCACCAGGCCGTCGCTGGAGATGATGAAGCCGGAGCCGATGCCGCGCTGGACCTCTTCCTCCTGCGGCGCGGGGGTGCCGCGCTTGCCGCGCGGCGACGGGCTGCGCGGCGCCTGGCCGAAGAAGCGGCGCAGGAATTCCTGCATCTCCTCGTCGCCCGGGCCGCCCTGCCCCAGCTTGATTTTTTCGGTGGTGCGGATGTTGACCACCGCCGGCCCCGCCTTGTCGATCAGGTCGGTGAAATCGGGCAAGCCGGTCACCAGCGGAGCGGCCACCGGCGCCGCCGCCTGCGCGACGGCGTACGGCAGCACGCTGGCGGCGGCCAGCAGCGCGGCGGAAAGGACGAGACGGCCAGCGATAGGGAGTGTGGTCATGGGATCAATATGGTCAGGTCGGCTATTGACGCAATGGTAAGCGAAAACGGCCGGCGTGTCGCGCGGCCGCGCGGGGCACACCACGCAGCGCGTCACGTAGCGTAGCGTAGCGCGTCACGCAGCGCGTCACGTAGCGCGTCACGCAGCGCCACACGGCGGACGGCGGCCGCGGCGGCCAGGCCGCCCGTCAGGAGGTGGTGGCCACTTTCATCGCGCCGGACTCGGCCGGCAGCGGCGCGCCCGCCGGCGCCGCCCGCTTGCCGTGCGACGGCTCCGCCTGCAGGCGTTCGGCCAGCCGCGCGGCGAACTCGTCGGACAGCTCGGCGCTGGCCTGCGCACGCAGCACGTCGCCGATGCGGTGGTAGGTGTTCCACGCCTGCTCGCCGTCGGCCGACCGCAACGCGGCAAACGCCAGCTCGAGGTCGGAAGCGGCCAGTTCGCCGTCGCTCAGGGCGGAAATGTGTTCGCGAATTTTTTTGTGTGTGTCCATCAGTATTTCCATCACCGTCCGTGTGGTCAAACGATCAGCACCTGTTAACATCCTATTATTACCATCAGGCCATCATGCTAAGGCTGACGCCGCTTGTCAACCGGGAAATCAAGGAAGGGCCGCAGTTTTTCGGCAATCACTTCGCGCGCCCGAAAAATGCGGCTGCGCACCGTGCCGATCGGACAAGCCATGACTTCGGATATTTCTTCGTAACTCAGTCCCTCAATCTCGCGCAACACGATCGCGGTGCGCAGTTCCAGCGGCAACGCCTCCATCGCGGCGTTCACGGTGAAGGCGATCTGCTTGGTGGCCAACATCGATTCCGGGGTATTGATGTCGCGCAAGCTGTCGGCATCGTCGAACGCCTCGGCGCGCTCGGCGTCGGCCTCGGTCGAGGTCGGGGCGCGCCGCCCTTGCGTGACCAAATAATTTTTCGCCGTGTTGATGCCGATGCGGTACAGCCACGTATAAAATGCGGAATCACCGCGGAAATGCCGCAGGGCTCGGTACGCCTTGATGAACGTTTCTTGAACAACATCTTCCGCCTCCGCCGGGTCATGTACCAGGCGCGCCACCAGCCGCATCAACCTGCGCTGGTACTTGGCCACCAGGAGGTTGAAAGCCTGCCGGTCGCCCGCCTGCACGCGCTCCACCAGCAACTGATCACACTCGCGCTCTGTCGTCACTGAACCATATCCCGTTGATACAGCAACGTTGACTCCTTGTGTATAAGAGTTGGCGCGCTGCAATAAGTTCAAAGTTTTTTGTTAGTTTCTGTATATTTATTTTGTTCTGGATGCAACATCTCGTATTGCCACTGACAAACGTCTAAATTGCCCGGGATTCACACTGTCGGGCAGCAGCGCGAGCGCCACGACGGCGCCGTTGTCGCAACGCAAGCGCAGCAGCATCAGGCCCGGCCACACGGTCGAGCCGGCCAGCAGGCGCGCGACAGTAGCCGGCGCCGCGTCGGCGCCGATACCTTGTTGTACCGTCAGGCGTAGCTGGCCGAGTCCAGAAATATCAATCCGGCGCGCTGTTGGGGTGCGGCGCACGCTGGCGAGCAGCAGCGCCGCGGCCGCCACCAGGCAGGCGGGTGCGAGTGTCAGCGGCAGCCGGACCGGGCGCGCCAGGTCGGCGGCCAGCGCCAGCGCGGCGCCGAGGTTGGCCGCGGCGAAGCACGCCAGGGCGAATCGCAGCAGGCGCGATGGAATAATGACGGCCGATACCGCAATCGACATGGCAAGCAGCAGATGGCAGAAAGCAGAAAGCAGACAACTGGATAGAAAGGCAACCCAGACAGGCAACCCAGACAGGCAGCCCAGACAGGCAACCGGCCTAGACAGGCAATCGGCCTAGACAGGCAAGCGGCCGAGCCGGCCGGGAAACACCGTGCGGGAAAGCACAACGCCCACCCGTGTAAGACAAGGGTGGGCGTGGTTAAGTTCGCGCCGCCGCGGGCGCGAAGCGGGCGTTACGGCTCAGGCGTGGTGGTTCAGCCTTTGCCGAACACCAGGGTGCCGTTGGTACCGCCGAAGCCGAACGAGTTCTTCACCGCGACGTCGATCTTCATGTTGCGCGCGATGTTGGCGCAGAAATCGAGATCGCAGGCCGGGTCCTGATTGAACAGGTTGATCGTCGGCGGCGACACCTGGTGGTAGATCGCCAGCACCGTGTAGACCGCTTCGAGGCCGCCGGCGCCGCCCAGCAGGTGGCCGGTCATCGACTTGGTCGAATTGACCACCAGCTTGGCCGCATGCGCGCCAAAGGTCTTCTTGATGCCCTGCACCTCGGCCAGGTCGCCCAGCGGCGTCGAGGTACCGTGCGCATTGACGTAATCGACCTGGTCGGCGTTGACGCCGGCGTTGGCCAGCGCGGACACCATGCAGCGGCTGGCGCCGGCGCCGTCTTCGAGCGGCGACGTCATGTGGTAGGCATCGGCGCTCATGCCGAAGCCAAGCAGTTCGGCGTAGATGCGGGCGCCGCGCGCTTTCGCATGTTCGTACTCTTCGAGCACCATCACGCCGGCGCCTTCGCCGAGCACGAAGCCGTCGCGGTCGCGGTCCCACGGCCGCGAGGCGGTGGCCGGATCGTCGTTGCGCGACGACAGCGCCCTGGCCGAGGCGAAACCGCCCAGGCCGAGCGGCGAGATGGTCGCTTCGGCACCGCCGGCGATCATCACGTCGGCGTCGCCGTACTCGATCAGCCGGCCGGCCGCGCCGATGCTGTGCAAGCCGGTGGTGCAGGCGGTGACGATGGCCAGATTGGGGCCGCGCAAGCCGTACTTGATCGACAGGTTACCCGAGATCATGTTGATGATCGAGGCCGGCACGAAGAACGGCGAGATGCGGCGCGGGCCGCGCTTGCTGTAGTCTTCCTTGGTGTCCTCGATCAGCGGCAAGCCGCCGATGCCCGAACCGATGATGACGCCGATGCGGTCGGCATTGTCTTCCGTGACGACCAGGCCGGAGTCCTGCAGCGCCTGGATGCCTGCCGCCATGCCGAAATGGATGAAGCTATCCATGTGGCGCGCTTCTTTAGCGGGGATGTAATCCTCGATATTGAAGCCTTTGACTTCGCCCGCAAAGTGGGTCGAAAACGGCGTTGCATCGAACTTGGTGATATTGCCTATGCCCGACTTGCCGGCCAGTGCCGCGCTCCAACTTTCGGCAATCGTATTGCCGATAGGTGAGACGCAGCCCAGGCCGGTGACGACGACACGACGGTTTCGTGAACGACTCAAGCGATTCTCCCTGATGCGATCAACAGCTTAGGCTTTGACGTGCGCCGTGGCGTAGTCGATGGCTTGCTTGACGGTGGTGATCTTCTCGGCTTGCTCGTCCGGGATTTCCATTTCGAATTCGTCTTCCAGCGCCATCACCAGCTCGACCGTGTCGAGCGAATCTGCGCCGAGGTCGTCAACGAACGAGGACTCGATCTTGATGTCCACCTCGGCGACACCGAGTTGTTCAGCGACGATTTTTTTAACGCGTTGTTCGATATCCGACATGTTATTGGCTCCAATGTGTGTGTTACGGAAAGTGCGCGCATTTTATCAGGTTTGCGCGATGGTAAACTAATTTCGGTGTCGCTTGCTAACTCGACCGAAAGCACTGCTAAAAGATGGGATTTTACGGCAATTCGGCCTGGCGCCCCGCCGGCTTGGCCGCCCCCGTGTCCACCCATCAATTCATGAACATGCCGCCATTCACGTGCAAGGTGCTGCCCGTGATGTAGGCGCCCTGCGGCCCGGCCAAAAACGCCACCGCATGGGCGATATCTTCCGGCGCGCCCAGGCGCGCCAGCGGAATCTGGGTCAGCAGCGAAGCGTGCTGCTCGGCGCTGAGCGACTTCGTCATGTCGGTATCGATAAAGCCCGGCGCGACGCAGTTGACGGTGATGTTGCGGCTGCCGATTTCGCGCGCCAGCGCGCGGCTCATGCCTTCGACGCCGGCTTTCGCGGCCGCATAATTCATTTGTCCCGGGTTGCCCGACGATGCTACCACCGACGTGATGTTAATAATACGCCCATGTTTGGCTTTCATCATTCCGCGCAGCACCGCGCGCGACAGGCGTCCGACCGCGCTCAGGTTGGTGGCGATGACGCTGTCCCATTCCTCGTCCTTCATGCGCATGGCCAGCTGGTCGTGCGTGATGCCGGCGTTGTTGACCAGGATGGCCAGGCTGCCGAAGCCGGCCTGCACCTCGGCCACGGTGGCCGCGCAGGCGGCCGCGTCGGTGACGTTGAGGGTGACGCCCTTGCCGCCGAACTCGCGCAGGTAGTCCGCAATGGCGGCCGCGCCGGCGTCGGTGGTGGCGGTGCCGACCACCTTGGCGCCTTGTCGCGCCAGTTCCAGCGCGATGGCCTTGCCGATCCCGCGCGAGGCGCCGGTGACCAGTGCAACTTGATTTTCCAGATTCATTGATGTCCTTGTGTAATGAGGGCGGCGGACCGCCGGTTCAGGGCGCCGCTCAGGGCAGCGCTCAGGGCAGCGCTCAGGCAGCGAGCGTGGCGAGCACGCGTTCGAGCGCGGCCTGGTCGGTCAGCGCCTCGCCGGCCAGGCGCACGTCGATGCGCTTGGCCATGCCGATCAGCACCTTGCTGGGCGCGCATTCGATCACCTGGGTGATGCCCTGCGCGGCCATCGCCTGCATGGTCTCGACCCAGCGCACCGGGCTGGCGGCCTGGCGCACCAGCGCATCCTTGATGGCCTGCGGATCGGCGACGATGGCGACGTCGACGTTGTTGATGAGGGCGATCTGCGGCGCCGAAAAATCGAGCCCGGCCATGTAGGCGCGCAGCCGGTCCGAGGCCGGCTGCAGCAGCGACGAGTGGAACGGCGCCGACACCGCCAGCTTCATGGCGCGCTTGGCGCCGCGCGCCTTGGCCAGTTCGCAGGCGCGCTCGACGGCGCCGGTGTGGCCGGCGATGACGATCTGGGTCGGCTCGTTGAAGTTGACCGGCTCGATCACCGAACCGGGCTCGGCCGCAGCGGCGTCGAGGCACAGCGCGCGCACCGCGTCGGCGTCGAGGCCGAGGATGACGGCCATGCCGCCCTGCCCGACCGGCACCGCTTCCTGCATCGCCTGGGCGCGAAAGCGCACCAGCGGCACGGCGTCCTTGAAGCTGATGACGCCGGCGGCGACCAGCGCCGAATATTCACCGAGGCTGTGGCCGGCCACCAGCGCCGGCAGCGGGCCGCCGGCGGCCAGCCAGGCGCGGTACACCGCCACCGCGGCGGTCAGCATCACCGGCTGGGTATTGGTGGTCAGGTCGAGTTCTTCTTTCGGGCCGTCGGCGATCAGGCGGCCGAGGTCGAAGCCGAGCGCGTCGGACGCCTCGGCCACGGTGGCGGCGACGGCGGCATTGCCGGCGAAGCCGTTGAGCATGCCGACCGCTTGCGAGCCTTGGCCGGGAAACAGGAATGCGAATGGTGTCATCGAAGGTTGCTCCAAAATGTGGTGAATGCGCAGGCGCCGGGGTGCGCCTTACATGCGCGCCAGCACGGCGCCCCAGGTAAAGCCGCCGCCGACGCCTTCCATCAGCACGGTGTGGCCCGGCTGGATGCGGCCGTCGCGCACCGCCGCGTCGAGCGCGAGCGGAATCGAGGCGGCCGAGGTGTTGCCGTGCTGGTCGACGGTGACGACCATTTTTTCCATCGGCAAGCCGAGCTTCCTGGCGGTGCTCTTCATGATGCGGATATTGGCCTGGTGCGGCACCAGCCAGTCGACCTGGCCGGCGCTCATGCCGGCCGCTTCCAGCACTTCGGTGGCGACCTGCTCGAGCACGGTGACGGCCAGCTTGAACACCGCCGGGCCGTCCATGTACAGGAAGGCGCTGCCGGCGATGGCGCCGTTGGCCAGGTTGCCCGGCACGCTGAGGATGTCGGCGTAGCTGCCGTCGGCGTGCAGCTTGCTGGCCAGGATGCCCGGGGTGTCGGAGGCGCTCATGACGACCGCGCCGGCGCCGTCGCCGAACAGCACGCAGGTGCCGCGGTCTTCGAAATTGAGGATGCGCGAAAACACTTCGGCGCCGATCACCAGCACGTTCTTGTGGGCGCCGGCCTTGATGAAGGCGTCGGCCACCGAGACGGCGTAGATGAAGCCGCTGCAGACGGCCTGCACGTCGAAGGCGGCGCTGCCGTTGCCCATGCCGAGCTTGCGCTGGACGATGCAGGCGGTGCTCGGGAAGCTGCCGTAGTAGTCGGGGGTCGAACTGGCGACGATCACCAGGTCGATCTCGTGCGGCTGCTTGTCGGCCATCGCCAGCGCCTGGCGGGCGGCGGCGACGGCCAGGTCGGACGACAGCTCGTCGGGCGCGGCGTAGTGGCGCGCCGAAATGCCGCTGCGCGAGACGATCCATTCGTCGGACGTGTCGATGCCCTTGGCCGCCAGTTGCGCGGTGAGGTCGGCGTTGGTGACGCGTTGCTGCGGCAGATAGCTGCCGGTGCCGATAATCTTGCTGTACAAAGTCATGGGGCCGTCCTGCTTAAAGGGTGGGACCAGGCGATGCCGATTCTGCCGCCGCCCGCTCGGGGGCGGCCGGCATCAGCTCGGCGATCATGGTCGAAAGCTGTGCTTGCACGTTGTTGTTGGCGGCGTCGAAGGCGCGCTTGAGCGCCCATTCGAACGAATAGGCGTCGGCGCCGCCGTGGCTCTTGAAGACCAGGCCGCGCAGGCCGAGCAGGCTGGCGCCGTTGTAGCGCGACGGATTGAAACGGTCGCCGATGCGCCTCAGCGCGCCGCGGCCGATCAGTGCGCCCAGCATGGTCAGCGGGGTGCGCTTGAATTCGGTGGTCAGCACGTCCTTCATGAAGCGGCCCATGCCCTCGGCCGCCTTGAGCGTGACGTTGCCGACGAAGCCGTCGCAGACGACGACATCGGTGGTGCCCTTGAAGATGTCGTTGCCCTCGACGTTGCCGTGGAAATTGAGCAGGCCGCGCGCATGGTCCTGCTGCAGCAGCCTGGCGGTCGCCTTGACGAGCTCGTTGCCCTTGATGTCTTCGGTGCCGACGTTGAGCAGGCCGATGGTCGGGCGCGCGGTGCCTTCCATGGCCGAGAACAGCACCGAGCCCATCACCGCGAACTGGTGCAAGTGCTGCGGCTCGCAGTCGACGTTGGCGCCGAGGTCGAGCATGTAAGTGGGGCCGCGCTTCTGGTTCGGCATGATCGAGCAGATGGCCGGGCGGTCGACCCCGGCCATGGTCTTGAGCACGTAGCGCGACACCGCCATCAGGGCGCCGGTGTTGCCGGCCGAGACGCAGGCCTGGGCCTTGCCGTCCTTGACCATCTCGACGGCGACGCGCATCGACGAGTCCTTCTTGCGGCGCAGCGCCACCTCGATCGAATCGTCCATCGCCACTACCTCGGAGGCGTGCTGGACGGTGATGCGCGGGTGGCCGTCGGCCTTCAGGCGCTTCAGTTCGGCGCGCAGTTCGGGCTCGAGGCCGACCAGGATCAGCGCGGCGGCGGGTTCGTGTTGCAGAAAGGACAGCGCTGCGGGTATCGTCGCGGCAGTGCCGTGATCGCCGCCCATGCAGTCAATCGAAAGTGTAATTGTCATTGGTCAGGTGCGTACCGCTGCGCAAACACGGCAGGCGGCAGGAGGTGAACTGCGGGCGAACGCCTGGCAGAGTCAGCGTACATCAAAATGACGGAGTGCCCATCATGCGCCCGAGGACAAAGAAAAGGCGGCGCCACGCAAACAAATACGTCGCACCGCCTTCATCTTACTCAGAAACAGGACGTCGATTACTCGTCGTTCTTGGTTTTGAGAACTTTACGGCCACGATAGAAGCCGTTCGGGCTGATGTGGTGACGCAAGTGCGTCTCGCCCGTCGTTGGCTCGATACCGAGTTGCGGAGCAACCAGGAAATCGTGCGAACGGTGCATACCGCGCTTCGAAGGGGACTTCTTATTCTGCTGAACTGCCATGACTAACTCCTAATACATAAGTTCTAAAATTCTAACACATTCGATTAGCAAATACACGCGAATCGAGTATCCCAGCGGCAAATAAGTTCTTCACCGACATGTTTAACGCTTTTGCTGCATTTCCCACCACACTGCCATACTCGATTGCTACACGCGTTTGACACGTTCTTTTCGTACTGCTTATTCGGTCTTGAGATCCTTCAGGGCCGCGAACGGCGACGGCTTGGCGGTCGCCAGTTCGTCGATCAACTTGCTGTCCGGGCAAACCGCGTGCTTCGGCACCTGCGGCAGGGCCAGCAGGGCTTCGTCCTCGATCAGGTCGCGCATGTCGGTCGTGCGGCTGCCGACGATGACGTCGATGCTTTCATCGTCGAGTACCTCCTCGATCTGGTCGGCTTCGTCGTCGTCCTTGCCCAGCACCAACATGGTCGACGCGTCGATCGCGTAGGCAAACGGCGTCAGGCAGCGCTGGCACATCAGCTGCACCGTGCCGGTGACGGCCAGGGTTAGCGCGGGGTAACCGTGGCTGGTGACGGCGCCGTCGACCGACCAGGCGATCTCGCCCGACTGGTCGGCACAATCCTTGTTCAACCGGCTCATCGTCGCCACCGGCGTGACGCCGTCGCGATGGCCGTTGCTTCGACTAAATTCAAAAGCGTCGATGACAAAAGCGCTCATATGAGAAACCACCCCGAGAAAACCTGCGATAATAACAGGCTTATCGCCATGCAGTCAAAGGCTCGCCGCATTATTTTGCGCCGGGCGGGCGATATGCGGGCGATATGCGGGCGATATGCGGGCGATATGTGCGGCAGAT
>JARXKM010000049.1:20891-22629 GCA_030272785.1 Pseudomonadota bacterium
GCGGGCGATATGCGGGCGATATGCGGGCGATATGCGGGCGATATGTGCGGCAGATTGTTGCATCGCGCGCGAACCAGCGCCCCCACAGCGCCCCAACAACGCCCCAACAACGCGCCAACCGACCGCTTCCACCGAAACGAGCCTCCATGATACCAAGTTCCGCCCCACCCCGCCTGATCCTTGCGTCCGGTTCGCCCTACCGGCGCGAGTTGCTGGCGCGGCTGCAGTTGCCGTTCGACGTCATGCTGCCGACCATCGACGAGGCGCCGCTGGCCGGCGAGATGGCCGAAGCGACCGCGCTGCGGCTGGCGCGCGAGAAGGCGGCGGCGGTGGCCGCGCGCGCGCCCGGCAGCATCGTGATCGGCTCCGACCAGGTCGCCACGCTCGACGGCGAACAGATTGGCAAGCCGGGCGACCATGCGCGCGCGCTGGCGCAGTTGCAGAAAATGCGCGGGCGCCAGGTGGTGTTCCACACGGCGCTGTGCGTGTGGGACGGCCGCGCCAGCGCGCTGCTGGGGCCGGCGCAACTGGAAAACATCCAGACCATCGTCACCTTCCGCAACCTGGCAGACGCCGAACTGGACGCCTACCTGCGCATCGAGCAACCGTACGACTGCGCCGGCAGCGCCAAGAACGAAGGCCTCGGCATCGCCCTCCTCGAACGCATCGACAGCGGCGACCCGACCGCGCTGACCGGCCTGCCGATGATCGCCCTGACGGCGATGCTGCGCAAGGCCGGCGTGCGGTTTTTCGGCCTGTGAACTCTCCATTTTTCCCACCCACTACTGTGAACATGCCCGGCACCCTTTACCTGATTCCGAACACCCTCGGCAGCACCGACGCCGTTCCCGGCGCGCTCGACCATGTCATCCCCCGCCACGTGCAGGCGCTCACCGCGCGGCTCGATTATTTCGTCGCCGAGAACGCCAAGACGGCGCGCGCGTTCCTCAAACTGGTCGCCATCGACCATCCGCTGGCGCGGCCGCTGCAGGAAATCGAGATGGCTGAACTGAACGTCAACACCGCGCCAGGCGCGCTGGCCGGCCTGATCGCGCCGCTGCTGGCCGGGCGCGACGCCGGCCTGATCTCCGAGGCGGGCGTGCCGGCGGTGGCCGATCCGGGCGCCGACCTGGTGCGCCTGGCGCATCAGCACGGCATCACCGTCAAGCCGCTGGTGGGGCCGTCGTCGCTGCTGCTGGCGGTGATGGCGAGCGGGCTCAACGGGCAGAGCTTCGCCTTCAACGGCTACCTGCCGACCGACGCGGCAGCGCGCGCCAAGCGCATCAAGGAACTGGAACTGCGCTCGAGCCGCGAACACCAGACCCAGCTGCTGATCGAAACGCCCTACCGCAACGGCGCCATGCTCGAGGCGCTGGTGGCGACGTGCCTGCCGGCCACCCTGATCTGCGTGGCGACCGACTTGAGCGTGCCAGGAGAAGCGATCCGCACGCTCAGCGCGGCCAAGTGGAAGGGCTTGCTGGCGGCCGGCCAGATGCCCGATTTCCACAAGAAACCGACCGTGTTCCTGCTGCTGGCGTAAGGCGCCTCGCCGTGCTCGTGCACGCAGGGACGGCGGTTTTTTAGCGCGGCATCCTGCGCACCGGCGCCGTCACAAACCACCAGTGCATCGTCAGCCCATCAATTTTCTAGTGCACTTCCTGCGCCAGCTCGTTGATCCATTCGAACGCGGCCAGCTCGATCTCGCGCAGGTCCTTGATGCTCAGGTCGAGGTGGCGCA
>JARXKM010000380.1 GCA_030272785.1 Pseudomonadota bacterium
CGTTGTCGACGATCCCGGCCGTCTTGGCGTCGGTCTCCGACAGCCACACGTGCGGTCCGCCGCGCGACAGGGTCAGCATGCGCAGGTTGTCCGAGTAGGTCGAGTGGATCCCCCACTTCTGGTGCGGCGTGATGAAGTTGAGCGCGATCTCCTTGTTGCCGTTCGGTTTGGCGCCAAGCATCTGCGCCGTCGTCTTGGTGTTGATCGCCGGCTTGTAGACGCACAGCCCTTCGCCGAAATCGCGCATCCACAGGTGGTCCTGGTAGAACTGCTGGCGCCCGGTCAGGGTGCGCCACGGGATCATTTCATGCACGTTGGTGTAGCCGGCCGTGTAGCTGACCTCCTCCGACTCCAGCCCCGACCAGGTCGGCGACGAGATGATCTTGCGCGGCTGCGCCTGGACGTCGCGAAAGCGGATCGTGTCGTGCTGGCGCGGCAGCGCCAGGTGGGTGTGGTCGCGCCCCGTCATTTTCGACAGCGCGGCCCAGGCCTTGACCGCCACGTGGCCGTTGGTTTCCGGCGCCAGCGACAGGATCATCTCGGCCGCGTCGATCGCGCTGTCGAGGCGCGGCTGACCCTGCGAGACGCCCTCCTCCTGCACCGTGCGGTTGATGCCGCGCAGGACCTCGACCTCGTGCGCGGTCTTCCAGCCGATGCCCTTGCCGCCGTTGCCGAGCGATTCGAGCAGCGGGCCGACCGAGGTGAACTTCTTGTACACGGCGCCGTAGTCGCGTTCGACCACGGTCAGGTTCGGCATGGTCTTGCCGGGGATCGGTTCGCACTCGCCGGCGCGCCAGTCCTTCGGGTCGAACGGCTGGCCAAGTTCGCCCGGCGTGTCGTGCATCAGCGGCGTGAGCACCAGGTCGGTCTGGGTGCCCAGGTAGGCGCCGCCGATCTCCGCGAATTTTTCCGCGATGCCCTTGTAGATGTCCCAGTCCGACTTCGACTGCCACAGCGGCTGCACCGCTTCCGACAGCGGATGGATGAAGGGGTGCATGTCGGACGTGTTCAGGTCGTCCTTCTCGTACCAGGTGGCGGTCGGCAGCACGATGTCGCCGTACAGGCAGGTGGTCGACATGCGGAAGTCGAGCACCACCAGCAGGTCGAGCTTGCCCTCGGCGGCCGGGCGGACCTTGACGTCGCGCGGCTTGATGCAGTGCGCCTCGTCGCTCATCAAGGCGTTCTGGGTGCCCAGCAGGTACTTCAGGAAGTACTCGTGGCCCTTGCCGGAGCTGCCCATGATGTTGGAGCGCCAGACGAACATATTGCGCGGGAAGTTGGCCGGGTTGTCCGGATCGTCGCACGAAAACGCCAGCGTGCCGGCCTTGATCTGCGCCAGCGCATAGGCGGCCGGATCCTGGCCGGCGGCCTTGGCGGCGCGCGTCACTTCGAGCGGATTGGTCTGCAGTTGCGGCGCCGACGGCAGCCAGCCCATGCGCTCGGCCTTGGCGTTGTAGTCGATCAGCGCCATCGGCTCGGCCGGAACAGAGGCCGACGGCGAGGCGATTTCCTCGATATGCAGCTTCTCGTGGCGCCACTGGCTGGTATGGGCGTAGAAGAACGAGGTGCCGTTCATCTGGCGCATCGGCCGGTTCCAGTCCTGGGCGAAGGCAAGCGGGGTCCAGCCGGTCTGCGGGCGCAGCTTTTCCTGGCCGACGTAATGGGCCCAGCCGCCGCCGGACTTGCCGATGCAGCCGCACATCATCAACAGGTTGATGATGCCGCGGTACGTCATGTCCATGTGGTACCAGTGGTTCAGCGCGGCGCCGACGATGACCATGCTCTTGCCCTCGGTCTGGTTGGCGTTTTCGGCGAACTGGCGCGCCACCGTGATCACGTCGGCCGCCTTGACGCCCGTATGCTTGACCTGCCAGGCCGGCGTGTACGGCACGTCGTCGTCGTAGCTGGTGGCGACGTTGCCGCCGCCCAGGCCGCGGTCGATGCCGTAGTTGGCCAGGGTCAGGTCGAACACGGTCGTCACGTTGACCACGCTGCCGTCGGCCAGGGTGACGCATTTGACCGGCACGCGGCGCTTGAGCATGTCGTCGGCGTCGCGCCCGCCGAAGTAGGCGAAACTCACTTCAAGCACCGCATCGCTGCACTCGATCAGCGACAGCAGCGGCTCGATGGCGATGCCGCTGGTGCCTTCGCGCTGCTCCAGGTTCCAGCGTCCCGACTCGCCCCAGCGAAAGCCGATCGAGCCGCCCGGTGCGCAGATGCGGCCGCTGTCCTCGTCGATGACCAGGGTTTTCCATTCCGGATTGTTGGTCTCGTCGAGATTGTTCGCCAGGTGCGAGGCGCGCAGGAAGTAGTCCGGCACCAGCGCGCCGTTCTTTTCGACCAGGGTGACGAGCATCGGGAAGTCGGTGTACTGCTTGACGTAGCCTTTGAAATAGTCCGAGCCGCCGTTGGCGTGGAATTCCTTGAGCACGACGTGACCCATGGCCATCGCCAGCGCGGCATCGGTGCCCTGCTTGGGCGCGAGCCAGATGTCGCCGAACTTGGCCATTTCGCCGAAGTCCGACGACACCGCCACCGTCTTGGTGCCCTTGTAGCGCACCTCGGTGTAGAAGTGGGCATCGGGGGTGCGCGTCATCGGCACGTTCGAGCCCCACACCATCAGGAAGGTGGAGTTGTACCAGTCGGCCGATTCGGGCACGTCGGTCTGCTCGCCCCACACCTGCGGGCTGGCCGGCGGCAGGTCGCAGTACCAGTCGTAGAAGGACAGCGCGACGCCGCCGATCAGCGACAGGTAACGGGTTCCGGCCGCGTAGCTCACCATCGACATGGCCGGAATCGGTGAGAACCCGACGATGCGGTCGGGGCCATATTTTTTGATCGTGAAGGCGTTGGCGGCGGCGATGATCTCATTGACCTCGTCCCACTTGGCGCGCACGAAGCCGCCCAGGCCGCGGATCGACTTGTACGATTTGGCGCGCACCGGATCCTGGCTGATGTAGTCCCATGCCGCCACCGGGTCCATGGTCTGGCGCGCATCGCGCCACATCTCCATCAGGCGGCCGCGCACCATCGGGTACTTGACGCGCTGGGCCGAATACACGTACCACGAATAGCTGGCGCCGCGCGGGCAGCCGCGCGGCTCGTGGTTGGGCAGGTCCGGGCGGGTGCGCGGGTAGTCGGTCTGCTGGGTCTCCCAGGTGATCAGCCCGTTCTTGACATACACCTTCCAGCTGCACGAACCGGTGCAGTTGACGCCGTGAGTCGAGCGGACGATCTTGTCGTGCTGCCAGCGCGAGCGATAGGCGTTTTCCCAGGTACGGTCCTCGTGCATCACGGCGCCGTGGCCATCGGAGAACGTCTCCTTCGGTTTATTGAAAAACTTCAGGCGATCCAGAAAATGACTCATGCTGCCTCCTCGGCTAGAAAGGGTAACGTCGCACGCAACGTTCGATGGAGCGAGTCTACGCAGCGGCGCCGTGTGTGAATATTGCCAATAAGTCGATTCGATGCTTGGAGAAGGACTAGGCCGCCTAGGCCTAAGTAGTTAGGCTGTCGCAAAAAAAGCGTTCAACTGTAGAGCCGTCGTTTTCGCGCACGAGGCTGTTGGCGATGCGATCAGTTTCGATATCTCTCGAAAACCGTCATTCCCGCGCGGGCGGGAATCCATACCACCTATGAGCCGAGGAGTGGTATTTTGGCAGGAGAGGTCCTGGCGACTCTTTTGCAACGCCCTCGCACGCGGACCAGCATGCGCTTGCCAATGCGTCCGTCCGGTAATGCAGCGCGACTTCTACTTGCCGTCCGTGCGCACGCCGTCACCGGCGCGGGCTGGGGTGATCGCTGGCGCCGGCGCGGCCATGTCGAAGGCTGACAGGCGCATCTTGCGACCGGGCCCACACAGCGCGTCGGCCGTCGGCTCGCGCGCCGCCACGATCAGCGCCGCCTGGAGGCAGGCGGCCAGCATGGTCAGCGCGGCCAGCAGAGCCACGCGTTTGACTTTGAATTTCGAGGATGCTTGCATGTGAACCTCCAGTCGGCAAGACAGAACGGCACCATAATCGAGCCGGTCACGATGAACTGCTGCCCCATCGGATCGGCGGACGCGCCGCCATGACGGTTGCAAGCCCGACCATGCTGCGCAGCGTTGCGGGAAGTGTAGGCAGCGTGCCCGGCGATGGCGATGGGCATGAAGGACAAATGGCGGCGCGGCAATGCGTAGCGGCGCTACGCCGTTATGGCTATGGAGGCTGGCGCATGGATGCGGTATACCTACGGCTTTCCCGCATTGCATTGAAAGGCGCACGATGAACATTTCCAGCTACAGCGACCTGCTCGCCGCCGCCCGCGCGCAATCCCAGCCGCAACGATTGCTGTTTGCCTTCGCGCGCGCCGAGCTGCCGCCTGACGCCGG
>JARXKM010000381.1 GCA_030272785.1 Pseudomonadota bacterium
CACATTTGCCAACCGCATTCGGGCGGTTTGTAAAGCACTTTGGGCGGCCGATGGCGCGATGTTGGGACATTGCGACACTGCAATAACTGTCCGGAATTACAGCATTGCAGAGCACGTCCATTGAGCGTAACTTGTAATTTTACGGCACTGCCGGCGCGGCGGAATGCGTTCGAAGAGCTGCTTGAGAAATCTCATGCCAACGGTATTCCACTAAAGTAATCTTGTTGTAATACTTGGGCCTGCTGCTGTTCGAAGGGGGAAATCTTGGAAACCGTTCAAGAGAGTTTGCCGGAAAAGGACGCCAGCGTCGAAGCGTCGGTGGCCGCGCCGCTGGCGCCGTCGACGCCGCTGCGCGCGCGCCACAGCCTGCCGCCGAAGGGCTCCTGCTGGTATTGCGAGAAGCCGCTCGACAGCGTGCGCCGGTTCTGCGGCAAGGAGTGTGCCGACGGATTCGACGAAGAAGCTGAATTCACCCGCTGAAGCGGCGCTGCTGCGCCGCTTTCGTTATCTGCCTGCGCGCCTGAGTGCCTCCAGCGCGCCCTCAAAATCAAATTCATTCGCCGCCAGCGCCAGCGCGTCGTAGCCGGCCATGCCCAGCGCCACCTGCAACGATGCGCCGTGCTCGTCGATCACGTCGATCGCCGCGCCGTCGCCGCTGGCCAGCAGGGCGGCCAGGCGCCCGACCAGCGCGTGGCCGGGCGGCGCGGCGGCCGGCGCCACCGCCACCGCCCGCGCCGGTTCGCCCGCCAGCACGGCGTCGATTGCCTGCAGCACCGCGTCGAGCGCGGTGTCGAGCGCGCCGAGCGCCGCGCCGTTGCAGCGCGCGCTGCCGCCGCGCAGCGCCAGTTCGAGTGCGCTGGCGTGGCGCAGCACGGCCGGCGCGCTGATCATGCCGGCGGCGCCCTTCAGGGTATGCGCCATGCGATGCGCCAGCCGCAGGTCGCCGGCGTCGATGGCGGCGCCGATGCGCGCCGCGCCGTGCTGGTAGTCATCGCGAAAGCGCCGCAGCACGCGGGCGTACAGCGCGCGATCGCCCATCACCCGGGCGATGCCGTCGGCGACGTCGAGCAGCGCCGGCGCGCCGGCAGGGGAGAGTGGTTCCGCTATTGTCATGTCAGTAACAATAGCAGGGTTTGTCCAAGTAAATGTTGTTGCTTTGTGTCACTTGGTAATAAAGGACCAATTTCTTGTCACCGTCACGCCATCGACCTGGCCGGCGAACGCCACGTCATAGGTGGTGGCGCCCTTGAGCACCGTCAGCGGCACGATCGCCGCGGCCGAGGCCGGCGTTTCGGAGTCGCTGGCGTGCGCCAGCAGCTTGACCGCCAGCACCGACCCGCCGCGCTGGCTGATGGTGAAGCTTTGCACCGTCAGCTGCGCGTTGATGTCGGCGTGCACGCTGACCGGATAGCCGACCTCGTTGACGCCGGCCACCGGGTCGGGCGCCTCGTAATCGCTGAAGAAGTTCGGCGTCACGCCGCTCTGGCCGTTGTAGGGCCAGGTGACGACGCCGCCGCGCCCGAGTCCGGCGCCGTAGCCGTTGTTGGCGGTGAAGTCGCTGGTGAAATAGGTGTAGTTCTGGCTGGTGGTGGCCGAGCCGGTGCCGATTTCCTTGAACATCGGCTCGAACATCACGAAGCGGTGGTAGATCGCCGTGATCAGTTCGTCGGCCATGTAGGCGCCGGAATTGTTGGTGGTGGCCGAGATGACTTCGCCGTAGGCATACGCGGCATTGCCGAAGCTGTAGCCGGCGCCGATCAGGCGATCGAGCAGGTGGGTGCCGCTGTAGCCCGGCTTGCCGGCAATCTCGTCATGCGAGACGATGTTGTTCAGTTTCTGGTAGTCCGAGTGGGCCTGGGCGGCGCGGTCGACCAGCGCGTTTTGCGCCAGCGCCGCCACGCCGGCCTGGGCGCGCCGGTAATTGATCCACAGGCGGCCGTCGACGGCGATGTTGCCGGTCAGCGCGGGTGCCTGCGGATCGGTCGGCACCACCACCACCGGCGCGGCGGGCGCCGGCGTCGCCGGGGGGCTGCCGCCGCCGCCGCCGCACGCCGTCAGTGCGCATGCCGCCGCCAGGGCGGCCAGCGCGCCGTTCCATTGTTTCCAGATGTTCATCATGTCGTCGCCTGCACCTTCATTCTTCAATCGCCTGATTCTAGGCGATATTGAGAATTGGTGAGATTTTCTTGCGATTCCGGGGCGCGCCGCCATTCGGAGGCCCGCTGTAAAATAGGCACCTTGCATCTCACCGAGCGATCATTTGAAACCTACCCGTCAACAACGCATGGCGCGCGCCAAGTTCGCCCTGCCCAGTTCCGTCACCTTGCTGTCGATCGCGTGCGGCTTCGGCAGCATCGTCATCTCGGTCGACAATGCCGCAATCGGCGACCCGGCGGCCTACCGCATGGCGGCCATCCTGCTGGTGCTGGCCGGCATCTTCGACGCCCTCGACGGCTTCGTCGCGCGCGCCACCAACACCGCCTCCGAGTTCGGCATGCAGCTCGACTCGATCGCCGACGTGATGAACTTCGGCTGCGCGCCCGGCCTGCTGATGTACTGCTGGGGTTACGCCCAGCTTGGCCAGGGCCATCCGACCTTGCTGCGCATGGGCGGGCTGGCCTGCTTCGTGTTCGTCGCCTGCGGCGCGCTGCGGCTGGCGCGTTTCAACGTCAATGTGGGACGCACCGATCCGCGCTACTTCGTCGGCATCCCGATCACCGCCGGCGCCGCCTGCATCGCCTCGGTGGTGGTGGCCTGGCCGAACCCGCTGGTGAACTGGAACCAGGGCTACCTGCTGATGGCGCTGATGGTGGCGGTCGGCGCGCTGATGGTGTCGACCGTGCGCTTCCCCAGCTCGAAGCAGCCGAGGAGCCGCGCGCTGTACCTGCTGGTGGCCGTCAACCTGGCCTTGCTGGCCTGGCTGCAGAGCAAATTTTTCGTCTTGTTTTTCGTGTTCTACATCAGCGCGACCTTGCTCATCAACATCGGCTGGCGCGGCGGCTGGCGCGGCCTGCCGCCACCCGAGCGCTACGAGGACTGAGATGCTGAGCGTCATTCGGGCATGATCGAAAGACGCTCAGCCTCTCAGGCGAATTTGTCGAGCATGGCCGCCAGCGCGCTGGCGCTGGCCTGCGCCGCGGCCAGGTCCGGCGCATTGCCGCACTGGTTCAGGATGCTGCTGGTGAGCAGCTGGACGAACGAGCGGTCGAGCGCCTTGCGCGCCGCCGCCATCTGCTGCGCCACCGCGTCGACGTCGGCCGGCAGCGCCACTTGCGCGATCAATTTCTGCACGCCGCGCAGCTGTCCCTCGATGCGTGCCAGCCGGTGCAGCAAGTCCTTCTTCTGCCGCGCGTTGAGCGCCGCACCCTCGACCATCTTCAGCGTGTTGTCCGCCATGCGTGCTCCTTGTCAGGCCACCTCGTGCGACCGCGCCGCCCGCAGGATGGTGAACCAATCGGCGCGGCTCAGTGCAAACGAGGCGCCGGTCACCGCGACCGCCACCGCTTCGATGCGGCTGCTGCCGGTCAGCGGGATCGGCCGGCATGGCAGCTGCATGATCCAGGCGAACACCACGCTGGCGAACGGCTGGCCGAGCTGGTCGGCGATGCCCTTGATCACCAGCCGCAGCGTTTCCGCGTGCGCGTCGGTGCCGCTGAACAGGCACCCGCCGGCCAGCGGCGACCAGATCATCGGCGCCACCCCCAGGTCCTGCAGGCCGTCGAAGGTGTCGTCGAACATCGGCGCCACGTGCATGGGCGAGAACTCGACCTGGTTGGTGGCCAGTGCGATGCGCCGGTCCAGACACTCGAACTGGTGGCGGCTGAAGTTGGACACGCCGAAGTGCCGCACCTTGCCGGCCGCGCGCAGGGCCAGGAAGGCCTCGGCGATCTCGTCGAACTGCATCAGCGGATCGGGCCGGTGGATCAGCAACAGGTCGAGCCGGTCGGTATGCAGCTGCCGCAGCGATTCCTCGGCGGAGGCGACGATGTGCGCCGCGCTGGTGTCGTAATGCTGGATCGCGTGGCCGGGGCGCTGCGGCGAGACCAGCTTGATGCCGCACTTGCTGACCAGTTCGATCCGGTTGCGCAGCGACGGGCAGGCGCGCAGCGCTTCGCCGAACAGGCCCTCGACGCCGTAGTTGCCGTAGATGTCGGCATGGTCGAAGGTGGTCACGCCGAGCGCGATGCACTGCTCGATGAAGGCCACCCGTTGCTCGACCGTCATGCCCCATTCGGTCATGCGCCACATGCCGGCGACCACGCGCGACAGCTGCAGTCCCCCTGAACTGGTGGCAACGCGCGGGCAGTGCAGGTCGGCGGGTAAGGTAGTCGGCATCATCGTCATTCTTTCAAGGGG
>JARXKM010000382.1 GCA_030272785.1 Pseudomonadota bacterium
AGCCGATCGAGCGGCGCGTCGAGCGGCGCAGTTCGTAGTCCAGCGCGTGCGAGCCGAGCTGGATGCGGCGCAGCGGCGGCGCGTCTGGCGCGCGGGTCGGAGTGGGGAGGATGATGCGTGGCGGCGCCGGCGGCGCCTTGAACAGCGCGCGCGGCGGCGCCGGGGCCGCACTCGGTTCGAGCGCGGCGAAGAAGTCCTGCGCGAACAGTTCGAGCTGGGGTCCGGTGATTTTCGGTGGCGTCATGGTCGGTTGCGGTGAAGAGTCGCGGAGCAAGGCGCCAACCCCGCTCAGCCAGCGCTGTAGGCGTGGGGCGAAATGACGCGCATTTCTGATTCTATCCACTTTTCCACCTCTTGCATCAGACTGTCGGGCGTATGATTTTGCGGCGAGATCGGTTTGCCGATCGAGACCGTGATCACACCGGGACGTTTCAGGAACGAGTTCTTGGGCCAGCACTCACCTGAATTATGCGCGATCGGCACCACCACTGCATTGGTTTCTATCGCCAGGCGGGTGCCGCCGCTCTTGTACTTGCCGGCCTGGCCGACCGGAATCCGGGTCCCCTCGGGGAACATGATGATCCACTGGCCGTCGGCGAGCCGGCGCTTGCCTTGCGCGACGACGTGCTTGAAGGCGTTCTTGCCCTGCTTGCGGTCGATCGGGATCATGCGCAGCAGCGCCATGCCCCAGCCGAAGAAGGGGATGTACAGGATCTCCTTCTTGAACACGTACACCAGCGGCCGCGTCAGCGACGGCAGCAGGAAGATCGTCTCCCACGCCGACTGGTGCTTCGAGAGCACGATGGCCGGCGCGTCGGGCAGGTTCTCGTAGCCCTTGAACTGGTAATGAATGCCGCAAATGACCTTGGCGCACCAGATCACGAACACGTTCCAGCGCGACGTCACCCAATAGCGCTGGTTGTACGGCAGCGGCGCCGCCAGCAGGCACACGCAGACCCAGACGACGGTGGCGACGACCATCACGACGGCAAACAGCAGGGAACGCAGGAACAGTCCAAAATTACGCAAAATCGGTCTCCAGATGGTACGAGGCGGCGCGCTTCACGCGGCCGGTGGGGTCTTGAGCAGGGCGCCGACCATGGTGGCGAGGTCGGCGAACACCTGGGTGCCGGGCGGCAGGCCGCCGGTGTCGAACGTCTTCTGGCCCTTGCCGGTCAATACCAGGTAGGGCGCGCAGCCGCTGATGAAGCCGGCCTGCAGGTCGCGCAGCGAATCGCCGACCGTCGGCACGCCTTTCAGGTTGATCTTGAAGCGCTTGCCGATCTCGTCGAACATGCCGGCCTTCGGCTTGCGGCAGTCGCAGTTGTCGATCGCCGCGTGCGGGCAGAAAAAGATCGCGTCGATCGTTCCCCCGACCTGCTGCGCGTGGTGGTGCAGCTTCTGGTGGATCGCATTCAGGCTGCCCATGTCGAACAGTTCGCGCGCGATGCCCGACTGGTTCGAGGCGATCACCACGCGGTAGCCGGACTGGTTCAGGCGCGCGATCGCTTCGAGCGAACCGGGGATCGGGATCCACTCGGCCGGCGACTTGATGAACGCCGCCGAGTCCTGGTTGATGACGCCGTCGCGGTCGAGGATGATCATCTTCATGGCACCGCTCTCCCTCAAGTTCAAGTGGCCAGCTTCGAAATGTCGGCGACGCGGTTCATCATCGCGTGCAGCTGCGACAGCAGCGCCAGCCGGTTGTTGCGCAGCGCGAGGTCCTGGTCCATCACCATGACGTCGTTGAAGAAGCCGTCGACGTCATCGCGCAGCTGGGCCAGCGTTTTCAGGGTGCCGGCGAAGTCGCCGCGCTCGAATGCGGCGTCGACCTCGGGGCGCACGCGCGCCACGCTGGCGGCAAGGGTGCGCTCGGCGCCTTCCTGCAGCAGCTCGGCCGACACGGCGCCGATGTCGGCGCCGACGTCGGTCTTTTTCAGGATGTTGGTGATGCGCTTGTTGGCGGCGGCCAGCGAGGCGCTCTCGGGCAGTTCGGCGAACGCCTTGACGGCGTCGAGGCGCTGGACGATGTCGTCGAGGCGGTCCGGATGCTGCGCCAGCACCGCTTCGACTTCATTGGCCGAGAAGCCGCGCTCGCGCAAGATGCCGCGCAGGCGGTCGATCATGAACGCGGCCACGTCGGCGGACGGATCCTTGAAGTCGCCGCGGTAGTCGAACACCGATGCGGCGTCGGCCAGCAGTTCGCTGATGGCCACCGGCAGGCGTTTTTCGAGCAGCATGCGCAGCACGCCAAGCGCGTGGCGGCGCAGCGCGAACGGATCCTTGTCGCCGGTCGGCGCCAGCCCGATCGACCAGATGCCGACCAGCGTTTCGAGCTTGTCGGCCAGCGCGACGGCGGTGCCGGTGGCGGTGGACGGCAGCGCATCGCCGGCGAAGCGCGGCTGGTAATGCTCGGAGGCGGCCAGCGCGACTTCCTCGTGCTCGCCGTCGTGGCGCGCATAGTAGGTGCCCATGATGCCCTGCAATTCGGGGAATTCGCCGACCATGTCGGTGAGCAGGTCGGCCTTGGCCAGCATGGCGCCGCGTTCGGCCAGCAGCATGTCGTAGCCGAGCCGCCTGGCGATGGCGCCGGCCAGCCGGGTGACGCGCTCGGTGCGCTCGGCCTGGGTGCCAAGCTTGTTATGGTAGACCACGTTGGCCAGCAGCGGCAGGCGCGCCTCGAGCGACTTCTTCTTGTCCTGCTCGAAGAAGAACTTGGCGTCCGACAGGCGCGGGCGCACCACGCGCTCGTTGCCGCCGATGATGTGCTGCGGGTCGCTGGTGGCGATGTTCGAGACGATCAGGAAGCGCGAGCGCAGCTTGCCGGCGGCGTCGGTCAGGGCAAAATATTTCTGGTTCGTCTGCATGGTCAGGATCAGGCATTCCTGCGGCACGGCGAGGAATTCGTCCTCGAAGTGGCAGGCGTACACCACCGGCCATTCGACCAGCGCGGCCACTTCGTCGAGCAGCGCTTCGGGCATCAGCACCTGGTCGGCGCCGGCGGCGTCGAGCAGCGCGGCGCGAATCGCCTGCTTGCGCTGGTCCGCGCTGGCGATCACCTTGCCCGCGTTTTCGAGCAGGCCGGCGTAGTTGACCGGATGGGTGATGGCGATCTCGGCGCCGCTGCCGAGGAAGCGGTGGCCGAGGGTGGTGCGGCCGGACGCCAGGCCGAGCGCGCGCACCGGCACGATCGCTTCGCCAAGCAGCGCGATGAGCGAATGGGCCGGGCGCACGAATTGCACGGTGCCGCCGTCGGGCCGCTGGTAGCTCATCAATTTTGGAATCGGCAGCCTGGCCAGCGCCTCGTCGAGCGATGCCTGCAGGCCGATGGCCAGCGCGCTGCCCTGCGCGGTGTAGGTGTAGAAGAAACTGTCGGCCTTGCCGTCGGCGGCGCGCTCGAGCTGGGCGACGGTGACGTCGCTGCGGCCCATCGCGGCCAGCTTCTTGGCCAGCGGCGCGGTCGGCATGCCGTCGGCGTCCAGCGCGACCGACACCGGCAGCACTTTTTCGCGGATCGATTTGTCGGGCGAGGTGGCGCGCACCTCGGTGATCATGACGGCCAGCCGGCGCGGCGTGGCGAAGGCGGTGGTGATGCTGCCTTCGGCGAGGAAGTCGCGCGCCTTGAGGCCGTTGGCGATGCCGCTGGCGAATGCCGCGCCCAGTTTGACGAGCGCCTTGGGCGGCAGTTCTTCGGTCAGCAGTTCGACGAGTAATGTCTGGTTCATGGTTCTTTTCTTAGGGTTCCGGAAGGGCTCAGGCGGCCGCCGCGGCGCGCGGCGCCATCGGGAAGCCCAGCTTTTCGCGCGAGTCGTAATAGGCCTGCGCGACCAGGCGCGACAAGGCGCGCACGCGGCCGATGTAGGCGGCGCGCTCGGTCACCGAGATGGCGCCGCGGGCGTCGAGCATGTTGAAGCTGTGCGAGGCCTTCATGATCTGTTCGTAGGCCGGCAAGGTCAGCGCCAGCTCGACCAGCCGCTTCGCTTCGGCTTCGTGGTTGGCGAAGGCGTCGAACAGCAGCGCGGTGTTGGCGTGCTCGAAATTGTAGGTCGATTGCTCGACTTCGTTCTGGTGGTAGACGTCGCCGTACGACAGCGTCTTCTTGATGCCGTCTTCCTCCCACTCGGTCCACACCAGGTCGTAGACGTTTTCGACGCCCTGCAGGTACATCGCCAGGCGCTCGATGCCGTAGGTGATTTCGCCGAGCACCGGCTTGCAGTCGAGCCCGCCGACCTGCTGGAAGTAGGTGAACTGGGTCACCTCCATGCCGTTCAGCCAGACTTCCCAGCCCAGCCCCCAGGCGCCCAGGGTCGGGCTTTCCCAGTCGTCCTCGACGAAGCGCACGTCGTTCTGCT
>JARXKM010000050.1 GCA_030272785.1 Pseudomonadota bacterium
GCGATGGCGATCAGGCCTGGATGGTCTTCGTGTACAGATTGGCGAACTTGAGGCCGAACAGCAGGATGAAGGCGTAGCACAGCGCCGGTACCACGAAGCTGATGCGCAGGCCGATGGTGTCGGCAAGCAGGCCCTGCACGAACGGCACCAGGGCGCCGCCCACGATGGCCATGCACAGGATGCCGGAACCCTGGCCCGTGTGCTTGCCCAGGCCATGCAGCGCCATGCTGAAAATGGTCGGGAACATGATGGAGTTGCACAGGCCGACCGCCAGGATAGCCCACATCGCCACCGCGCCCTGGCCGGCAATGGCAGTGATCACCAGCACGATGGCCAGGCAGGCGTTGAAGGCCAGGGTCTTGCCCGGGCTGACGGTGCGCATGACGGCAAAGCCGATGAAGCGGCCGACCATGGCGCCACCCCAGTACAGGGCGACGTATTTGGCGGCGATATCGGGCGCCATGCCGGCCACGCTGCCTTCGCCGAGGAAGTTGATGAGGAAGCTGCCGATGCTCACTTCACCGCCCACATACAGGAAAATGGCCAGGGTGCCCCACAGCAGATGGCCATGTTTGAGCGCGCCGCTGCGCATGCCCGCGCCCTGGTCGTTGACCGGGTCGGCATCGTCGGCGGCGTGCACGATGCGCGGCAGGCGGGCGGCGGCAAAGGCAATCGCCAGCACGGCCAGCGCCACCGCCAGCGCCAGGTAAGGTCCCTGCACGGTGGCGATCTCGCGCGCCTTGTAGGCCGCCTGCTCGGCGGCCGGCAGGGCGGCCAGCTGGGTGGCCGTCAAGGCGCCGGCCGACAGGATCAGCAGGCCGCCGAGATACGGCGCGATCGTGGTGCCCAGCGAATTGAAGGCCTGGGTCAGGGTCAGGCGGCTCGAGGCCGTCGCCGATGGTCCCAGTACCGTCACGTAGGGATTGGCGGCGACCTGCAGGATGGTGATGCCCGATGCCAGCACGAAGAAGGCAAACAGGAAGAGCGCGTAGCCATTGCGCGAGGCTGGATAGAACAGCGCGCAGCCGGCGGCGGCAATCAAGAGGCCAGTTACCGCGCCCTTCTGGTAACCGATGCGGCGGATCAGGGCGCCGGCGGGAATCGACACGATGAAGTAGGCGCCGAAGAAGCAGAACTGCACCAGCATCGCCTGCAGATAGGTCAGCGTGTAAATGACCCTCAGGTGGGGAATCAACACATCGTTCAACGAGGTGAGGAGCCCCCACATGAAGAACAGGATGGTGACGATCACCAGGGCGCCGCCCTGCGAGCGACCTGCGGTGTCGACGCTGTGGGCGGCGGGACTGACGGTGGTTTCCATTGGCGGTTCCTTGTGATGATTAAGCCGGCGCTGGCATGCGCTTGTCGATATCGGCCGACAGCATCGCTGCCACGCCGACCAGCGCCGGGTACTGTTCGGTGATCAGGTAGGTCGGGATGCGCGCCAGGTAGCCTGACAGGCGGCCCTTGTCCTCGAATCGCTGGCGAAACGACGACGCGGCAAACAGGTGCCCGAGACGCGGCACGATGCCGCCGCCAATATACATGCCCCCGGTGGCGCCGAGGGTCAAAGCCACATTGCCGGCCACGCTGCCAAGGACGCCACAGAAGCAGTTCACGGTGCGCAGCGCGGCGTCGCTGTCACCCGCCAGGGCCTGCCCGGTGATGTCGGACGCCGCCAGCCGCCCGCCCGACAGGGCGCGGTGTATCAGTTCGAGACCCATGCCCGAGAGCAGGCGCTCGGCCGACACGTGGCCGAAGTCCTGCCACAGAAACTGCAGGATGCGCAGTTCGTCTTCGTTATTCGGCGCGAAGCTGGCATGGCCGCCCTCGCCCGCCAGCGCGGTCCAGCCGCCGTGACAGGGCATGACGCCGGAGACGCCGAGTCCCGTGCCCGGGCCGATCAGGCCGATCGGTTTGCCGGCGATTTCGACGCCGCCGCCAATGCGTTGGCGCTGCGTCTCGGCCAGGATGGGCAGCGACATCGCCAGCGCGGCAAAGTCGTTCACCACCAGCAGGGTGTCGAAGCCGCGCTCGGCGCGCAGGCGGGAAATCGAAAAGCTCCAGTGGTGGTTGGTCATGCGCACCAGGTCATCCTCGACCGGGTTGGCAATGGCAATCGCCGCATGCGCGATGGCGTCGACGTCAACGCCGCTGGCGGCGGCGCGCGCCAGGTAGACGTCGATGGCGTCGCCCAGAGTAGCGTGTTCGGCGCACGACAGCACGTCGATCGCCTCGAAGCGCTGCCCGACCTGCACGGCAAAGCGGGCGTTGGTGCCGCCAATGTCGGCCAGCAGCCTTGGCGCGCGCTGCGCAGCGCTCATCGGCGTGCTCACCTCAGTTCCTCGCAGCGCACAGCATCGGCGTCGCGCGCGGCACCGCCCGTCACCTCGATGTTGGCAAAGGCGGCGGCAAACGGCGCGCCGGCGCTGACGGCAAACGGCACGTCGACCGCGGCCAGGTCGGCGCCGGCGGCAGTGAAGCACGCCAGGGGAATCTTGACGGTCTGCTTGCCCTTGCCGGCCAGGCGGGTGAACAAGCCGGTCGCCGCCAGCGGTGCACCGCAGCCACGGCTGCACAGCATGCCGATGGTGACCGGCACCGCGGGTGCCGTGCCGATGATGGTGTCGAAGCGCAGCGCGCCATCCTTTGCCACTGCGGCCGGCAGCACCAGCGGCTTGGCGCCGCGCGCCTCGAAGGTGGCGGGGCCGTTCCATGTGGCAAGGCGGGCATCCTGCTGGGTGTTGATCTGCGAGGTCTGCACGCTGATCCCTGGCGCCGTGAAGGTGGCGTTCAGGTCCGCGCCCAGGGCCACGGTCTGGCCACCGCCACTGATGAACAGCGGGAAGCTGGCGCGGTCGGCCTGGCCGTGGATCGGCAGGCTGTTGCTCACACCGCAGCCGCCGGGCAGGAAGCTGGCATCGAGCTGGCCGATGTGCGAGCGCTGGCCCGCGCGCAGGCCATAACCGTAAGCGAACAGCGGGGCGTAGCCCGCATCGCCCACATTCAGGTCAGTCTGGCAGCTCGTCTTCGGCCAGGAAAAACTGAGTTTTCCCTTGAAATCGGCATGATTGCGGCCGGCGAACAGAACGTCGGCGACGCCACCGCCTTCGCTGCCCGGCAGCCAGGCAGTTACAAACACGTCCGACAGATTGAGCAGATCGTTGACGAACAGGGGACGGCCGGCCACGAACACGGTGATCACCGGCTTGCCCTTGCCCGCCACCGCCTGCAGCACGCCCAGGTCTTCCGGGTAGCGGCTGCTGTGGCGCAGCGTGCCGGCCGGGCCGATATCGCCGTCGCCTTCCGCATACGGGCGCTCGCCGATGACCGCGATGACGGCATCGAAGCGGCTCACATCGACATCCTTGCCGTCGATGCTGTAAGTGACATTGGCGCTGCCGGCGGCCTGCCTGATACCGGCCAGGATCGACTCGGCGTTCGGAAAGTCCGCGTTGACATTGTCGCTGCCCTGCCAGGTCAGCGACCAGCCGCCGGTCTGGTTAGCGAGGTTGTCGGCGCTCTTGCCGACCACGAGAATTTTCTTGTTGGCCGCCAGAGGCAGCACCGGGCTGTCATTTTTCAGTAGCACCAGCGACTCGCGCACCGCGCGCCGCGCCAGCGCACGGTCCTGCAGTGCCGAATCCTTGCCGGCGTAAATATTGTTCGATGGCCGCTTGCCGAACACCCCCGCGCGCAGCTTGACGCGCACGATGCGGGTGACGGCGTCGTCGATGCGCGCCATCGGAATCTCGCCCTTCTCGACCTGGGCGATGGTATTGGCGATGAAGGCTTTCCAGGCGTCGGGCACCATGATCATGTCGATGCCGGCGTTGATCGCCTGGGCGCAGCTGTCGTCGCGGCAACCGGGCACTTCGCCGATGCCGTTCCAGTCGCTGACGACGAAGCCGTCGAAGCGCATCTTCGTTTTCAGCACATCGGTGAGCAGTGCGCGGCTGCCGTGCATCTTGCCGTAATCGACGCCGCCGGCGACATCGTTCCAGCTGTTGAAGGAGGCCATCACCGTCTGCACGCCGGCCCCCAGCGCCGGCGCGTAGCCGGCGGCGTGGATACCGGTCATCTGCGCCACGGACGAGCGGTTGACGCCGCGGTCCTTGCCCTGGTCGGTGCCGCCGTCGCCGATGAAGTGCTTGGCGGTGGCGATCACGCTGGCGTCCTGCCCGAAGGTGCCCTGCAGGCCGGCGACGTACTGGCCAGCGTAGCTCGCCACCAGCGCCGGGTTCTCGGCAAAGCTCTCATAGGTGCGCCCCCAGCGGTCGTCGCGCACCACCGCGATGGTCGGTCCGAACACCCACGCAATCCCGGTGGCGCGCACCGCGCGCGCGGTGGCGGCGCCAATCGCCTTGACCAGCTGCGGATCGCGGGCGGCGCCCAGGCCGATATTGTGCGGGTACAGGGTGGCGCCATACACATTGCTGTTGCCGTGAATGGCATCAATGCCCCACACCACCGGCACCTTGACCGCCATGTCGGTGGCCATCGAGGCGTCGTGATAACGGTCTGCCAGCGCCACCCAGTCGGCAGCAACAGCGTGCTTGTTATTGTTTGGCCAGCTGCCGCCGCCATTGAGCACCGAGCCTAAATAATATGTGCGGACGTCGTCTGGCGAGGCGCTCTTGATTTCCGGCTGCGTCATCTGGCCGATCTTCTGGGCCAGGGTCATGCCCTTGACGATAGCGGCGACCCGCGCTTCGAGGGCGGCGTCAGGACGGATGGCACTTTGCACGGCGGGCCAGGCGGGGGCCGTGGCGGCCGTGGCGGCGGTGAGGTCGACGCAGGCCAGCGCGCACGCCAGCACCAGTGGGCGAAATTGAAATTGCATTCTTTGTCTCGTGATTGTTATTAGTATGAAACGTCATCCACGGCACTCTTAGGCGCACTTTGGAAACGATTCCAATTCTGCTCGTATTTCGGTGAATGGTCAACCGGAAAGCGCCCACCGCCTCATTCTTGCGCGCGTAAAAATTTGCCATACCATTTGCCGCTCGCCTTGACGGTGCGGCGCTGGGTGGCGTAATCGACGTGCACCAGGCCGAAACGGCGCCGGTAGCCTTCGGCCCACTCGAAATTGTCGACCAGGCTCCAGGCAAAATAGCCTTTCACCGGAACGCCATTGTCGATGGCATCCTTCAACGCCGCCAAATGGCGCTGCAGGTAGTGGCGCCGCGCGCTGTCTTCGACTTCGCCGTTGTCTTCGACCACGTCGTCGTAGCAGGAACCGTTCTCGGTGATGTAGATGGGCCCCGGATGGTAGTCGTCTTCGATCCGCTGCAGCAGTTCGCTCAATCCCCCGGGCGCCACCGGCCAGCCCAGCGCGGTGGTCTCGACGCCGGCAGCGGGCGCGTCGACGCTGGCGTCCAGCGGGCCATGGCCGGGGGCGTTCCTGACCGTCTCCGGGAAATAGTAATTCACGCCGAGGAAATCGGTGGCGACGGCAATCGCCTGCATGTCGCCCTCCTCCACCTGCGGCGCCGCCTGGCCCACCTGGTCGATGGTCGCCTGCGGGTAGCCGCGGCCGAACAGGGGATCGAGGAACCAGCGGTAGCGCAGGCCGTCGTGGCGCGCCAGCGCTGCCGTGTCTTCCAGGCTGTCGCTGGCCGCGCGCACCGGGTGCAGGCTGAGCGCGATCCCCACCTTCGCATCCGGCACATTGGAGCGGATCAGCGGCACCGCCTTGCCGTGCGAGAGCAGCACGTGGTGGCAGACTTGCAGCGCCGTCCTGAAATCGGTCAGGCCCGGTGCGTGCAGGCCCTCGTAGTTGCCGATGATGGCGGTGCACCACGGCTCATTGTGGGTGATCCAGTGCTTGACCCGGTCGCCCAGCGTGCGCGTGACGGCATCGACGTACGCCAGGTAGGCGTCCACCGTGGCGCGTTCGTTCCAGCCGCCGGCGTCCTGCAGGTATTGCGGCAGGTCCCAGTGATACAGCGTTGCCCATGGCTGCAGGCCTCGTTCGAGCATGCCGTCGACCAGGCGCGAATAGAAATCGAGTCCCTTCCGGTTCGGCGCGGCGCCGATGCCGGGGACGATGCGCGGCCAGGCAATCGAGAAGCGGTACGCCTGCATGCCGAGTGAACGTGCCAGATCGAAGTCCTCCGGCCAGCGGTGGTAGTGATCGCAGGCCACCGCGCCGCTGGCGCCATCGGCCACCTTGCCAGGCGTGGCGGCGAAGCGGTCCCAGATCGATTCGACCCGCCCGTCTTCAAAAGCGGCGCCTTCGATCTGATAGGAGGACGTAGCGCTGCCCCACAAAAAATCGCTGGCAAAATCGCGCCGCGATGGCGGCGGGAACGAAGGGGCGGTGGAAGTCGTCATGGGCGTCCAGGTTGAAGTTTGATGAATTCTGCCAGATTACCGACACAATTGGAAAGGTTTCCAGCATCGCGATAAAAAAAAGGAGCGGGGATGGTGCTCATGGTTTTTTGCGCGTCGCCGAGCGCACCGGGGTTGCCTGCGCCAGCGAGGCGCGCAAGGTGATCGTCACGGGAAAATCGCGCGACACCGGACGATCGAGGCCATAGCAGCGATTGAGCAGCGCGTTCACGCCCGCCAGCGTCATCTCGCGCCACGGCATGTGCACCGATGTCAGGCGCGGGGCCGAGAATTCGGCGCTGGGCGTGTCGTCGTAGCCGATCACCGACAGGTCGTGCGGCACGCGGACGCCGGCTTCCTGGAAGTAGCTGAGCGCCCCTACCGCCATCTCGTCGTTGGCGCAGAACAGCGCGCTGACCTGGCGGCCCGATTCGACCAGCTCCTTGGCCGCCTTCCAGCCGCCGGCCGGCGAAAAATCGCTCTCGGCGATCCACATGCCGGCCGTGTCGACGCCGTTCTCGCTTAGCTCCGCCATGAAGCCGCTGATGCGCTCGACGCTGTCGACAAGGCGCGAAGGCCCGGCAATCACGGCGATGTGGCGGTGCTGGAAATCGAGCAAGGCGCGCGCCGCGCGGCGCCCGCCGAGGGTGTGATCGACCGTGAAGCACTGGTCGGCAATGGCCTCGAAGCTGTGATTGAGCAGTACCACCTCGCTTTGCTGGACGCCGAGGACGGCGACGTCTTCATCGTGCAGCGAATTGGTCATCACGAGCAGGCCATCGCAGCCGCGCTCCATCAAAAATTCAATGCCCTCGATGGCCTGGCGGCGCTCGTCGCCCAGGCCGACACCGAAGGCGACCACCATGTGCAGGCCGGCGGCGCGCAGTTCGGTGTCGATCAGCTGCAGGATCGGGGTATAGAAGGTGCCGGAAAGGACCGGGATGTAGACGCCGACCATCTGGCTGCTGCCCGACAGCAGCGAGCGCGCCGCATGCGAGGGGCGGAAGTCCAGTTCCTCGATGGCCTTCCTGACTTTTTCCAGCGTGGCCGGCGACACCGAACCCTTGCCGCTGACGACGCGGGAAGCGGTGCCCAGTCCAACGCCCGCCAGGCGGGCTACATCCTTGATAGTGGCCACGGGTTGTTCCAGTCTCAGTCCAGAGTTAGTGCGCCGGCCGGCGCTGCGGCTTGTTCGACCGCATATGATAAGGCCTTTCCGCTGTCCGGATCGAACAACGATGCCCGCGCGGCGTCAATGTCGAAGCTCACCGCGTCGCCCGGCGCCAGCAGCGGATTGCCTTGCACGATGCAGGACAGTTGCTGCGCCCCGGTATCGATCCACACCACCTGGTGGTTGCCCATCGGCTCGACCAGGGCGAGCTTGCCGCGCAGGGCGCCGCCGGCGTGCAGGTGAATATGCTCCGGCCGCACGCCCAGCACGGCGCGGCGCGGCAAGGCCTGGCGCAGCTTCAGATGGACGGCGCCGGCGCGGAAAAAACCGTAATCGTCCACCTCGCCGTGGATGAAATTCATCGACGGCGCACCGAGAAAGCCGGCGACGAAGAGGTTGGCAGGCCGCTCGTAGACCTCGGCCGGGGTGCCGATCTGCCGCACCTGCCCGCCCTGCATGACGACGATGCGGCTGGCCAGGGTCATCGCCTCGACCTGGTCGTGGGTGACGTAGATGATGGTGGCCTTCAGGCGCTGGTGCAGCAGTTTCAGTTCGCGCCGCAGATCGGCGCGCAGCTTGGCGTCGAGATTCGACAAGGGCTCGTCGAAAAGCAGCACGGCCGCTTCGCGCACCAGCGCGCGGCCGATCGCCACGCGCTGGCGCTGGCCGCCCGACAGCTGGCCCGGCTTGCGCTTGAGGAGATCGGTCAGCTGCAGCATGCCGGCCACGCGCGCCACCCGCGCGGCTATTTCCCCTTTTGGCAGACCGGCAATACGGGCGCCGAAGCTCATGTTCTTCTCCACCGTCATGGTGGGATACAGGGCGTAGGACTGGAACACCATGCCGATGCCGCGCCGGCAGGGATCGACCCCTGTCATGTCCTGGCCGCCGATGGCGATGCTGCCGCCGGCCACCTCGTTCAGGCCGGCGATGCTGTGCAACAGGGTCGACTTGCCGCAGCCGGAAGGCCCCAGCAGCACCAGAAACTCGCCCTCGCGGACATCGAGGTCGAGATCGCGGATGACCTGGTTGCCGCCCAGCGTGATCGACAGATTGCGCAATGCTACGTTTGCTACATGGGACATCGATATAACCCTAACCCTTCACAGCGCCGGCGGCGATACCACGCACGAACCAGCGGCCGGACAAAAAATACACGAGCAGCGGCACCAGCGCGGTAAGGATGGTGGCCGCCATGTTGACGTTGTACAGGCGGGTGCCGGTCGTCGTGTTGATCACATTATTGAGCTGCACCGTCATCGGCAGGTTGTCGCGGCCGGCAAACACCAGCCCGAGCACATAATCGTTCCACACCCCGGTCACCTGCATGATGGCGGCGACCACGATGATCGGCGCCGACATCGGCAGCATCACCTGCAGGAAGATGCGCCAGAAGCCGCCGCCGTCGATGCGCGCGGCCTGAAACAGTTCGTGCGGCACGCCCGCATAATAATTGCGGAACAGGAGCGTCATCAGCGGCATGCCGAACACGGTGTGCACCAGCACGATGGACGGGAGCGAGCCGAAGACGCCGATCGCCGCCATCATGCGCACCATCGGGTACAGCATCACCTGCACGGGGATGAAGGCGCCCGCCAGCAGCAGGGCAAACAGCACGCTTGACCCACGCGGGCGCCAGAACGACAGCGCGTAGCCGTTGACGGCGCCAATGGCAATCGGCAGCAGCGTGCTGGGGACGGTGATCGCCACCGAATTCCAGAAGCCCGCGCGCACGCCTTCGCAGGCAGCGCCGGTGCACACTTCGCTCCAGGCCAGCCGCCACGGCTCCGTGGTGAACGACAGGGGCAGGGCAAAGATGCCGCCCGCGCGGATGTCGTCCATGGTCTTGAAGGAGGTGGTCAGCATCACGTACAGCGGCAGCAGGAAGAACAGCGCGGCGCCGAACAGGAACAGGTAGGTGCCGAAGCGGGCGGCGGTGCGATTCATGCCGCGGACTTTCGGCTGCGGCCATACGCGTACGGCAGCAAAATCGCCAGCACGGGCGCCAGAAGCACCATCGCCGCGGCCGAGGCCAGGCCGATGTTCGAGCGCAGGAACAGGTGGTCCATGATGAACTTGGCCGGCACTTCACTGGCCGTGCCCGGCCCGCCCTGGGTCATGGCGACGACGGCATCGTACAGTTTGACGGTGGCCGTCGACAGCAGCAGCAGCACGGTGGCGAAGCTCGGCCCCAGCATCGGCAGCACCACCGACAGGTACACGCGCCAGGCGGGAATGCCGTCCAGGCGCGCGGCCTTCCAGATTTCCGGGTCGACCCCGCGTAGGCCGGCCAGCAGCAGGGCCATCACCAGCCCGGAGGCCTGCCACACCCCGGCCATCACCACGGTGTAGATCACCATGTCCTGGTCGACGATCCAGTCGAGCGAGAATGCGCTGTGGCCGGGCGTGAGCATCCACTGCCATACCAGGCCGGTGGCGACGAAGCTCATGGCGTAAGGGTAGAGGAACACGGTGCGCAGCACGCCCTCCCCCGTCACATGCTGGTCGATAAAAATAGCCAGCAGGGTGCCGATGACCAGGCAGGCCACGATGAACAGCACGCCATACACCGCCAGGTTATGCAGCGACAGCAGCCAGCGCTCGTTGTCGAACAGGCGTTCGTACTGGGCCAGGCCGATGAATTCATTGGAGGCGAAGGTGCGCGAACTGGTGAACGAGGTGCGCAGGGTCCACAGCACGCTGCCGATGTAGGCCACCAGCACGGTGGCCGCCATCGGCAGCAAGGCGGCGTAGGACGTCAGCGAGGTGCGGGCCCGCGTCACCGCTTCAGTTCCTGAGCGCGGCGGCAAAGTTCTTCTGCGCCTTCTCGACCGGCATGGCGGTATTCCAGTAAGCCGTCAGCACGTCCTGGATGGCGCCGTTCTGGTCGGGCGTCAGGTACACCTCGGTCACGCCGATCTGGCGCGACTTGTCGCGCATGACCGCCATGCCCTTCTGCGCACAAGCATCGAGCTTGCCGGCATCGACATCCATGCGCACCGGGATCGAACCTTTCAGCTGGCTGAAGGCGAGCTGGGTGGCCGGCGCCACCACCACGCTGGCCAGCAGCTTCTGCGCCTTGACCGCGTTCGGGTTGGAGGTTTTCGGGAACACGAACACATCGCCCTGGATCAGGTAAGGCACGGCCGGCCCCAGGCCGGCGATGCAGCCGTAATCCTTGCCGGGGACTTGGCCGGCACTGGTGAACTCGCCCTTGACCCAGTCGCCCATGATCTGCACACCGGCCTTGCCGCGAATGACCATGGCGGTGGCGTCGTTCCAGTTGCGTCCCGGCGCGCCGGGATCGGTATAGCCCTGCATGCGCTTGAACGCCATCAGGACTTTTTTGAAAGTCTCCGAATTGATCGCCTTCTGATCGCGGTCGCGGATCACCGACAGATACAGTTCGCGCCCGCCCAGGTTGGCCAGCATGGCCGAAAACAGCACCGTCTCCTGCCAGGCCTGGCCGCCGTGCGCCAGCGGCACGATGCCGGCCGCCTTCAGTTTATCGAGCGCGGCGAACAGTTCGTCCATGGTGGCGGGCTCCTTGGCGATGCCGGCTTTCTTGAAAGCCGCCTGCGAGTACCAGATCCAGGTCTGCATGTGGATATTCAGCGGCACCGCGTACCAGTGGCCCTTGACCTTGATGACATTGACGATTGGCGCCGGCAGCAGCTGTTCCCAGCCCTCGCGGGCGGCGACGTCGTCGACGTTATTGAGCATTCCTTGCTCGATCACATCGAAGAACTGCTTGGAAGTGTTGAACTGGGCGGCAGTGGGCGGATTGCCGCCGACGATGCGGTTGATGGTGACGGCGCGCGACTGGTCGCCACCGGCGATGGCCGTATCGATCCAGGTGCCGCCGGCGGCGCGGTAAGCCTGCGCCACCTGCTTGACCGCGGCCGATTCGCCGCCGGAGGTCCACCAGTGAATCACTTCTGCGGTGAGGCCAGGGCCGGCGACTGGACGGGCGGGCGGCACCGCTGCCAGGGCCTGGCCGATGCTCGCGGCAAGCAAGCCGGCCGTGATCGCAGCTGTGCGGAATGGGTTCATCCTGTCTCCTGTTCGGCGGACCTGCGATCCGCTCTTCTATGCGTCAAATGGAAACGTTCCCATTTTATTGGCCCGACTATAGCACCGGCGGAAAATACATGTCAACGCTGGTGACGACGCCATCGACAGGCAATGGCACGCCGTTGCCCCTGCCGAACTCTGCCATAAATCGCCATCGATGCGCCGCCAACTGCTGAAAACGCAACAGTGATGAAAATATTTTTTACGCCCGCCCTCCACTCTGGCCGCCCCCGTCGCCAGGCCCGTTTCGGCGCCATTTGCCACCCTTTCCGGGTACGCATGCGGCACTGCAAATTGACTTCAGAAATACAAGGATGCTATATTCGGCCCAACGAATTGGAAAGGTTTCCAAAATGGCGACACAGTTGGCGAAACGATTGGTGAAGATGCCCGGCTCGATCTGCCTGCTAGCGCTTGCCGGCATGGCATCGGCTGCGCAGCCGGCGCCGCTCGCCGCGCTCCCGCATGTCGCCATCCCCGCCGACTGGCGCCTGGTCTGGTCCGACGAATTCGACCGCGACGGCCTGCCCGACCCGGCCAAGTGGGCCTACGACACCGCCTTCAACAAGCAAGGCTGGTTCAACCATGAACGCCAGTACTACGCCGCCGGCCGCCTGGAAAACAGCCAGGTCCGCGATGGCAAGCTGATCATTACCGCCCGCAAGGAGGCCCTGGCATCGATGCCTGACTATGGCGGCCAGCTCTACTCCTCGGCGCGCCTGTTCACGCGCGGCCTGGCCGAGTGGAGCATCGGCTTGGTCGAGGTGCGCGCGAAAGTGCCGTGCGGCGTCGGCACCTGGCCGGCCATCTGGATGCTCGGCACGCGCGGGCGCTGGCCGGTGGACGGCGAAATCGACATCATGGAACACGTCGGCAGCAAACCCGGCGAAATCCTCGGCAGTATTTATACGGGTGCGCAGAACTGGCCGATGAACACGCCCAATACAAAAAGCATTCGCATTGACGACGCCTGCCGCAGTTTTCACAACTACCAGCTGCACTGGACGCCCGAGCGCATGCTGATCGCCGTCGACGGCCTTGCCTACAACGAGCTGCCCAATGCGGGCGATGGCGACTACCAGAAATGGCCGTTCGCCCTGCCCCAGTATCTGCTGCTGAACCTGGCGATCGGCGGCGATCTGGGCGGCGCAGTCGACGAGCGCAGCCTGCCGCAGCAGTTCGAAGTCGACTATGTGCGCATTTACCAGCCGCCTTCGTCCGCCCCGGCCGCGGCACCGGCTGCGCTGCCCGCTGTTCAGCCCGCTCCTAAGCCGGCAATTCAGCCAAATTTGGGGGCCAGTTCACAGGCCCGTTGACCACCGATCACCACGTCAACGCAATGGTTCACAAGCACCGCAGCACCATTTGAAAACGCAGGCGCAATAATCGATTGACAATCTTTTTCACTGAACCTAATATTCACGGAACCTTGGGTGGAAACGTTTCCATACCGAAGAAAGCGAGGCACGGCAGGCAGCAAGAAGCAGGCATAAAGACATAGTGGATTACCAGACACCGGCAGCCATGACAGCAAACGAGCATGCCGCATTCATCAATCAGGAGACAAGATGCAATATCCAAAGGCAAAGCAGTCCATACTCAGCCTTGCGGTAGCCAGTGCCTGCGCGGCCCTCGTTACGCCGGCAATCACCCACGCCCAAACCAGCGGCGGCGCCGACCTCAGCCCCGCTGGCGGCGCCCTGCAGACCGTGGTCGTGCCCGGCCTGCGCGCCAGCCTGCAATCCTCGCTCAACCTCAAACGTAATTCCGACGGTATCGTCGACGGCATCGTCGCCGAGGACATTGGCAAATTCCCCGACACGAACCTGGCCGAGGCGCTGCAGCGCATTTCCGGCGTGTCGATCGACCGCAACAACGGCGAAGGCCAGAAGGTCACCGTGCGCGGCGTCGGCCCCGACTTCAACATGGTGCTGTTCAACGGTCGCCAGATGGCCACCTCGAATCTGGGTGACCTGAACGGACGCTCATTCGACTTCGCTAACCTCGCTTCCGAAGCGGTCTCGCAGATCCAGGTGTACAAGACGTCGCGCGCCGACTCCCCCACCGGCGGCATCGGCGCCACCCTGAACGTGATGACCGCCCGTCCGCTCGAGCGGCCAGGCCTGCAATCGAGCGTCGGCATCAAGGGCGTCTACGACACGTCGAACGACAACCTACCGGGTGACGTCAAGGCCCGTAAATCGGCGACGCCTGAAATTTCCGGCATCTACAGCAATACCTCGGCCGACGGAAAATTCGGCATCGCCGTGTCCGGCAGCCACCAGGAACGCAATTCGGGCTACAACCAGGCGGCCGTTTCCAGCGGCTGGCGCGGTCCGTTCAAGGGCGACGAAAACAACTGGGGCACCATCCCCCAGCCTGGCACCCCGGGGTCGGCCAATATCACCAACCGCCCGGGCCCAAGCGATATCTATTCGGTGCCGCAGAACCTCAATTACAGCATGACCGGCATCCAGCGCCAGCGTACCAACGGCCAGCTGACATTGCAGTACGCCCCCGTCAAGGAACTGACCGCCACGCTCGACTACACCTATTCGGAAAACAAGATCCAGACCAGGCGCAACGACATTTCCGCATGGTTCAACTTCGGCCCTTCGACCAGCTCGTGGAGCAAGGGACCGGTATCGGGTCCGCTGATCTATACCGAGACCATCGTGCCTGCCAACAGCGATATCGCCATGGGCGGCGCCGACTTTGCAACCAAAACGCAGAACAACGCACTTGGCATCAATCTGGCGTGGAAAGCCACGCCGGGGCTGAAACTTGAATTCGACGCCCACAAGTCGACCGCCGAATCGAAGGCCGACAGCCCGTTCGGCTCGAACAACACGCTCGGTACGGCGAGCTTCTCGCGCGGCACCACCAGCGCCGATTTCACCCACGATTTCCCCGTGCTGTCGATCCAGGGCGCCGATTTCGTCAATGCCAGGCAGCAGGTGACGGGATCGACCTTCCAGAACGGCTACATGAAGGGCGAGGTCGAACAGGCCCAGGTCAGCGGCAAGTGGAAAGTGCGCGAATCGTCCCAGCTCAATTTTGGCCTTGCCGCCACCAAGGTCGACAACCGCTCGGCCTTCTCCAACCAGCAGCGCGATACCTGGGGCGGCGCCACCAGCCCGAACGATTATCCGAGCAGCGTCTGGCATGCGGACACCGTGCGCCAGTATTTCGACAAGATCGACGGCAGCAGCGATGCGAAACTGTTCAATCAGTTCTACACCTTTAACTTCGACCAGGTGCGCAAGCTCGCAGCCGCAGCGTCCGGCCAGCCCGCCCTGTATTTGCCGAAAACCACGTTCGATACCGACCGCCGTACTGGCGAGAAGTCGAAGAGCGGCTACCTCCAGTTCAATACGGACTGGGACACCGCCATGCCGATGCATACCGGAATTGGTGTGCGCTACGAAAAAACCGAAGTCACCTCCACCGCGCTGGTGCCGAGCGCTACCAGTATCGCCATGGTATCGGCGAATGAGTTCTCAGTCGCCTTTGGCACGCCGAGTTTTACCAATCTGGGCGGCAGCTACCACAACCTGTTGCCGAGCCTGGACTTTGACATCGATGTGCTCAAGGACGTCAAGCTGCGCGCCAGTTACGGCGAGACCATCGGCCGGCCGCGCTACGACCAGATCCAGGGCGGCCAGACGCTCGACCAGCTGGTGCGCGTCAACGGCGGCACCGGTTCGCAGGGCAATCCGGCGCTCAAACCCGTCAAGTCGAAAAACTACGACCTGTCGGCCGAGTGGTACTACAACAAGCAGAGCTTCGCCTCGCTCGGCGTGTTCTACAAGGACCTGAAGGACTACGCCGGCCAGTCGGTCATCACGGCGCAGCCTTTCAACCTGCGCACGCCGGTCGGCGGCGCCCTGTGGAACGAGGCGGTCAAGAGCGGCTGCGGCGGTGATACGGTATGCATTCGTAACTACATCTTCCGCAACCATCCGACCTCGCCCGGCGTCACGCGCGGACCCGACGACGCCACCGGCAATGCCACCGGTACCATCGTCGGCCAGTCGACCGACCCGATCGCTGACTTCAAGATCAACTCCTTCTCCAACCAGAAGAAGGCCAGCCTGCATGGCGCTGAAGTGAACGTCCAGCACATGTTCGGCGACAGCGGTTTCGGCGTCCAGGCCAACTACACCTGGGTGCACTCCGGCCTGAAGTACGATAACGCCTCGGTCGGCGAGCAGTTTGCCCTGCTGGGATTATCCAACTCCGCCAACCTGGTCGGCATCTATGAAAACGCCAAGCTGACGGCGCGGGCGGCCTACAACTGGCGTGGCGAGTTCCTGTCGTCGACATTCGACAACGCCGGACCGAATCCGAACTATGTGGAAGCCTACGGCCAGCTTGACCTGTCGGTCACCTACGCTTACACCGACAAGCTCAGCTTCCAGGTCGAGGCTATCAATCTGACCAACGCCACGACAAGGGTGCATGGCCGTACCAAGACCGAAGTGCTGTATGCGACCCAGTCCGGGCCGCGCTACATGGTGGGCGCCCGCTACAAGTTCTGACCGGCGCTTCCTCATGCAAACACGGCCGCCGATGTTCAGCGGCCGTTTTCGGTTAGACTACCCGGCGGGTTAGCGGGCTTTCTCCTACTGTCACAGGCACTATGGATTCCTCCCTCTTGCAACAGATCGTCATCGTCGGCGGTGGCTCGGCCGGCTGGCTCACGGCCGGCGTGCTCGCCGCCGACCATGCCGGCGCCGTCCAGGTCACCCTGATCGAGTCGCCCGACGTGGCGCCGATCGGCGTCGGCGAAGGCACCTGGCCATCGATGCGCGACACCCTGCGCCGCATCGGTGTCCTCGAAAGCGATTTCCTGCGCGCCTGCGACGCCGCCTTCAAGCAGGGCTCTCGCTTCGACGGCTGGGTCGACGGCAGCCCCGCCGACCATTACTACCACCCGTTTGTGCTGCCCCAGGGCTTCGGCGAGACCGACCTGGTGGCGCACTGGCAAAGCAGCCACGCTGGCATCCCGTTTGCCGACCTGGTAAGTTTTCAGCCCCACCTGTGCGCGCGTGGCCGCGCTCCCAAGCAGGCCGCCACGCCCCAGTTCGCGGCAGTGGCCAACTACGGCTACCACCTCGACGCCGGCAAGTTCGGCAGCTTCCTCAAAGCGCACTGCATCGAAAAACTGGGCGTGCGCTACGTGTGCGACCACGTGCTTGGTGTCCACTCGCACAGCGACGGCAGCGGCGACATCGCCGCGCTGCGCACCGCTTCTCAAGGCCCGCTTGCCGGCGACCTGTTCATCGACTGCACCGGCATGAAGTCCATGCTGCTCGGCCAGCACTACGGCGTGCCGCTGCTCTCGCAACAGCATGTGCTGTTTAACGACAGTGCCCTGGCCGTGCAGGTGCCCTACCCCCAGCCAGATGCTCCCATCGCATCGGTGACGGCAGCCACCGCGCAGCGCGCCGGCTGGATCTGGGACATCGGCCTGCCGACCCGGCGCGGCATCGGCCACGTGTATTCCAGCGCCCATTGCAGCGACGACCAGGCCGATACCGCGCTGCGTGCTTATATAGTGGCCTCGAGCGGCCAGGCCGACATCCCGACGCCGCGCAAGATCACCTTCTCCCCCGGCTACCGCGAACGCTTCTGGCACCGCAACTGTGTCGCCGTGGGCCTGTCCAGCGGCTTTATCGAGCCGCTGGAAGCGTCCGCCCTCGCCCTGGTCGAAATGGCGGCGATTGCCATCAGCGACGACCTGCCGGCCAACCGCGCCACCATGGCCATCGTTGCGCGCCGTTTCAACGCCGATTTTACCTATCGCTGGGAGCGGGTGATCGAGTTCCTCAAGCTGCATTACGTGTTGAGCCGCCGCAGTGACAAGGAAGCCGGCAGCGATTTTTGGCGCGACCACCGCCAGGCCGCGTCCATCCCCGAACGCCTGCAGGAACTGCTGCAGCTGTGGCGCCACCGCGCGCCCGCGCGCAGCGATTTCCGCAGCACGGCCGAAGTGTTCCCGGCCGCCAGCTACCAGTACATCCTGTACGGCATGGGCTTCGAGGGCAGCGCCCGCGCGCGCGGCAAGGACAACGGTGAACTGGCCGACCAGTATTTTCACGAAGCCGCCACGCTCACCGCGCGCATGCTGCCCGCGCTCCCCGACAACCGCAGCCTGCTGGCGCACATCGCGCGCCACGGCCTGCCCTCCATCTGACCATCTCAAGGAAAGCACCGCATGGCCAATCCCGTCCTGCTCAATAACGTCGATCACAAGCACCTGCGCATCCGCACCGGTTACGGCCCCGACTTCGGCGACCAGCAGATGTTCGCCCCCACCTTCCCGGCCGAGTTCCGCGAACTGCAGGCGCACTACCCGATCGTGTTTCGCAAGACCGACGACGGTACCCACTTCGAGCCAATCGCCCTGCTCGGCTTCCAGGAAGGCGAAAACCTGTTTCTCAACGCCGGCGGCTGGGACAGCACCACCGTGCCGCTGACAGTGGCGCGCCAGCCCTTCCTGATCGGCGTCGATGGCGACGAGCTGATGGTGCACGTCGATCTGGACAGCCCGCGCTGCTCCGAACAGGAGGGCGAACCGGTGTTCCTGCCGCATGGCGGCACCACGGAATTTTTGGAGAAGGTCAATTCCACCCTGCTGACCATCCACCAGGGACTGCAGGCCACGCCGCTGTTCATGGCGGCCCTGGTATCGCTCGAGCTGCTCGAGTCCTTTGTCCTCGACGTCGAACTGGACGACGGCACCCAGGGCCGCCTGGCCGGCTTTTATGCCATCCATGAAGAGCGCCTGGCGCGCCTCGACGCCGCCACCCTGGGCGAGCTGCACCGGGCCGGCTACCTGCAGGCGATCTTCATGGCGGTCGCCTCGCTGTCGAACTTCCGCGCCCTGATCGAGCGCAAGAACCGCCTGCATGGCGCACGCCGCTAGCACCATGCACGAGATCAGTGCGACCGCCATCGACGATGCCGTGCTGGCGTCAAGCGAGCCGGTGGTGCTGCGCGGCTTGGTACGCCACTGGCCGATGGTCGCCGCCGCGCTGGATGGCCGCGGCGACGCCTACCTGCGCGGCTTTTACGGCGGCGCCACCGTCGGCGCGATGCTGGGCGCACCCGCCATCGACGGCCGCTTTTTTTACAACGACGATCTCACCGGCTTCAATTACCAGGCGGTGAAGGTGCGACTCGATACCGTGCTCGATGAACTGCAGCGGCAGGAACATGCGCAGCCGCCGCCGGGCATCTACGTCGGCTCGACCACCGTCGACACCTGCCTGCCCGGCTTTCGCGAACACAACGACATCGATCTCGGCGCGCGCGACGCCCTCGCCAGCATCTGGATCGGCAACCGCACCCGCATCGCCGCCCACTACGATGTGCCGGACAATGTCGCCTGCGTGGCGGCCGGGCGCCGCCGTTTCACCCTGTTCCCGCCGGAGCAGCTGAAAAATCTCTACGTCGGCCCGCTCGATTTCACGCCGGCCGGCCAGGCCATCAGCCTGGTCGACTTAAAGCACCCCGATTTCACCCGTTTCCCCCGCTTCGACGAAGCGCTCGCGCACGCCCGCGTCGCCGAGCTGGGTCCGGGCGACGCCATCTTCATTCCCAGCATGTGGTGGCACCACATCGAAGCGCTCGACGCCTTCAATGTGCTGGTCAACTACTGGTGGCGCGATCAGCCCGACTACACCGACACGCCCACCAACGCCCTGCTGCTGGCAATGATGACGATGCGCGAGCTGGCGCCGGCACAGCGCGCGGCCTGGCAGGAGCAGTTCCGCCATTACGTCTTTGAGGCCGGCGACGCCACCGCCGCCCATATTCCGCCGGCCGCGCGCCGCATCCTGGCGCCGCTGGACGACGACGCCACCCGTGTGCTGCGCGCGCAGCTGCTGAAAAAACTGAACCGATGAACGAGGAAACGCACATGCAGAATCGTCAGCAGTCATTAAAGCCCGTACGCCGCGTCGTCATCGCCGGCGGCGGCACTGCCGGCTGGATGGCCGCCGCCGGCATCTCCAAGGTGCTGGGCGCGCGCCTGGACATCAAGCTGATCGAGTCCGACGAGATCGGCACCGTCGGCGTCGGCGAAGCGACCATTCCGACCCTGATGAATTTTCACAGCCTACTGGAGATCAACGAGCAGGAATTCATGGCCGCCACCCAGGCCACCTTCAAGCTCGGCATCCAGTTTGAAAACTGGCGCGACGTCGGCCAGGACTATATCCACTCCTTCGGCACGACCGGCATCGACCACTGGACCGCCGGCTTCCAGCACTTCTGGCACAAGGGTCGCGAGCGCAAGCTGGCGGGCGACTACGGCGACTACTGCCTCGAACTGAAAGCGGGGCTGGCCAACCGCTTCGCCCACCTACCCAACAACGGCATGAATTACGCCTACCACCTGGACGCCTCGCGCTACGCCAAGTTCCTGCGCAAGTTCGCCGAGGGTTATGGCGTCGAGCGCATCGAAGCGAAGATCGCCAAGGTGAATGTAGATGGGGCCAGCGGCGACATCACCAGCCTGCAGCTGGACTCTGGCACCCTGGTCGAAGGCGACCTGTTCATCGACTGCACGGGCTTTCGGGGAATGCTGATCGGCCAGACCATGGGCCAGCCCTACCAGGACTGGTCGCACTGGCTGTTCGCCGACAGCGCCGTCGCCGTGCAGACGGACTCGGTCAGACCGGCCGTGCCCTACACCCGCTCGATCGCCCGCGAGGCCGGCTGGCAGTGGCAGATCCCGCTACAGCATCGGGTCGGCAACGGCATCGTCTTCTCCAGCCGCTACATCGACGACGACGTCGCCAAATCGAGTTTGATGGCCAACATTGACGGCGCCGTGCTGACCGAGCCGCGCGTGATCCGCTTCACGCCGGGCCAGCGCGAGCAGACCTGGGCCGGCAACTGCGTGGCCCTGGGCCTGGCCAGCGGCTTTCTCGAACCGATCGAATCGACCAGCATCCACCTGATCCAGCGCGGCATCGTGCGCCTCATGCAGATGTTCCCGACCGATGGCATCTTCCAGACCGACATCGACGAATACAACCACCAGACCGCCAGCGAAATCGAGCATATCCGCGACTTCATCATCCTCCACTACCACGTCACCCATCGCCGCGACACCCCCTTCTGGCGCGACTGCGCCAGCCTGGCCGTCCCGCCCTCGCTGCGCCACCGCATCGACCTGTTCGCCGACAGCGGCCGCGTCTTCCGCGTTCCGAACGAACTGTTCGCCGAAAACTCCTGGATCCAGGTCATGCTCGGCCAGGGCATCCATCCCCGCCAGCACCACCAGAGCGCCGAGCTGATGGCCGACGACGAACTGCGCGACTTCCTCGCCAACATTCAAGGCACCGTCGACCGCACGGTCAAGCAGCTGCCGAGTCACCAGGAGTATGTGATGCGGTATTGCGGGGCGGCGCGGCCGTGATGATCGAGAGGGAGGCCTGTCACGGTTCGCGGGGAATGCGCGTTTTCAGTCAGGCGGACGGGGTAACAGTGCCAGCGCCCTCGCTGCCACCGGCGTTCACCCCTTCGCTTCTCTGACATCGTCCTCAATAACGGGCGTCTCGTCTCAGTCACGGTTGATGGGAGAAGCCGGAACGGTACTGTCAACTTACCGCTGCAGCCCCGCAGTCGGCAAAATTTTGTAAGGTAGGGGATGAAAAATTTCCAACTTTACCGCGGCTTCCGCTTCCCTGCCGAGATCATCAGCCACGTCGTCTGGCTCTACTTCCGGTTTTCGCTGAGTTTTCGCGGCATCGAGGAATTGATGGCCAGCCGTGGCATCATCGTCACCTACGAGACAATCCGCCAATGGACGTTGAGATTCGGCCAGGGATATGCCAATGAACTGCGCCGGCGTCAGCCGCAGCGCGGGGACCGAGGAAGTCGGCGCTGGCGTTGCTCTTGGGCAGAGGCTGCGGCGGCAGCGGCGCCGTCACAGGCGCGTGTTCGCTTCCGGGGCAGCCGTAGCGCTTGCGGATGTGGCGCAGCACGCGCACTTGCATCGGCACGATGTCGAGCTGTTCGCTGACGTCCTGCCCGATCTCGACCATCGGGGTGCCGCACGGGCAAGTGCGTTCAGCAGCCGGGACGTCGTGGACTACGTCGACGCGCTGCAACTCCGATGGTAACGGCGCGCGCTTGCCACGCGCCGGCTTGGATGCCGGTTTGCCCTTGCCCTGCTCCGACTCAGGTGGCAACGGCGCCACGTCCTGCACCTCGGTGCTGTCGGCGGCGAGTACCTCGGCTTCGTCGAACAAACGCCCCTGGTTCGCCGACTGCTCCGAACTGGCGCCGAACATGCGGTGGCGCGCCAGGATGAACTGTTCGAGCATGTGCTGCATGTGGTTCAGTGCCTGCGCCTTGACATCGTTGTGTGAGGCGATGACCGCGTGCAGCAAGGCCGTCAAGGAGGCTGCGTCGGTGGGCAGGACGGGCGGCAAGACCAGCTCCGGGAGCTGGTAGCGCGGGGGTAAAATGGAGGGCTTTGCGACGGCTTCTGGCATGCACTATTTTACCAAATCCCCCTATGAAACGGAACCGAAGTGCAAGGTTTTATGAGGGGAATTTCGCCATAAATCGAAGCCTTCCAATAGCCATTCAAACTGCTGCATTGTCACTGTGTGGGTGGCACCCTCGGCCTCACGCGGCCACGCGAATTTTTCCGCCTCCAGACGCTTGAGCCACAGGCAAAAACCGTTGCGATGCCAGTACAAGACCTTGATTTTGTTGCGGTACCGGTTGACGAACACATACAACGCGCTTCCGAACGGATCGAGCTTGAGTTCCTGCTCGACCAGCGCTGACAGTCCATCAATCGATTTCCTGAAGTCGACCGGATCGCGGCACAAAT
>JARXKM010000383.1 GCA_030272785.1 Pseudomonadota bacterium
CTCGGCGTTTTTGGGAGTAAAATGAGTCGTATTCTGCTTTCTCCCATCACGGAGTCCGTTATGCCACCGAAAAGCTCGAAAGTCCTGGTCAGCGAATCGCGCGAACTGCGTCCGGCCCCAATCGCGACCGCAAAGTTGAACAAGTCGACGTTGACTGCACTTGGTCAGTCCGCAAAACGCTTGAACGACGTGCCCGCCCGCGCGTTTTCGAAAAGCGATATCGAGCAGTTTTTCAAGAATATCTAGGTCGCTCTCTTGATCGATCGCCCGCAGCTTGTCCAATTCGATCTCACAGATCCCTATTTCAAGTTGCAACTTCAACAGTTAAAGAAGAAGTTTCCTCACCTCTTGCAAGAGCTTTCGGCGATGTTGCCAACTTATGTCGGGATGCCTTGGGATGCTTTCGAAACGGCGGCCCATATCCGCTATTTTGAAGCCGCCTTCGATGGGTCCTTCCTCGTGCTTGAACTGCAGTTTGCTCGTGGCGAACTCCACATCATGGCGCACCTTGCTGACGATATTCTTGTGTTAGTCAGCGTCACGAAGCCGATCCTCCACATTTAAGCACGCGGCGAAAGGGGCGGCGCTTCCGGTCATGGTGGCTATTTCGAGTATTTGCAAACCTATCCGTTTGCGGTAGCGAAAGTCCGCTCAACCCCTACTCCGCAGCTTGGTCGAGCCGCCAGCGCCGATAAATTTTCAGCGCCACGTGCGCATCGTCGGCCGCATACAAAATCTGCTTGTCGGTCAATCGCGGCAGGGCCCAGTTGGTGGTGGTGATCTTCTTCGACTTCTGCAGCTTCTGACCGAAGAAGCGCGCCACCGCGGTCTTGGCGCCGAGCGTGTTGCGCTCGTTCTTGCGCAGCGCGGTCGACAGGTCGAGCACGTTGCTTATTTCGATGCCGAGCTTGGCGCGCAGGCGCTTGACGTCGTCCGACAAGCCGAAGCCGACTTTAAGGATCGTCGCCGATTCGAGCACCGCCTTGAGCACCGCGATGGCCGGCATGGCGCCGATCTGGAACAGGTAGGCGGCGTCGTCGGTGGCCAGCTGCACCAGGTGCGGGCCGGTCGACACTTCGCCTTTCAGGAACGTCGGCTTCGATTCGGTGTCGAAGCCGAGCACGTCCATCGCCAGCAGCGCTTGCAGCGCGTCGGCGGCGTCCCGGTCGGACTTGACCATGTGCACGGCGGTGAGTTTGATGCCGTCGTAGGGCGGCAGCAGTTCTTCCTGGTCGCTGAGCATGAAAACGGCTTAGCCGTTGCGCGAGAACTTCGAAGCCAGCTGCAGCAGCTTTTCCTGGCGCAGCTTGTTCGCTTCTTCTTCCTGCGCGGCGTCGCGCTCGGCCTTCTTGCGGTCCGCTTCTTTCTTGAAGCGCTGCTGCAACACTTCCTTCGCGTGCAGGCGATGGACGTCGGTCACTTCGGCGCCGGCGGCACCGTCGAGGTCGTAACGCACGGTCGCTTTTTCCATCGCGCGCAGGTAGCGCAGCGAGCCGGTGTGGATGCCGAGCGCGGCGCGCATGGTCTTGCGGTCGAGCTCGGGCAGGCGCGCCAGCAGTTGCTTGTCGATGCCAATGGCAAGCGGCAGGCACTTGCCGAACGCGGGAAACTGTTGCTGCAGCTGCTTGAGCAGCGAGCGCGCGCTGAGGCCAGCGGGCGCAGCCGGCGCGGACGCCGGTGTATCGGTCGAAGCTGCGGCGAGCGGCGCGGCGACGACGTCGCTGGCCGGGGTGTCGACGACGTCGTCGACAGGACTAGTTGGATTCATTGACTTCATTGTAAGAGCTGGAACCGGAAGGATAGCATGGGTGCTTTCGTATGTGCTGCGGCAATTCGCCGACCTGTTGTTTTGACATGGGCGCGGCGCGGCGCGCATGCGCGGCCGAACCCGCAGCGAAGCATGAAATCGTGTATAATCCGCCCCTTGGTCTGCGCGCGGCTTGAGGCAGCGCAGACGTACCGGAGAGGTTGGAGGAGAAACAGTGTTGCCGGAGAGTATGCGATTTCGTGATATCGGACATTCGATATGGCAATTATCGCAGAATCTTTCAGTAGGGCATAATTGCACCTGTCTCCTCTGTTTTCCCCGGAAAATAGATTCAAGCCCGGTTCATTTTTGATCGGGCTTTTTTTCATTCTGCATGACACAGCGCCCATTGATCTCCGCACAGCCGATTCCGACAGCCCGTTGCGGCCTCCGACGCGTCCCGTTGTGCTTGATTTTCGGCACCATCGCCTGCATTTAGGGCTATCCCGAACACCCTTCATCGGAGCCGCCTCGCCGGCCCCGCTGGACCATTGACTTCGCTGGCGCGCACCGCCCGCGACTGGAGAGTTTGTATGACGAAGAACACCGCCAAGACACTGACATTGACCGCCGCCAAGGCGCCGCGCCAGGCCGCCGTGCCGCTGGCCGTGCCGAAAACGGCGACCTCGTACATCCTCGAGGGTGAAGCGGCCAAGGTCACGGTCGTCAAAACGCGTTCGCGCCTGGCAGTGGTGGTGCCGGCAACCCAGCCCGATGTCGCCTCGGTGGCGACCGCGCCGGCATCGGCGCCAGCGGCCGACGATGCCGCAGCAGCTTCGGTGCCGGCCGCCCCGGCGCCGACCGTGGTGCGCAAGCGCGTCTCGAAACTGGCCGCCCCGAAGCCGCTTGACGCGGCCGACGACGCGCCGGCGGCGGTGGCGAAGGTGGTCAAGCCGCGCGTGGCGCGCAAGCTTGAGGCCGAGCCGACCGTCATCATGACGGCCGGCCAGTCGGTCAGCCAGACCACCGACGCGGCCACGCTGGCGGCGATCGACACTTCCGGCTACCTGCTGCCGTCGGTCAAGGTGCCGGGCCGGCGCGGCCGCAAGCCGAGCGAATTCACGCCCGAGAACGACGAAGTGGCCGGCATCAACGCGGTCGAACGGGCCGAGCTCAAGGCGGTGTCGAAGGCGCGCGAGCGCAAGGCCAAGGTCGGCCTGTCCGGTGCGCTGGCGGGCGACCCGAAGACGTCCGAGGCGGACCTCGAACGGCGCCGCAACCAGATCAAGAACCTGATCAACATGGGCAAGGACCGCGGCTACCTGACGCACGCCGAGATCAACGACCAGCTGCCCGAGAACATCATCGATCCGGAAGCGATCGAAGGCATCATCGCCACCTTCAACGACATGGGCATCGCGGTGTACGAGCGCGCGCCCGACGCCGACACGCTGCTGCTGACCGACAACGTGCCAACCGCCACCAGCGACGACGAAGTCGAGGCGGCCGCCGCGACCGCGCTGTCGACGGTCGACTCCGACTTCGGCCGCACCACCGACCCGGTGCGCATGTACATGCGCGAAATGGGCGCGGTGGCGCTGCTCACGCGCGAAGGCGAGATCGAGATCGCCAAGCGCATCGAAGGCGGCCTGAAAGACATGGTGCAGGCCATTTCCGCCTGCCCGACGACGATTGCCGAGATCATCGCGCTGGCGCACAAGATCGAGCGCGACGAGATCAAGGTCGACGAAGTGGTCGACGGCTTCGTCGACCTGAACGAATCGGCCACGCCGCAAACGCCGGCGCCGCATGTGGCCGCGTCGGACGATGACGAGGAAGACGACGAGGAAGCCGAGGAAGAAGACGGCGACGCCAATGGCGGCGCGGCCGGTTTCTCGGCCGAGCAGCTCTCGCAGCTCAAGCGCGGCGCGCTGGAGAAATTCCACCTGATCGAAGCGCAGTTCGAAAAGATGGCGAAGGCGTTCGACAAGGACGGCTACGGCTCGAAGAACTACGTCAAGGCGCAGGAAGTGATTTCCAACGAGCTGCTCGGCATCCGCTTCACCGCCAAGGTCGTCGAGAAACTGTGCGATACCTTGCGCGGCCAGATGGATGAAGTGCGCCACATCGAAAAAGCCGTGCTGGCGATCTGCGTGGACCGCTGCGGCATGCCGCGCGCCCACTTCATCAAGGTATTCCCGGGCTGCGAGACGGACCTGGCGTGGGTCGACCGCGAAGTCGATTGCGCCTATCCGTACAGCGCCGTGCTGGGCCGCAACGTGCCGGCCATCAAGGAACACCAGAAGCGCATGATCGCGCTGCAGGCGCGCGTGGCGCTGCCGCTGGCCGACCTGCGCAAGATAAACAAGCAGATGGCGGCCGGCGAAAAACGCGCGCGCCATGCCAAGCGCGAGATGACGGTGGCCAACTTGCGGCTGGTGATTTCGATCGCCAAGAAGTACATCAACCGCGGCCTGCAGTTCCTCGACCTGATCCAGGAAGGCAACATCGGCCTGCTGAAGGCGGTCGACAAGTTCGAATACCGCCGCGGCTACAAGTTCTCGACCTACGC
>JARXKM010000384.1:0-1610 GCA_030272785.1 Pseudomonadota bacterium
CGCTGGTCAAGCGCGGACGCGAGCTGATCGAGCGCGAGATCGACAACTTCTCGGTGATCGAGCACGATGGCGTGATCTTCGGCTGCGCCGCGCTGTACCCGTTCCCGGCCGCCAAGATGGCCGAAATGGCCTGCCTGACCGTCAACCCCGAGGTGCAGACCCAGGGCGACGGCGAGCGCATCCTGCGGCACATGGAAAATCGTGCGCGCGCGGCCGGCTTCACCAAGCTGTTCGTGCTCACCACGCGCACCTCGCACTGGTTCCAGAAGCGCGGCTTCGTGCCGGCCACGGTGGACGCGCTGCCGAAGGACCGCCAGCACATGTACAACTGGCAGCGCAAATCACAGGTCCTGATTAAGTCTTTATAATCACGGCTTTACACCTATCCCGCTTGAGGAGCACACATGGCCCGCACCGTCCACTGCATCAAACTGAACAAAGACGCCGAAGGGCTCGATTTCCCGCCGTATCCGGGCGAACTGGGCAAGCGGATATACGAATCGGTGTCGAAGGAAGCGTGGGCGGCCTGGCTCAAGCACCAGACCATGCTGGTCAACGAAAACCGCCTGAACCTGGCCGACCTGCGTGCGCGCAAGTACCTCGCCACGCAGATGGAAAAGCACTTCTTCGGCGACGGCGCCGATGCCGCGATGGGCTACGTGCCGCCGGCCGACTAACCGCCCCACCCCGGGGGTCAGTGCCGGCAATCGTACACGAGCTCATCGCTTGCAGCGCGCCACCACGAGGGGCCGCCACCGCGGGGTCAGTGCCGGCATCTGGACACGAACTGATCGGCTGATTGGTAATTTTGTGTTCGACGGCCGAGGCCGTGTCTGAATGCCGGCACTGACCCCAGAAGTGCTGACCCCAGAAGTGGGCCCCAGTAGTGGGCCCCAGAAGTGATCGATGTGCGTTCGACGGCCGAGGCCGTGTACGAATGCCGGCTCTGCCCCCCGGGGTGAGCGCCGATTTACATTGCCTTACACTGGCGCAATTCGCAGCGCGCCATGAAGATCTTGCCGCTGGCGCACACCATCCGATACACCTCCACCGGACCGCGCTCGGTCACCAGCCCGGCACCCTCGTCGCTGACGCAGGCTTGCTGCTTGGCCAGTTTTTCGACCGTCACCGACGACACCCCGGCCCGAAACGCGATGCGCTCGATCGGCGCGCCATGTTCATCGACCAGTTGCCGCACCACCGGCCGGACCGGCGCGACCGCCACAGCCGGCGGCATCGGCGTCTTGACCATCGCGCAGGCACTCACGGCCAACGCGCACGCGGCCAGCGCACACCATCGTTTCATGCCGGTTCCTCGCATTAGAATGTGAGCGTTTGCACGCCTTCGCTGGTGCCCAGCAGGCAGACGTCGGCGCCGCGCAGCGCGAACAGGCCGACGGCGATCACCCCCGGCACCTGGTTGAGCTCGCGCTCGAGCGCGACCGGATCGGTGATGCGCAGGCCGGCCACGTCAATGATCTCGCCACCGTTGTCGGTGATGAACGCCTGCTCGCTGCCAGGACGAGTGCGCAGCTTGGGCTGCCCCCCGAGCGCGGCCAGCTTGCGCATCACCGCCGCGCGCGCCATCGGCAGCACCTCGACCGGCAGCG
>JARXKM010000384.1:1710-4300 GCA_030272785.1 Pseudomonadota bacterium
GCCAGCTTGCGCATCACCGCCGCGCGCGCCATCGGCAGCACCTCGACCGGCAGCGCGAACTTGCCCATCACGTCGACCAGCTTGGAGCCGTCGGCGATGCAGACGAACTTGGCCGCCACCGAGGCGACGATCTTCTCGCGCGTGAGCGCCGCGCCGCCGCCCTTGATCATCGCACCGCCGCGGGTGATTTCATCGGCGCCGTCAATGTAGACGGCGATCGCGTCAACGTCGTTGAGGTCGAACACGGCGATGCCGTGCCCGCGCAGACGCGCCGCGGTCGCTTCGGACGAGGCGACGGTGCCCTTGATGCGCCGCTTGATCATGGCCAGTTCGTCGATGAAGAAATTGGCGGTCGAGCCAGTGCCGACGCCGATGATGGCGCCGTCGACGACGTAGCCGATGGCGGCGACGGCCACCGCGTGTTTGAGTTCGTCTTGGGTCATGGTTCGCGAGAGAAAGGAAGAATGCCGACATTTTAGCGGATCGCCCGTGGCGTGGCCGCCTTTCAACGACAAATTCCTTTGCGCTGGCGCAAACCGGACCCCGCAAAGGAAGTTCCGTTGGGGAATATTTCCAAAAAGATTTATGGGAAGATGGCCGTCGCCTGATTCACTCCAAGGGACCAGAAAATGCACAATACCAAAACCGTCCTCGTGGTCGACGACAGCCGCGTTTCGCGCCTGATGGCACGCCAGTTCATCCTCACCAAGCGGCCCGCCTGGCAGGTCGAGGAGGCGGCCACGGGCGAAGAAGCGCTGGCGGTGGCGCAGGCGCTCGCGCCGGTGCTGATCCTGGTCGACGTCAACATGCCCGGCATGGGCGGGCTGGCGGCGGCCGGCCAGTTGCGCGCCATGTGTCCGTCGGCGCACATCTCGCTGCTCACCGCCAACGTGCAGAACACCACCCGCAACCGCGCCACCCAGATGGGCATCGGCTTCATGGAAAAGCCGATCACCGAAGCGCGCATCCACGCCCTGATCGGCGCGCTGGAGTAGGCATGCTGACGCTGACGGCACTGCAGCACGACGCGCTGGTCGAAATCTTCAACATCGGCGTCGGCCAGGCGGCGCGCGCGATGAGCGAGATCGTCAGCGAAGAAGTGACGATGTCGGTGCCGTCGATCCGTTTCCTCAACCGCGCCGACGCCGCCGCCATGCTCGGCAACAGCGAGCGCGTGCGCGTATGCGGCGTCAGCCAGCATTACGAAGGCGCCTTCAGCACCGACGCCATCCTGATGTTCCCGGAGGACAAAAGCCTCGACATCGTGCGCCTGATGGTCGGCGACGCGGTGTCCTTCCACCAGTTGACCGAGATGGAACAGGAGGCGATGAGCGAGATCGGCAACATCATCCTGAACTGCTGCGTGGGCACCCTGGCCAACCTGTTCGAGCAGGAGCTGCGCGGCTCGCTGCCGGTGTACCACCTCGGCAGCAGCGAGCAGATTTTGGGGGCTGCGGGCGCCCCGTCCGACACCGTGGTGCTGATGCTGCACATCGACTTCATCCTGCAAACCCACCAGATCCACGGCTATGTCGCCTTCATCCTCGACCTGTGCGCGCTGACGGACCTGCAGGCGCTGGTCGATCGATTCCTCGGCAACAACGTGGGCGGGGCCTGAGATGGACGCCGTCGACGCGCTTCATCCGGGCATGCTCGACAGCGTGCTGGGCGCCATCGACCTCGGTGCGGTGGTGCTCGACAACCAGCGCCGGGTGGTGCTGTGGAACCGCTGGATGGCGCAGCATTCCGGCTGGCCGTCGACGGCGGTGCTGGGGCGCGACTTCTTCGCGCTGTTTCCCGAACTGGAAGGCAAGCGGCTCGACAGCGCGGTGCTGCAGGCGTTGCGCGACAACTTCCCGGCGGTGCTGTCGCAGACGCTGCACAAGGCGCCGATCCCGCTGTATGCCGACCGCGCGGCCAGGATCAGCGGGGTGCGCATCCAGCAAGCGGTGGCGGTGACGCCGCTCGAAGTGGCGGGCGCGGCGCGTCACTGCCTGATCCAGGTCAGCGACGTCAGCGTGGCGGTCAACCGCGAACGGCTGCTGCGCGAGCAGGCGCTCGAACTGCGTTCGCTGACGTTTCTGGACGGTCTGACCGGGATCGCCAACCGCCGCCATTTCGACCAGGCGATCGAGAAGGAACACCGGCGCGCCAGGCGCTCGGCGATGCCGCTGTCGATGCTGATGATCGACATCGATTTCTTCAAGGCCTACAACGACCACTATGGTCACCAGCAGGGCGACGACACCTTGATCAAGGTGGCCGGTGCGCTGGCGGCGATGTTGCAGCGGCCGATGGACCTGATCGCCCGTTACGGCGGCGAAGAGTTCGCCGTCATCCTGCCCGACATGGACAGCGCCGGCAGCGCCTGCGTGGCCGAGACGTTGCGCCAGCGGGTAGTACGGCTGGCGATCCCGCATGCGGCGGCGGGCGGCACGCGGCGCGTCACCATCAGCGTCAGCGTGGCGACGCTGGCGCCGCACAGCGCGGTGGAGGTGGCCGGCCTGATCGGCGCTGCCGACCGCGCGCTTTACACGGCCAAGCGCAGCGGACGCGACCGCGTCGCGATCGACAGCCCCTGACCGGTGCG
>JARXKM010000385.1 GCA_030272785.1 Pseudomonadota bacterium
TCTCGGCGGTGGCCGCATCTTCCATCAGGTTATGGATCGGCACGCAGCCGTTGCCCGACAGCCAGCTGCCCAGGTAATGGATGCCGACGTTGATGTTGTAGCGCAGCCCCGCTTCGGTGATCGGCGCTTCCGGCTTGAAGTCGAGCAGTTGCGCGGCCGTTACTTCGACGTCCATGCGCTGCTTGCCGACCTGGTTCGGCGCGTCGCCGAGCACCTTGACGAATTCCGTCATCGCCAGTTCGACCAGGCCCGGGTGCGCGACCCAGCCGCCGTCGTAACCGTCGGTGGCGTCGCGCGCCTTGTCGACCCGCACGCCGGCCATCGCGATGTCGTTCTTCTCCGCATCGTTCTTGATCGGGATCAGCGCCGCCATGCCGCCCATCGCCTGCGCGCCGCGGTGGTGACAAGTCTTCAGCAGCAGCAAGGCGTAGGCGCGCATGAACGGCGCCGTCATCGTCACTTTCGGCCGGTCGGCCAGGCAGAAATCCTTGTCGAGCTTGAATTTTTTGATGCACGAGAAGATGTAGTCCCAGCGGCCCGCGTTCAGGCCGGCGCTGTGCTCGCGCAGTTCGTACAGGATCTCGTCCATCTCGAACGCGGCCAGGATGGTTTCGATCAGCACGGTCGCCTTGATGGTGCCCTGCGGCAGGCCCAGCTCGTGCTGGGTCATCACGAAGATATCGTTCCACAGCCGCGCTTCGAGGTGCGATTCGATCTTCGGCAGGTAGAAATACGGGCCGGCGCCGCGCGCCAGCTGTTCCTTCGCGTTGTGTACCATGAACAGCGCGAAGTCGAAGATGCCGCCAGAGATGCGTTTGCCGTCGACCAGCACATGCTTTTCGTCGAGGTGCCAGCCGCGCGGGCGCACCAGCAGGGTGGCGATCTTGTCGTTGAGTTTGTACGATTTGCCCTTCTGCTCGAGCGTGATGGTGCCGCGCACCGCTTCCATCAGGTTGATCTGGCCATCGACCTGGTTGTGCCAGTTCGGCGTCTGCGAATCTTCGAAATCGGTCATGTAGGCATCGGCGCCCGAATTCAAGGCGTTGATGACCATCTTGCGCTCGGTCGGGCCGGTGATTTCGACGCGGCGGCAGGCCAGCGCCGGCGGGATCGGCGCGATTTTCCAGTCGCCGGCGCGCACGTGCGCCGTCTCGGCGAGAAAGTCGGGACGCTCGCCGGCGTCGAGGCGCTTGGCCTGCTCGACGCGCAGGGCCAGCAGTTGCTGGCGGCGCGGCTCGAAGGCGCGCGTCAGCTTGGCCACCAGCGCGAGCGCATCAGCGGTGAGTATCTGTTCGTAACCTGGCTGAATGTCGCCGGTAATTTCCATACCGGCCGGGGTGGCAATGCTCATGCGTGACTCCTGAAGTGGTAAATGATCGAATGTTGCCCAGCCAAAGCAAGCTTTGCTGCTGCGCCGCACAACATACCCTTAGTATAGGTCAGTTGGCGTTTAATATCATTTGAAGTATATTCACTAAACGGTAGCTAAACGAGACAATAAATACATTCATCTGTGCGTTTTTATCACAGATCATTCCGGGAGAGCCTTGCATGGGCCAGTTTCGCCAGATTTCCACCTTCGTCGAGGTGATCGCGCGCGGCAGCCTGTCGGCGGCGGCGCGCGCCGAAGGCATCGCGCCGGCCATGATCGGCCGTCGCCTCGACGCGCTCGAATCGCGACTCGGGGTCAAGCTGCTGCAGCGCACCACGCGCAAGCTGGCGCTGACCAACGAGGGCGCCGCCTTCCTCGAGGACTGCCAGCGCATCCTCGGCGAACTGGAGGAAGCCGAATCGGCCGTGGCCGAGCGCAGCGCCCGCGCCAGCGGCCACTTGCTGGTGTCGGCGCCGGCCGGCTTCGGCCGCCAGCACGTGGCACCGCTGCTGCCCTCGTTCCTGGCCGAGCACCGCGACGTCACCATCAACCTGAATCTGAACGACCGGCTCGTCGACGTCGTCGGCGAAGGGGTCGACGTGGCGATCCGCATCGCCAGCCGGCCCGACTCGAGCCTGGTCGGCGTCAAGCTGGCCGACAATCAGCGCGTGCTGGTCGCCTCGCCCGCCTACCTCAAGCGTCACGGCACGCCGGCCGGCCTGGCCGACCTGGCGCGTCACAACTGCCTGGCCATCAGCAGCGAAGGCAGTCAGCGCGGCTGGACTTTCCTCGAGAACGGCAAGCCGGTGACCCTGAAAGTAGCCGGCAACATGGTCTGCAACGACGGCGAAGTGCTGCACGACTGGGCGCTGGCCGGCAAGGGGCTGGCGTGGCGCTCGATGTGGGAAGTGGGACCGGAGATCCGCGCCGGCCGGCTGTGCACCGTGCTGGACCAGCACGCGGCGCCCGGCAACGATATCCATGCGGTGTTCGCGCAGCGCCGCCACCTGCCGCTGCGCATCCGCGCCTTCGTCGACTTCCTGCGCCATACCTACAGCCAGCAGGACTACTGGCGGGCCGCGTAGCTACGCCGGATTCTGCGCGGGATTCAGCGCCGACAGCGTAAAGATCTCGAAGCCGGTCTCCGTCACCGCCAGCGTATGCTCGAACTGGGCAGACAGCGAGCGGTCCTTGGTGACCGTGGTCCACTTGTCGGGCAGGGTTTTCACCTGAAAGCTGCCGGCATTGAGCATTGGTTCGATGGTGAAGATCATGCCCGGCTCGAGCACGATGCCGGTGCCGGCGCGGCCGTAGTGGAGCACTTGCGGGGTGTCGTGAAACACCTGGCCGATGCCGTGGCCGCAATAGTCGCGCACCGTCGAAAACCCTTGGGCGCGCGCCAGCGCCTCGATCGCCGCGCCGACGTCGCCAAGCGCGGCGCCCGGACGCACCTTCGCGATCCCCGCCATCATCGCCTGGTGGGCCGTGCGCACCAGGCGCGCCGCCAGGATCGACACGGCGCCGACCTCGTAGGTGCGGCTGGAGTCGCCATGCCAGCCGTCGAGCTTCGGCGTGACGTCGATATTGACGATGTCGCCGGCGCGCAGGATTTTGGTGGCCGACGGCACGCCGTGCGTGACGACGTGGTTGACCGAGATGCAGCTGGCGTGCTTGTAGCCGTGGTAATCGATGGTGGCCGGGATGCTGCCGGCGGCGCGCATGAATTGATCGCACAGCCGGTCCAGTTCGGCCGTCGAGACGCCCGGCTTGACGTAGGGCGTGATGAAGTCGAGCGTCTCGGCGGCGACGCGACCGGCCGCGCGCATGGCGGCAAAGCCGGCCGCGTCGTGCAGGGGAATCGGTTTGCCGTGGTCGAGCTGGGTGGAGTAGCGCATGTCAGTCGGTCCGGTTGGCCCAGCCGCGCACGGCGTCATGACTGGCGCGCAAAATCGCGTCGACGCAGGCGGGGATAGGCTGGTGGTTGGTGAGGTAGGGTTTGACGATGGCCACCGGGCCGTCGATCAGGAGGAAGCGCAGCATCGGCGCGACGGCGTCGGCATCCGCCGTCCGTTGCAGGGTCAGGGCGCAGCGTTCGAAGCAGGCGTCGAGTTCGGCCTGCTCGGTGTCCAGCGCAGCCAGCATGTCGGGCGCGAGGCCGGCGTCGAAAATGACCGCGTCGTCGCCCAGCAGCAGGAAGCGCGCGTAGACCGGCTTGCGCCGGCACCAGTCGAGCAGCGCGGCGACAGCGCTCCAGCTGTCGTCGCCCTGCCACCGGCTCGCCACGTCCTGCCGAAAATCGGCCTTCACGCGCAGCCAGGCGCGCGCCAGGATGGTGCCGCGCGAATCGAAGCGATGGTAGACGGAGCCGATCGGCGCGCCCGCCTTGAGGGCGATGGCGGACATCGACACGGCGTTCAGGCCGCACTGCGCCGCCACGTCGATGGCGCTGTCGATGAAATGGGTTTCGGTGAATTTTGCGAGTCGGACCATTCAAATAGAATAGCGATTCTATTTGAAACTGTCAAGCCGGACTCGGCCTTCCCAGCCTCGGCCACGCTGGCCACGCTGGCCACGCTGGCCGCGCTGGCCACGCTAGTCGTCGCCGTGCAAGGGTCAGCCGCGCGCTGCTGACAAATCTGCAGGCGAAAAAAAATCCCCGGAAACCGAGGATTTTTCTATTTCGTTGACTCAGCGATTAGATAGGCTGAATGTTCGAAGCTTGCTTGCCCTTAGGACCAGCGGTGACTTCGAAAGAGACGCGCTGGTTCTCTTGCAAAGATTTGAAGCCGTTCGACTGGATAGCCGAGAAGTGAGCGAACAGATCTTCGCCGCCTTCGTCAGGGGTGATAAAGCCGAAGCCCTTCGAATCATTGAACCATTTTACGATGCCAGTTGCCATTACAATTTCCTATT
>JARXKM010000051.1:0-14487 GCA_030272785.1 Pseudomonadota bacterium
TGTAGGTCGCCGTGACGGTCGCGCCGGCCAGCGAGATCGGTGCTGCCTGTGCCTGACCGAACGCCAGGGCCGCTCCCAGTACCAGGGTCTCCAGTACGTTGATTGTTTTCATTTTATGGTCCGTATCGTTAAGGGAAAAACGTTGAAACTGGGTGGAACTGCGGTTGGAGTAGTGGCGCCGTGGTCAGGGCAGGACTGGCCGCGCGCACCGCGGCGTGAGGGACGTGGCGTGATGGGCGGAACAGCGGACGGACTTGCCGGCCAGTGCGCCGCGCTGGACCGGGATGCGGGTCGCGGCTTGCGGGTGATGGGTGTGCATGCGGTCTGCCTCCAACAAATTTTTTAAGACACGGCTGTCTCGCCATGTTCGCGTTGCGATCTGACCAAGCCATCCAGGCCAGAAATTTACTCGAGCGCATCCTTCATCAAGGAAGATATTCTTGATCTATTTGAAACGGTGGATGCTGAAATCAATTGTAGAGTGGCCTGACCACTTATGCAAGCTGCGCTTGATTTTATTTATTCTCGCGAAAAAATCTCGACATTGGTCAGGCCAATTCGCAAGGCAGGGCATGGTTTGAATTGCTTGTTAAGCCACCCAAGGCGCAAAGCACAGCCATAGCTCGGGCTATGGCGAGCATTGTCGGCCTCTCAGTGCCGATCATCGAAGGCAAACGCGACCGCCGCGGCGCAATGAATCTGCGTGGTATCGAACACCGGGATGTCGACATCGTCCTGGCCGACGATCAGCGGGATCTCGGTGCAGCCGAGGATCACGCCGCCTGCGTCGCGCAGCGCCAGCTGCCGTATCACCCTGAGAAACACTGCCTTGCTGCCGGCGCTGATCCGGTTGTGGACCAGTTCGGCATAGATGATGTCGTGGATCAGTTGCTTGTCGGCGGCATCGGGCGTGAGCACGTCGACCCCGCAGGCGGCCAGCCGGTCATGGTAGAAGCGTCCCGCCGTCGTCTGCCGCACGCCGAGCAGACCGACCTGCCGCAGGTGCGACGCCTGCACCCGCCGTGCGGTCGCCTCGACGATGCTGATAAAGGGCAGGTCGATGCGCGGCAGGACCGCCGGCGCGAAGCGATGCGCGCCGTTCGCGCACAGCAGAAGGACATCCGCGCCGGCCGCTTTCAGGCGCGCGCCTTTGTCGACCAGCAACTGTTCGATCGCCGCCGGACTGGCCTGCGCGGCGCGCGAGGTGAAGTCGAACTGGTTCAGGCTGTGCAGCACGAAGCAGGCGCTGCAGCGTCTCGCGCGAGCGCGGCGCGCGCTGCGCCAGGGTGCCGAAGTAGATCGCAGCCGGCGTCACGCCGGCCATCGCCTCGAGCGCGGCGGCGGCGTCGATGGCTTGAAACGCAACTCGAACTGATCCAGAAGATCGGCATCCAGAACTACCTGCAAAGCCAGATGGGCGAGTAACGCCGTCGTGCGCGGTGGCGCGCCGTTGGCATCACAAGAAAGCCCCGGATTTGGGGCATTTTTTTGTCCGGCCGGCGCCCGGATCGCAGCCATTGGCAGGGCGGCATGGAGCGAACGGCAGGCGCCAAACTCACTTGACAGGCACCGAAATTCCCGCATACCCTGTAAGCGGTGGACAGTCGCGCTGACGTTGCCACAACGCATTGCTATAATGCATACCGAGTTGCTATTGGACTCGACCACCTGCGCTTGCCGGTGCTTCCTGCCCTGTTAGCTCCCCATCAATCGCAATTTCGCTTTGATGGCGTATTTTTTAAGAGATTCCACTATCAAGACCAACTCCACCATGCCAGCCACCCTCCTCATCGTCGATGACTCAAAAAGCTCGCGCAAGGTGAATCTCGCCTTTGCGCGCGAGCTATTGGGTGACACCGTGAACTGCCTCGAAGCTGCCGGCGGCGCGGAAGCACTGGAAATCCTGGCGACTCAGCGGGTGGACGTGGCACTGCTCGATCTGACGATGCCCGGCATCAACGGTTTCGACGTACTGGCCGAGATGCGCCGGCAGAACATGAGCGCCAAGATCATCGTGGTGAGCGCCGATATCCAGAAACAGACCAAGGAGCGGGTCGCCGCGATGGGTGCGGTCGGCTTTATCGACAAACCCATCAAGCTGGACGCGCTGCGCGCACTGCTGACCAAGCTGGGAATGATCCATGACTAACGACCTATTCACCGAGGACGAACGCGACCTGCTAGGCGAGATCGTCAACATTGCGATGGGCAAGGCGGGGGCGACGCTGGCCGAAGCCTTCGCCGGATTCGTCAATTTGCGGGTGCCGGAAATTCGCACCGTCGGCGCCGCCGAAGGCAGCGAGACCAAAGAACGCCTGATGCGCACCTACAAGCGCATCAGCGTCCTGCACCAGGAATTTTTCGGCGAACTCGCTGGCGACATCGCCGTCATCTATGGACCGGCAAGCTACGCGGCGCTGCGCGATGTCCTCGGCTTCGATGATCGCGATGGCGACGGCCGCCGCCAGCGCGAAGAATTGCTGCTGGAACTAGGCAACGCCTTGGCCAGCACATGCGTCCTGGAAATCGGCGCACTGTTGGAGAAACGCACCGGACTGCGCCCGCCGCGCGTGGTGGCCTTCGACGTTCCCTCCGCCGATGCCGTGCGGCGCCTGTTTGGCGAACTGGGCGGTTGGGACGGCCAGACGCTACTGATCGAGATCATTTTTCACCTGGAGGCGCACGAAGTGCCTTTTGAACTGATGATTACCTTGTCACCGACCTGTCTGCAGAGTGTGAAGCTGGCGCTGGCGCAGCGACTCTGAGCGGGTATTCCATGAAAACCCGCCTGAGTGATTTCGTCGACTTCGAGAATGTCGTCGCCAACCTCTCGACGTTTGGCATCGTGGTGATCGACCGGCGTTTCAATGTGGTGCTGTGGAACCGCTTCATGGAGTTGAACAGCAATGTACGCGCCGAGAATGTGCTTGGCAAAAACCTGTTCGACGCCTTCCCGGAGCTCAACCGTAACTGGCTGGAAAAGAAGATCAGGAGCTGCATGATCCTGAAGGCAGCGTCGTTCAGTTCGTGGGAACAGCGCCCCTACCTGTTTCGCTTCAATGCCTCGGCGGTCGCCGCCGGGGAAGCGGAGTTCATGTATCAGGATGCGTCGATCTTCCCCGTCCACGATCACAAGGGCGAGGTACAGGGTGTCTGCATCGCCGTCCACGATGCAACCCGACTGGTTGAAGTGACGGGCATGCTCGAACGGACCATGGACCAGGCACTCGACCTGGAAGAATCGAACCGCCGCGATGGCCTCACCGGGGTTTTCAACCGCAAGTTTTTCGATGAACAGATTACCCAGGAAATCGTCAACGCACGCCGCTACAACTGGCCCTTGACGCTGGCCATGATCGACGTCGACCATTTCAAGTCGATTAATGATACCTACGGCCATTCCAGCGGCGACGAGGTGCTGCGCAGATTGGCGGAGCGTCTGAAAAGCATGGTGCGTTCCTCCGACACCCTGTTCCGCTACGGCGGCGAAGAGTTTGCCCTGATCCTGCCCCATATCGCCCTGGAGAATGCGAGCTTCCTCCTGAACCGGTTGCGCAAGGCGATCGAGACGATGGTCGTCGAGCTGGAACCGGCGATCCAGGTCTCGATGACGGTGAGCATCGGCGTGGCGCAATTAGAGGATGGGCTTGCGCCTGGTCAATTGGTGAGCCGCGCCGATGAAGCGCTGTACAGCTCAAAACGGGCTGGCCGCAACCGGGTCACCTGTTACGTTGAAGCCGATCCCGATCTTCCTGTCGCAGATCTGCCGCCGCCGACAACGGTGACGTAGCGCCAAGGTTAGCCGATCATGCCGGTGTTGTCGCCTGCATGCTCAGCCGGCTTGCCAGCGCGCCACCCACTTGTCGTAAAAACCCAGCTCGGCCGGCACCGCACCGCTGACGGCGCAGATCGCGCCGGCGAATTCGTTGGCCCGTTCGAGCGTCTGCGCCAGCGGCCAGCCGCGCGCGCGGCCGAGCAGGAAGATGGCGGCGAAGGCGTCGCCAGCGCCGGTCGTGTCGATGACGAACGGCGGCGCCGGATTGTCGCGGTTGACGATCAGCGCGCCGTCGGCGCCGAAGTACACCGAGCCGCGGTGGCCCAGGGTGACGATCAGCGCGTCGAGGGCAAACATGTCCATCAGCGCGCGGCAGGCGGCGCGCACTTCGTCGCTGTCGAGCGTGGTGGCCGGATCGATCTCGAAATACCAGCCGAACAGCGCCTGCAGTTCTTCCTCGTTGAGCTTGACGATGTCGGCCGCCTTCAGCGACGCGCTCACGCAGCCGCGGTCGGTCTGGCCGTCGCGCAGGTTCAGGTCGAGCAAGCGGGTGGCGCGGGTGGCGTTGCCGGCACTGCAGGCGTCGAGCAGCCGCTGCAGCGTCTCGCGCGAGCGCGGCGCGCGCTGCGCCAGGGTGCCGAAGTAGATCGCCGCCGGCGTCACGCCGGCCATCGCCTCGAGCGCGGCGGCGGCGTCGATGAAGTCGTAGGCCTGCCTGGGCGGAATCACGTAGCGCTGGCCGCCCGGGCGGCGCTCGACCAGCACACGGCCGGTTTCTTCGAGCCGGTCGAGCTGCAGGCCGGCCGCCGACATCGCGAAACGCTCGAACTCGGCGCGCACGGCGGCGCCGTTGTGGTCGTCGCCGATGCGCGTGATCATCAGCTGCGCCGACATGAAGGCGGCCAGGTGGCGCGCCACGTTGAATGGCGCGCCGCCGACCAGCTGCTCGCTGACGAAATCGTCGACCAGCGCTTCGCCGAACACCACTGTCGTCTCCGTTGCCACCCTCGCCACACTCGTCACCGGGCGCGCGCCCGTCGCCGCCGGCATCACTGCGGCACGGTTTCTTTGAACGACGCCCGCTCGGACAGCTTGTCGAACAGCCGCGCCAGGTTGGGGTAGTCGGTGCGCCAGTCGATTTCGGGGAAGCGGAACGCCAGCCAGCCAAGCGCGCAGCCAACCGCGACGTCGGCCAAGGTGTAATGGTTGCCCTTGCAGAAAGGCGATTCGCCCAGGTTGGCCGACATCACGGCCAGGCCGGCATGCACCTTGCCCATCTGGCGCTCGATCCAGGGCGCGCTTTGCTGCTCGGCCGGGCGCAGCGTCTTTTCGAGCCGCACCAGCACCGCCGCGTCGAGCACGCCGTCCGACAGCGCTTCCCACACCTTGACGTCGGCGCGGTCGCGCCCGTTCGGCGGCAGCAGCTTGCACACCGGCGTGAGGGTGTCGAGGTATTCGGCGATCACGCGCGAGTCGAACATGGCGCTGCCGTCCTCCATGATCAGGCACGGCACCTTGCCCAGCGGGTTGGACAGGTGGATGACGGTCTCGGCGCTCCAGACATTTTCCAGCTCAAACGTGTAGTCGAGCTTTTTTTCCGCCAGCACGACACGCACTTTGCGGACATAGGGACTGGTAACCGATCCGATGAGTTTCATAGACGCTTAGAAGAGATGATTGGTAATCAGTATAGCATCGGCGCACAGGCCGATGGCCGGCCGGCGGCGCGATTTCGGCGTGCCCGCAACAACGACCCGACCGGCCCGCCGGTGGTAAAATCGCTGTTTTGCCCAGCCGCCTCCCCATGACCTCCATCGCCCCCTACTCCACCCTCTCCGCCCTGTCCCCGCTGGACGGCCGCTACGCCGCCAAGACCGACAAACTGCGCCCGATCCTGTCCGAAGCGGGCTTCATGCACCACCGCGTGAAAGTCGAGATCTCCTGGCTGCAGGCGCTGTCGCAGGCCGGCTTCGCCGAAATCGCGCCGTTTTCGACCCACGCCACCGCCCTGCTCGACAAGATGGCGGCCGATTTCACCGAGGCCGACGCGGCCCGCATCAAGGCCATCGAAGCGGTCACCAACCATGACGTCAAGGCGGTCGAGTACTGGCTCAAGGAGCAGGTCAAGGACGTGCCGGAACTGGTCGCGGCGACCGAATTCATCCATTTCGCCTGCACCTCGGAAGACATCAACAACACCTCGCACGGCATGATGCTCAAGGCCGCGCGCGACGGCGTGTTGCTGCCGGCGCTGAACGAGCTGGTGGCCAAGCTGCGCGAGATCGCCCACGTCAACGCGGCGCTGCCGATGCTCTCGCGCACCCACGGCCAGACCGCCAGCCCGACCACCTTGGGCAAGGAATTCGCCAACGTCGTCGCGCGCCTGCAGCGCGCCGTCCAGCGCATCGCCGACGTCGAGATCCTCGGCAAGATGAACGGCGCGGTGGGCAACTACAACGCCCACCTGGCCGCCTATCCGGGCTTCGACTGGGCGGCATTCTCGCGCAACGTCATCGAGCAGCGCCTCGGCCTGACCTTCAATCCCTACACCATCCAGATCGAGCCGCACGACTACATGGCCGAACTGTTCGACGCCATCGCGCGCACCAACACCATCCTGCTCGACCTGAACCGCGACATCTGGACCTATGTGTCGCTGGGCTACTTCAAGCAGCGCCTGAAGGCCGGCGAAATCGGCTCCTCGACCATGCCGCACAAGGTCAACCCGATCGACTTCGAGAACTCCGAGGGCAACCTGGGCATGGCCAACGCGGTGCTCAAGCACATGGCCGAAAAGCTGCCGGTGTCGCGCATGCAGCGCGACCTGACCGACTCGACCGTGCTGCGCAACATCGGCGTCGGCTTCGGCTATTCGCTGCTGGCCTACGACAGCTGCCTGCGCGGACTGAACAAGCTGGAAGTGAACGCGGCCAAGCTCGAACAGGACCTCGACGCCAACTGGGAAGTGCTGGCCGAGCCGGTGCAGACGGTGATGCGGCGCTACGGGGTGGAAAACCCGTACGAGCAACTCAAGGAACTGACGCGCGGCAAGGGCATCTCGAAGGACGGCCTGCGCGACTTCATCCTGACCCTGGCGATTCCGCAGGATGCCAAGGAGGTGCTGCTGGCGATGACGCCGGCCAACTACATCGGCATCGCCGCCAAGCTGGCCGCCGACATCTGAGAGGCTGCGCCGCCAAGTCAACCGAGCTCCGACCCAGCCGGAACTCGGCGTCGCCGTCGGACCCCAGCGCCGGCCACGCCAGGCCGGCGTGCCTGTGTTCAACCCATCTTGCATTTTTGCGGTATTATTAGTCCTAACACGTACTAACTACCCCGAGGATTGCCCCTGATGCCGCGTTACACCCGTCCCGCCATCCTGTTCCACTGGCTGCTCGCCGTGCTGATCATCGGCGCGTTCACGCTCGGCCTGGTCATGACCGACATTCCCGGCCTGACGCCGACCAAGCTGAAATACTATTCCTGGCACAAGTGGGCCGGCGTCAGCGTGCTGCTGCTGGCCACCTTGAGACTGCTGTGGCGGCTCGCCAACCAGGCGCCGCCGTATCCGCCCGGCATGCCGCAGTGGGAAAAATCGGCCGCCCATCACCTGCACCTGCTGCTGTACGGGCTGATGTTCGCGGTGCCGCTGTCGGGCTACTTCTACACCCTGGCGGCCGGCGTGCCGGTGGTCTATTTCGGCCTGGTCAAGCTGCCGGTGCTGATCGCCCCGAACGCCGAGCTCAAGCCTATCCTCAAGCTAGTGCATTTCTGGCTCACCATGGGGCTGGCCGGCGCGGTCGGCCTGCACATCGCCGCCGCCCTCAAGCACGCTGTCATCGACCGCGACGGCGTCATGCAACGCATGCTTCCCTGAATTGCCCACCTAGGAGAACCGATGAAATTGTCCCGCCACCTGTTGCCCGCCGCCCTGCTCGGCGTCGCCCTGGCCGTCAGCGCCGCCACGCTCAAGGCCGACCTGGCCCACAGCAGCGTGGCCGCCACCTTCAAGCAAATGAACGTGCCGGTCGAGGCGAAATTCAAGAAGTTCAGCGCCAACATCGACTACGACGCGGCCAAGCCGGAAGCGTCGAAGGCGACGGTCGACATCGACACCGCCAGCCTCGACCTGGGCGACGCGGAAATGAACAAGGAAGTGGCCAAGAAGGACTGGTTCAACGCCGCCCAGTTTCCGAAGGCGAGCTTCGTGTCGTCGTCGATCAAGCCGGCCGGCGCCGGCAAGCTGAACGTCGCCGGCAAGCTGACCATCAAGGGCAAGAGCGCCGACGTCAGCTTCCCCCTGACAGTCAAGGCCGAGGGCGGCAAGCAAGTATTTGAAGGCAGCCTGCCGATCAAACGGCTGGCATTCAACATCGGTGACGGCGAGTGGAAAGACACCAGCATGGTCGCCGATGAAGTCGTCATCAAATTCCGCGTTGTCGCGGCGCAGTAAATCCACCGTCACTTTTGAAGGAAATCCCCATGCAATCGAAGCACCTGATCGTCGCCCTGCTCGCCGCCACCGCCGTCTCCGCGTTCGCCGCCGATACCTACAACATCGACCCGAACCATACCTACCCGAGCTTTGAAGCCGACCACATGGGCATGTCCGTGCTGCGCGGCAAGTTCACCAAGACCGGCGGCACCATCGTGCTCGACCGCGCCGCCAAGACCGGTGCGCTCGACATTACGATCGACGCCACCTCGCTCGATTTCGGCAACGAAAAACTGAACGCCCACGCCAAGACCGCCGACATGTTCGACGTCGTCAAGTTCCCCACCGCGCACTACAAGTCGAAGTCGGTCACCTTCAAGGGCGACACGCCGGTCGCGGTCGAAGGCGAACTGACCTTGCATGGCGTCACCAAGCCGGTCACGCTGGCGATCAGCAAGTTCAAGTGCATCATGCACCCGATGCTCAAGCGTGAAGTGTGCGGCGCCGATGCCTCGGCCGAATTTAGCCGCAGCGACTTCGGCATCGGCTTCGGCGTGCCAAAATTCGCGCCGGAAGTGAAGCTGGCGATCGAAGTCGAAGCGATCAAGCAAAACTGATCGCCCGCCGCGGCGCATAAATAAAAAAAGCCTCGCTGCCGATCCGGCAGCGAGGCTTTTTCCATTGTTGCGCGCAGCCTCTCAGCGGCCGGCGCGGTCGACCTTGTCCCAGGCGGCACGGGCGGCCAGGCGCGCTTCGTTCCAGCTCAGGCGCGATGCGCCGCGCGCCGAATTCCAGTCATCCGACAAATCGCGCTCGACGCTGTCGAAGCTCTGGCCCACATAGCGGCCGCGGCTGTTGTAGCCGAGCTGGTAAGCCGGTCCGTAGTCGTCGTAGGTGTACTGCGACGCGTAGTAAGGCGCACTCTGGTACGTATCGCGCCAGTAGGCCGACTCCACTGCCGGATTGACCAGGCCGCCCGCTGCCAGGCCCGCCGCGCCGCCGGCCAGCGCGCCGATTGCCGCGCCTGCCGCCATGCCGACCGGACCGCCCACCGCGCCGACCGCGGCCCCCACCCCCGCGCCGCTGCCCGCGCCCATGCCGGTCGACAGGTTGTGGTCAGACAGATTGTCGCTCGCCTTCGGATTGGCGACCTCGGCCGCCCCGTGGCCGGCCATGCCGCCGGCGATGCCGCCGATGGCCGCACCGGCCGCCATGCCGATCGGGCCGCCGACCGCGCCCATCGCCGCACCCATCGCCGCGCCGCCGCCGGCGCCGACGCCCTTGGCCAGGTGGTGCTGGCCGAGATCGTCGCCGCCTTTCGGGTTGACCACTTCGGCCGCGCCCTTGCCGGCCAGGCCGCCGGCGATGCCGCCGATCGCGGCACCGGCGGCGATGCCGATCGGGCCAGCCACCGCGCCGATGGTAGCACCGGTGAGCGCACCGCCGGCCGCGCCGACGCCGGTGCCGATGACGTGCTCGCCGGCGTTGTCGGTCCAGTTGCGCTCGATGTGCAACGCGTCCGCGTCCGAACGCGGCGTCACGCCCATCAGGATGCCACCGTTCTTGATGCCTTCTTCGTAATGCACGGCGCGCTCTTCGGGAATGCCGGCGCCGATCAGGGCGCCGACCAGGCCGCCGGCAATGCCGCCGGCGCCGGCACCGGCCAGGGCGGCGGCGATCGGGCCGGCCACCACCAAGCCGATGCCCGGCAGTACCAGGGTAGTGCCGAGCGCGGCGATGCCGGCCAGCACGGCGCCGATGGTGCCGCCGATGCCGGCGCCGATGCCGGCGCCTTCAGCCGCCTTGCTGCCAAGTTCGGTATCGGTGTCGGCGAAATGGGTCTTGCGGGTGTCGTCCGACATCATCAGGGTGACGTCGTCCTTGGTGTAACCGCGCTCGGCCAGGGAGCTGTAAGCGCGCTCGGCACTGTCGCGGTCGCGGAACAGGCCGGTGACCATGCGGGAGTCCTGGGTGGTGGTGTCGTAGTTGCTCATTTTAAATTTCCTTTGCGAATAATCGATCGATGGTCCCGCTACAAGACTGGGAAACGTTGCCAGTGGTGCAACGTTAAAGCACACTCAAGGAGCGCTCTGTACGCTGACTAACTCTCCCCGCGACATTCCAAATGGCATCTTTTTCCACTGCGCGATCATGCGCCATGCGTACGTTGCCGCACCGACCATCGGGTGGCCGATCACTAGACTTTTTCACAAGGCCGGCGATCGTCAATGGTCGAAACTGTCATCAAGTCGTCAATCATCGTCAATCAATTACTTACGGGAGAATCACCATGTTATTCATCATCTGGATCGTTGTAGGCGGCATCCTGGGCTGGCTGGCTAGCCTGGTCATGAAAACCGATGCGGAACAGGGCATGATCCTGAACGTCGTCGTCGGCATCGTCGGTTCCTTCCTCGGCGGCTGGCTGCTCTCCCCGCTGTTCGGCACCGGCACCATCAACTCCGACGACTTCAGCGTCACGTCGCTGCTGGTGTCGTTCCTCGGCGCGGTGATCCTGCTGGCCATCGTTAACCTGTTCCGCCGCAGCCGCACGCGGTAATAGGCGTCACCTCCCATAACCAACGCTGCGGCGTTGGTTTTTTTTGCCCGGACTAACCGATGAGAAAAACACCTGTGGTCATCGCCCTGATAAGTAGCGTCGTGACATTGATTGCAGGCTTCCTGCTGCTGAACTTCTTGCCCGGCGAGAAGAAAATCGAGCAACAGCTGGTCAGGAAATACGACGTCGCCGACCCGCAGTTCCGGCGTTCCATGGGCGTGCTGCTGGGCCCGCCCATGACCGAAGGCAACAAGGTCGAGATCCTGCTCAACGGCGACCAGATCTTCCCGTCCATGCTGGCGGCGATCCGCGGCGCGCAGCGCACCGTCACGTTCGAAACCTATATCTACTGGTCCGAAACGATCGGCAAGGAATTCTCCGACGCGCTGATCGAACGCGCCAGGGCCGGCGTCAAGGTGCACGTCATGCTCGACTTCATCGGCAGCATCAAGATGGACGACGCGTCGATGGCGGCCATGAAGGCGGCCGGCATCGAACTGCAGCGCTACCACAAGCCGGTCTGGTGGAAGCTGACGCGCCTGAACAACCGCACCCACCGCAAGCTGTTGATCGTCGACGGCAAGGTCGGTTTCACCGGCGGCGTCGGCATCGCCGACCGGTGGCGCGGTACGGCGCAGGACAAGGACCATTGGCGCGACTCGCACTTCCGCGTCGAAGGCCCGGTGGTCGGCCAGATCCAGGCCGTGTTCACCGACAACTGGACCAAGGCGACCGGCGTCGTGCTCGACGGCGAGGCGTATTTCCCGGCCCTGACGGCGCACGGCGAACACAGCGCGCAGATGTTCAGCAGTTCGCCCACCGGCGGCAGCGAAAGCATGCACCTGATGTACCTGATGGCGATCACCGCGGCGCGCCACACGATCCAGCTCTCGAGCGCCTACTTTGTGCCGGACGACCTGACCATCGCCGCGCTGGTGGCCGCCGCCCGGCGCGGCGTGGCCGTGCAGATCATCACGCCGGGCACCGACATCGACTCCGAAGTGGTGCGCTCGGCCTCGCGCGAGCGCTGGGGCGACCTGCTCAAGGCGGGCGTGCGGATCGCCGAATACCAGCCGACCATGTTTCACGTCAAGTCGCTGATCGTCGACGACCTGCTGGTGTCGGTCGGCTCGACCAACTTCGACAACCGCTCGTTCAGCCTGAACGACGAGGCCAATCTGAACGTGCTCGCCAAGCCGTTCGCGCTGTCGCAAGTGGCGGTGTTCAACGAGGACTGGCGCCACACCAAGCTGATCACCCTGGCGGCCTGGGAAGCGCGGCCGTGGAGCACCAAGCTGATGGGCAAGCTGGCGTCGATGCTGGACGGCCAGCTGTAAGGACGGCGGCGCGCAAATTCCCGTTGACTATCGGGCGGCCGGTATGGATACTCTGGAACGCTCCGTACCACGGCGCCCTGTCCGATCGACCCTTCCTGAGACCCATGCGAATGAAAAAGACCCTCCTCACGCTCGCCATCCTGAGCACCACCGCCGCCTACGCCGACGAAGGCATGTGGATGCCGCAGCAGCTGCCGCAAGTGGCCAAGCAGCTCAAGGCCGCCGGCCTGAAACTCGATCCGGCCGGCCTGACCAAGCTGACCGAATTCCCGATGGGCGCGATCGTCAGCCTGGGCGGCTGCTCGGCCTCGTTCGTCTCGCCGCAGGGCCTGGTGGCGACCAACCACCACTGCGTCTACAACAGCGTGGCCGTCAATTCGACGCCGCAGCGCGACCTGCTGGCCAACGGTTTCCTGGCCAAGAGCTTCGCCGACGAGCTGCCGGCCTCGCCAGGCAGCCGTATCTGGGTCACCAAGGACGTGAGCAACGTCAGCACCAAGGTGATCAGCGCCGACGTCGCCAAGCTGAACGGCAAGGCGCGCATCGACGGCATCGAAAAAAATGAAAAAAGCCTGGTCGCCGAGTGCGAAAAAGATCCCGGCCACCGCTGCACCGTGGCCAGCTATTACGGCGGCCTGGAGTTCTACCTGATCAAGCAGCTCGAGATCCGCGACGTGCGCCTGGTCCATGCGCCGCCGGCCGGCGTGGGCAAGTTCGGCGGCGACACCGACAACTGGATGTGGCCGCGCCACACCGGCGACTACGGTTTTTATCGCGCCTACGTCAGCCGCGACGGCAAGGCTGCCGACTATGCCACCGACAATGTGCCGTACGTGCCGAAGCACTTCCTGAAAATTGCCAAGGAAGGCGTCAAGGAAGGCGACTTCATCATGGTGCTCGGCTACCCGGGGCGCACCGACCGCCACCGCCTGCCGTCGGAAGTGGCGTTCACCTTCGACTGGAACTATCCGGCGTTCGTCAAGACGTCCGGCGAAACGCTGGCCATCATCGAGCGCGAGACCAGCAACGATCCGGCGCTCAAGCTCAAATACGCCGGCCAGGTGGCTGGCGTGAACAACTACTACAAGAACCGCAAGGGCATGCTCAACAGCTATGAGGGCAGCGACATCCTGGCCCGCAAGACGCGCGAGCATGCCGAGTTGAAAGCCTGGGTCAACGCCAGCCCGGCGCGCCAGAAGGAATATGCCGCCGACATCGAACAGGCCGAGAAACTGATCGCCGAGCGCGATGCGCAGATGAAGCGCGATTACTTCCTCGGCGCGTCGTCGCCGCGCCTGCTGGGCACGGCGCGCACGCTGTATCGCCTGGCCAACGAAAGCACCAAGCCGGACGCCGAGCGCAAGTCCGGCTTCCAGACCCGCGACCTGGCGCGCCTGCAGTCGGGCGTGGCCGGTCTCGACCGCACCTACGACGAGAAGGTCGACAAGGCGCTGGTGCTCAACAGCCTGGTCAAGTACGCCGCGCAGCCGGCCGCCGGCCGCTACGCCAACTTCGACGCCGCCATGGGCATCAAGGACGGCATGTCGGAAGCGGAGCTGAAAGCGCTGCTGGCGCGTCTGTACGCCGGCTCCAAGCTGGGCGACGCCAAGCAGCGCAGCGCCTGGCTGAAGATGACCCCGGCCGAGTTCAAGGCCAGCGACGACAGCTTCATCAAGGTGGCCGTGGCGATGTACGACGGCAGCCTGCAGCGCGAAGCGGAAAACGAAGAGCTGGGCGGCAAAGTGCAGCAGGCCTACGCCAACTACATGAAGGCGAAGATCGCTTACATGAACAGCAAGGGCCAGGCGGTCTATCCTGACGCCAACGGCACCTTGCGCGTCACGTTCGGCCGCATCGCCGGACGCGACCATGGCGCCGACGGCACCGGCGCATGGACTGCCTTCACCACCGTCAAGGGTGTGGCGGCGAAAGCGACCGGCGAAGGCGAGTTCAACGCACCGGCCAAGCAGCTGGCGGCGATCAAGGCCAAGGACTTCGGCCAGTACGTCGATGCCAAGCTGAAGACGGTGCCGGTCAACTACCTGGCCACGCTCGACATCACCGGCGGCAATTCGGGTTCGGCCGCGCTCAACAGCAAGGGCGAGTTCATCGGCCTGGCGTTCGACGGCACGCTCGACTCGATCATCTCCTCCTGGGATTTCAACAAGGCCAACACGCGCGACATCCAGGTCGACGTGCGCTACATCCTGTGGAACATGAAGCACGTCGACCACGCCGACAACCTGCTCAAGGAAATGGGCGTCGAGTAAGCGCGGCGGCGGCGGCGCACGGCGCTGCCGGCAGTATCGAAAAGCCACGACACTTTGCGGTGCCGTGGCTTTTTTACATCTATCTAACCTTGCCGGTGCCGGTCGATTAC
>JARXKM010000051.1:14587-22176 GCA_030272785.1 Pseudomonadota bacterium
GTCGAACTCAATTTCAACCCCGACTGACGGCGTAGAAATCCCGCTAAGCAGCCGCGACACCTTACGGCGCCGCAGCCCGCATGTTGCGACATGAAAGACGGCTTACACGGCCGCCAGGTTCAGCCGCGAATTGCGGATCCCGTAGATGAAATACGTCAGCACCGCCACCGTCATCCAGATCGCAAACACGCGGTAAGTGGTCATCGACAGCCCGTACATCAGGTACAGGCAGGCGGCGATGCTCAGGCCCGGCACCAGATACGGTCCGAACGGCACGCGAAAGCCCTTCACGACGGAGTCGCCTTCTTTCTTGCGCAGCACCGGCACCGCGATCGAGACCACCATGAACGCCGTCAGGGTGCCCATGCTGACCATGTCCCACAGGAAGGTCGAATCGACCAGGCCGGCCACGATGCCGACCACGATGCAGACGATGATGGTATTGCTGACCGGCGCCTGGGTGCGCGCACTCACTTTCTGGAACGTCTTCGGTATCAGGCCGTCGCGGCTGATCGCGTACAGGATGCGGGTCTGGCCGTAGATCGTCACCAGGGTCACGCTGAACACCGAGATCACCGCGCCGGCCGACAGCACCAGCGCCGGCCATGCCTTGCCGGTGACGTTCTGCAGGATCACCGCCAGGCCCGCTTCCTGGCCTTCGAACATCCTGGCGGGCTGCGCGCCGATCGCCGCCACCGCCACCAGCATGTAGAACACGGTCACGATCACCAGCGCCGACAGGATCGCCACCGGCACGTTGCGGGTCGGGTCGCGCACTTCCTCGCCGGCGGTGGCCACCGTATCGAGGCCGATAAACGAGAAGAACACCGTGCCGGCCGCCGCCGTCACGCCGGCCATGCCGCCCGGCCCGGCCTTGGTGACGCCATTGAAGAAAGGATGGAAGTTGTTGATGTCGAAGCCCCAGAAGGCGATGACGACGAAGAAGACCAGGATCGCCAGCTTGATCAGCACCATCACCGCGTTGGTGGTGGCCGACTCGCGCGTGCCGCGGATCAGCAAGGCGCCGCACAGGATCACCAGCAGCACCGGCGGCAGGTTGATGTGCCAGCCGTGCAGTTCGACGCCGTGCGCGCCCGACACCACCAGCGGCGAGCGCAGCATTTCGGGGATCTTCCAGCCGAACGCGTTCGACAGGAAATTGTTGAGGTAGTCGGACCAGCCGATCGCCGTCGCGCTGGCCGCCAGGCCGTATTCGAGCAGCAGGCAGAACGCCATGATGAAGGCGGCGAATTCGCCCACGGTGGCGTAGGCGAACGAGTAGGACGAGCCGGCCGCCGGGATGCGGAACGACAGTTCGGCGTAGCACAGCGCGGTCAGGCCGGCGGTGATGGCGGCCATCATGAACGACAGGATCACCGACGGCCCGGCCTTCGGCACCGCTTCGACCATGGTGAAGAAGATGCCCGTGCCGATGGTGGCGCCGACGCCGATCATGGTCAGCGGAAACAGGCCGATGCTGCGCCCGAGCCGGCCGGCGGCGGGGGCGTGCGCATGCTCGGCGCTGCGGTCGGTCGGCTTGGTGCGGATCAACTTCTGGCCCAATGTCAGGTTCACGGATTTTTCCTTGTGTCGCACTCGATAGATGGGGCAGCCGCTGCCGTCGCCCGCCAAAAACCTAGCGATTATATGACCATATGCCTTTGTCTCACGCACATCTTTTGTTACGCGATTGCCCTGCGCCGCATGCCTGCGCAAAGCGCGCAGGCCGTAAAGAAACATGTAATATGAATCTATTGTAAAATGCACGCGCCAGCGTGAAAACGCGTGCCGCACCCGCACCGAGGCGGCCCCGCCCCTCGCGTGTCGACGGGCCCCATTTTGTTGCAAAACATATATTTTAAATACTGCTTATTAGCAAGAGGAACCCCATGATCTCAGCCGCCGCCCGTCCCTACATCGATGCCAGTGTCCCCGTCCTGCGCGAACACGGCCTTGCCGTCACCACCACGTTCTACCGCAACATGTTCGCCGCCCATCCAGAGCTGAGCAACCTGTTCAACATGGGCAACCAGGCCAGCGGCGCGCAGCAGCAGTCGCTCGCCTCGGCGGTGTTCGCCTACGCCGCCAACATCGGCGATCCGTCCGCGCTCGGCCCGGTGGTCAACCGCATCGTCCACAAACACGTCTCGGTCGGCATCCGCGCCGAACACTATCCGATCGTCGGCCAGTACCTGCTCGGCGCGATCGCCGAAACGCTGGGCGACGCCGCCACCCCGCCGCTGCTGGCCGCATGGGACGAAGCCTACGGCGCGCTCGCCACGCTGTTCATCGACGCCGAAAAAACCATGTACGCGCAAGCCGGCATCGCGCCCGGCCAGACCCGCGCGGTGCGGGTGACCGAGGTAATCCAGCAGGCGGCCGACATCAGGTCGATCCGCTTCGTCGCCGCCGACGGCGCGCCGCTGCCGGCGTTCAAGGCCGGCCAGTACGTCAGCGTGAGCGTGCATTTTGCCGACGGCCGCACCCAGCTGCGCCAGTACAGCCTGTCCGATGTGTCGGGCGGCGCCAGCATGCGCATCTCGGTCAAGCGCGAAGCGGCCGGCGTGGCCACGCCGGCCGGCGAAGTATCGAACTGGATCCACGATCACGTGGTTGTCGGCAGCACCTTGCAGGTCTCGCCGCCGTGCGGCGAGTTCGCCATCGACACCGACGCCGATGCGCCGCTGGTGCTGCTGTCGGCCGGCGTCGGCATCACGCCGATGATCGCCGCGCTCAACCAGATCGCGCAGGACCGGCCGCAGCGCGCAGTGATCTTCGCCCATGCGACGCGCGACGCCGCGCACCACGCCCACCGCGCCGACGTCGCCGTGGCCAAGGCGGCGATGCCGAACCTGCAGGTGGTGACGTTCTACGAAGCGACCGACGGCGACGCCGCCGCGCAGCAGGGCTACATGAACGTCGCCGCCCTGCCGGCTTGGCCGCGCGCGCAAGCCAACGTCTACCTGTGCGGGCCGGTGCCGTTCATGCAGGCGCAGTGGCTAGGCCTGGTCGGCGCCGGCGTGCCGGTCACGCGACTGCACCGCGAGGTGTTCGGGCCGGAGATGCTTGATCATCTGCTGTAAGGTGCGCCTCGATGCCGGCTCAGCCGGCCCCGCCCAGCATGGCGTGAATGCTGTAGCTGATCGTCGCCAGCAAGGCCACCAATGTGAAGGTAGGTCAGCATCACGGGCCGCCAAAGCGGTCGCATGATCGGGTTTGAGATTCCCTAAAACAAATGCGCTGGAAACCAACATTCTCGCGGCAACGATCATCGCTAACACTTTTTTGGCAGCGAAAGTAGTTATACTCACACAATTGCGGTTTTGATCACAGCCAAGGAATTTGAATCATGCGTCTCTATTACCATCCCGCCTCAACCTGCAGCCGCCGCGTTCTGCTGGCAGCGCATCACCTCGACATTAACCTCGAGCTCGCGCTGGTGGATTTATTCAAAGGTGAGCAACATGCACTAGAATTCCTCAAGCTGAACCCAAATCATCAGGTCCCAGTCCTCGAACACGAGGGCTTCGTCCTGTCGGAGTCTTACGCCATCATGCAGTACCTGGCAGATACGACGCTGGGCCAGACTGTCTACCCCGTCGCCCCACGCGAGCGCGCCGACGTGAATCGCTGGTTGTTCTGGTGCGGACAACACTTCATGCCCGGACTCGCTATCCTCAACTGGGAGAATTCGATCAAGACGCTCGCCGGGATCGGTGCAGCCGATCCAGCTGAAGTCGCGCGCGGAGAAAGTCTGCTGATCAAGGCGGCGACCGTGTTGAACCAACACCTCGACGGCCGTGAGTGGATCTGCGATTCCGGTCTTTCCATCGCCGACTTCGCCATTGCCGCACCGTTAGCCGACCAGCACCGCGCCAAACTCCCGGTGGCCGACCTGCCACACGTGCAGCGATGGCTCAAGCAAGTCCAGGCGCTCAATTGCTGGAAGGGCACGGAAACGCAGCGTCCGTAAGGGAAGTTCGAGAACCCGACTGCGCGGCTGCAGTTCAGCGTGCATTTTCATGACGACGGCGCCCGCCCGGGTTCTCAGATGTTTGCAGATTTCCCTCTTTGCGGCACCTTACAGCTGCAAGGTGCCGCACGCGTTTTTGAGAGCGCCAGCGTCATAGGATTGGAATACCCGATCCGCCGGTACCAACGTCAAATAAACCGTATCGCTGGTTTGCGGGTGATCAGTTCAGCACCAGCACGTGTTTGCCGCTGACGTTGCGCTGGGCCGGATTGCCGTACACGGTGATGCGGCCGGAGCCGTTGCTCTGCGCGACCAGCGCGCGCTTGACCTGCGCGGTGATGTCGCCCGAGCCGCTGGTGATCAGGTCAGCCTGATCGCTGGCCAGCGCGGCCAGGTCGGCGCCGCCCGAACCGTGCACGTGGGCGTTCAGCGTGGCGACCGTGCCGCTCGCCTGCAGCGAACCGGAGCCGTGCACGTTGACGATCAGCGCGCTGCCTTGCAGCGGCCCCAGGCTCATGCGCCCGGAGCCGTTCAGCGTCAAATTGGCGTCGCCGGTATGCAGCGCGCCGGCGTTGACCTGGCCTGAGCCGGACTGCTGCAGGTCGAGCCGGCTGACCCGTCCCGACAGCGTGGCGGAACCGGAGCCGCTCTTGTTCACACTGAGCGCGGCGCCGTTCAATTCGCTGATCGTCAGCCGCCCCGAGCCGGACGCATGCACCTGCGTGAGGGTCGGCACCGTATAGGTCACGCGCAGGCTGTTATTGCTGCGCACGTTCCCCTGCACCCACATGCGCAGCACGCCGCCAGCCACTTCGGTGCGGATCAGCGGCAGCAGGTTGGCGTCCGCCTCGACCTCGAGCGACGGCGCCGGGCCGACCCGCACGATCACTTCGAGCGGGCCGCCGACGTCGATCGCGCTGACGTTGCCGACCGCGCGCCGGTCGTGCGCCAGCTGGCCGTCGCCGGTCACCGCATCGCTGCTGAACACGGTCTTGAGCTGCACGTCGTCGTTGCCGTTGACGATGATGGCGCAGCCCGAAAGGGCCAGCAGGGAGGCGAAGGTAAGCAATGAACGCATGGGGGGACCTTTATGTCGTGTTGGGAAGCGGCGCCGGTGCGCCAGTGTCCCTACATTATCAAAAGGCCATCTGCGGTGCACGCAGCGTGCGATGGAATGCAAAAACCGCGGTACAGGCGGTCACGTCACGGCTCACTTCAGTAGCTTCGCCGCGTCGACGATATCGACACCCTGAAGCTGGCCGAGCCAATTGTCGAACCACGGCTTGTGGGAGGCCCCGACGATGGACAGCACGCGCGCGCCGGGACGCTCGCGGAACGTTTCACGGATGTTGGCGACCATCCGCAGGTTGCGGATCTCCCAGCCGGCGACCCACATCTGCGGGTAGCCCTGGTCCGACTTCGCACGCATGGCCGGGCCGACGTTGGCCTCGGCCAGCATCCGCAGGCTGTCGACGTCATTGATGGCGCGGTACAGCGGCAGCAGGTCGGCGGCCTGCTTCAGGACTTCCTCGCGCTTCTGGCGCTCCTTCAACGCCGCGCCGCCTGCCGCCCATGCAGCCTCGATCGAGCGCACGAACGCCTTGACGTCGGCCACGTCGATATGGTCGCCGGTGTGGTTGTCGACCGCGCTTACCCGCGCCAGGCCAAGCCGCGCGGCCAGCCGCGCGGCGATCTGGAACGATTCGTCGTTGCGCCTGGCGAACTTGGCGAGCGCTTCCACCAGCGCGGCGTCCAGGCTGTCGCCGGCGTGGCGCTCGGCCGCGGGCAGCTGCAGCCACTGCACATAGCCCGAGGCGCGCTCGTTCGCCGCCATGAACAGCGCGGCCAGGCGGCGCCGCTGCGCCGGCGTCGGATGTGCGGGCCAGGCCTTGAGCGTCTGGTCCACCTGCGCCAGGGCGGCCGGCACGTCCAGTCCGGTGGCGGCCATCGCGACGGCGGTCGAGGCGCAGTAGTCGGCGCCGTACTTGGCGGGATGGCGCGCGGCGAGATCGCATTCCTCGCCGTTCTCGGCCTCGATGGTGATGATGTCGGGCCTGAACGCGGCCAAGCGATCGAGCACGCCATCGAGCGCCGCGGGATTGAAGCTTGCCGGCATGCCGTTCAGGTGCACGCTGCCCAGTACCAGTACCTGCGCGCGCGGCCCGGCCATGTCGCGGTCGAGCGACTTCAAATCGACCTGCGCCTGGGCGCCGCCGGAAAGGACGAGCAGACAGCCGACGGCAAGCAGTGTACGCATGATGGGCCTCAATGGTGGTGCGGCGCGATTGCGCCACTGTCCTCACACTATCAAACGCCCGCGTGCCGCGGGTGCGGCGTGCGACGAACTGCAGGAACCGGGGTACCGGCGGCAGCCTCCTAGCGCTGGCCGAGCCGGGTGTCGCCGAACAGCTGCTTCAATTCGCGCGGTTGCGAGCGCCAGTACTGCGGCGGCGCCTGCACCTGCGCCCCCAGTTCGGCCGCCGCGTGCCACGGCCAGCGCGGATCGAACAGCATCGCGCGCGCCAGCGCCACCATGTCGGCCTGGCCGTTGGCGACGATCTCCTCGGCCTGCAGCGCTTCGGTGATCATGCCCACGCCGATCACCGGCATGCCGGTGGCGCGCTTGATGCACTCGGCGAAGCCGATCTGGTAGCCCGGCCCGACCGGGATCTGCTGCAGCGGCGAGACGCCGCCGCTCGAGACATGCATGAAGTGGCAGCCGGCGCGCTCGAGTTGCTGCGCGTAGGCGATGCTCTGCTCGACGTCCCAGCCGCCGTCGACCCAGTCGTAAGCCGAGATGCGCACGCCGACCGTCATCTCGGCCGGCACCGCGGCGCGCACCGCGCGAAACACCGCCAGCGGAAAGCGCATGCGGTTTTCCAGCGAGCCGCCGTATTCGTCGGTGCGCCGGTTGGCCAGCGGCGACAGGAACTGGTGCAGCAGGTAGCCGTGCGCCGAATGCAGTTCGATGGCGTCGAAGCCGAGCGCATGGCTGCGCCGCGCCGCCGCCACGAAGCCGTCGAGCACGCGCTGCATGCCGGCGGCGTCGAGTTCGAGCGGGATGCTTTCGCCGCTCGCATGCGGCAGCGCCGACGGCGCCACCGTCTGCCAGCCGCCGTCGCCGGGGGCGATATTGGCGCCGCCTTCCCACGGCACCGCGCTGGACGCCTTGCGCCCGGCGTGCGCCAGCTGGATCGCCAGCTTGATCGGCGCGTAGCGGCGGATTGCCTGCACCACCGGCGCCAGCGCGGCGGCGTGATCGTCCGACCACAGGCCGAGGTCCTTGGCCGAGATGCGCCCTTCCGGCGTGACCGCGGTCGCTTCGAGCATCAGGATGCCGGCGCCGGACAGCGCCAGGTGGCCCAGGTGGACCATGTGCCAGTCGGTGGCCAGGCCTTCGTCGGCCGAGTACTGGCACATCGGCGCGATCGCGATGCGGTTGGCAAGCTGCAGGGGGCCCAGCGAAATGGGCGAGAAGAGGTGGCTCACGGCGGCTCCCGTTGTATGGTCGAACCGTAGTCTACCGCGCAGCGCCGATCCGTGCCGCCGCGCGCGCGCAGCCGCTCAGAGGCTGAGAGTTTTTCGGGCGTGCCAGAGCAGCGCGCCAGAAGGTGGC
>JARXKM010000386.1 GCA_030272785.1 Pseudomonadota bacterium
CGCCACGGTCGCCACGGTCGCCACGGCCGCCGCGCGCGGCGCGCTTGCCGGCGGCCCCGCTGCGCGCGGCGCGGCCGGCGCCGGCGGCCCGGCCGGCGCCGCGCACGCCTGCGCCGGCCAACACCGACTGGGAAGAATTCTAGTCAGGGCGCGTCGGGCAGCCTGGCCGGCGCCTTGGCGGGGGCGCCGCAGTCGCCCTTGGCGGCGCCGAGATCGACGTTCTGGTAGCGCACCTCGTACTTGCCGGCGGCCAGCTTGTCGATCGCCAGCGATTCGTGCGCCAGCACGTAGGCGTGGCGCACGTTGGCGCGGCGGTCCAGGTCATACAGCTTGACGAACACCGCCGACGCGTTGTTGGCGTTGTCGACCGTGATCTGCATCTGCTCGCCGGGATTGCCGAGCGGGTAGCCGTCGATGTAGCCAGTCGCGGCCGGCCAAGCCTCGCCGTTCGGCGCCACCAGCGTATGCAACGCCGATGCGCAGTCCGGCGCGCCGGCCGGCACCAACAGCTGGGTCACGCCGAGCGTCCTGACGTCGGGCGGCGGCGCGGCGCCGGCCGCCACATAGGCCTTGCTGACGGCCCAGCTGTCGATCGCCGGTTCCGGCACCGGCACCGGCTCGGCCGGCGCGGCGGCGCGCGGTGCGGCCGCGCCGTTCAGCACCGTTGCCAGCGCCACCGGCAGCAACTTCGGCTGTTCGAGGATCAGCAGCGCGGCCGCGCCGCCAGCGGCGAAGCAGGCCAGCATCGCCAGATACCATTTGGGGTCGCGCGCGACGCGGTACGGCGCCGGCGCGCCGACCGGGCGCGGCTCCCAGGCATGCGCCGGCGCCGCCTCGCGCGCCTTGTGGGCGTCGTCCGAGCGGGTACTCTCGAGCCACTCGATTTCCCATTCCTCGGCCGCGATCCATTCGTCGTGCTCCTTGCGGCGCGCCGGATCGCCGAGGATGCCGTAGGCGGTATTCAGGATGGCCATGATGCGGGCGGCCTTCTCGTCGCCCGGATTCTTGTCGGGATGGTATTTCTGGCTGAGTGCCTTGTAGGCCGCGCGTATGACTTCCTGCGGCGCCAGGCGCGCCACCTTCAGGTTGTCATAATGGGTGTGGATCTTGGCCATGGTGGTTCATGATAAACGATACGGACACCGCAAGATGGCAGAATTTACAGGCGGTGGCTGCGGTCGGCCGCGGCAATCGGCGCCGGCAGCGCGACCCCCTTGCCCACTGCCAGCACCTTGAACAGCTCGCCCATTTCGGCCGGCGAGAGCAGCTTGTGGACCGCGTTCGACTGCGGCAGGAAGCGCATGGCGTCGGCCGGATCGGTGCGCAGCAGCAGCTCGCCGATGCCGGCGCCGAGCAGGAAGGCGGCCTGGTTCATGTAGCCGAGCACCTCCAGTCCGGCGTCCTGGGCGGCCAGCGCCATCGCGGTGAAGTCGACGTGGGCGGTGATGTCCTGCAGGCCGGGCAGGTAGAACGGATCGGGGTGGGCATGGTGGCGGTAGTGGCACATCAGGGTGCCGCCGCCCCGTTCGTCCAGATAGTATTCATGCGCCGGGAAGCCGTAGTCGAACAGCAGCGCCGCGCCGGCGCCGTGCTCGAACATGCGCGCCAGGGTCGCCATGAAGCCGGCGGCGACCGGGTGCACCTCGGTCAGGTAGCCGTCCGGCAGCGCGTCGGCGTCGGGAATCTGGCGCGCGATGTGCTGCGCCAGCGCGGCGTCGGGCACGCGCGCGGCGGTGGCGAAGCGGCCATCCTCGATCGTCACCATCAGCTGGCGCCAGCCGGCCGGCGTCTTGGTCACCAGTTCGACCGGCATCGCGTCGAGCACTTCGTTGGCCAACACCACCCCGCTGAAGGTGTCGGGAAAGCCGTCCAGCCAGCGCACCTGCGGGAAATCCTTCAGCGCCAGCTGCTGGCGCGCGCGCAGTTCGCCCGACAGTTCGACGATGGCGTAGCTGTCGATCTGCACGCCGGCGTCAACCAGCGCGGTGAGCACGTCGCGCGCCAGCTTGCCGGTGCCGGCGCCGAATTCGAGGATGTGCGGCGCGCTTTGGGCGATAATGGCGGCTGCCGCCTGCGCCAGCGCGGCGCCGAACAGCGCGCTGATTTCCGGCGCCGTTGTAAAATCGCCATCCGGACCGAGCTTGGCGGCGCCGCCGCTGTAGTAGCCCAGGCGCGGCGCGTACAGCGCCAGCTCCATGTAACGGGCGAACGAGATGGCGCCGTCGTGCTGGGCGATTTCATCGGCGATCAGCTGCTGCAGGGCGTGGGACGCGGCCAGCGCGTCGCTATCGGGTTCAGGTAGGGACATTCCGGCATTGTAGCGACAACCGCAGACATGAACAATTTATGACGCATCCACAGACATTGAACCGCCAGCAAGCAGCGCTGGTCACCGGCGCCGGCCGGCGCATCGGCCGCGCCATCGCCATCGCGCTGGCGCAGGCCGGCTGGGACGTGGCGGTGCACTACCGCCATTCGCGCGCCGCAGCGCTGGAGACCTGCGCGGCGATCGAAGCGCTGGGCCGGCGCGCCGTGCCGCTCGCGTGCGACCTGGCCGACGAGGCGGCGGTGCGCAGCTTGCTGGCGCGCGCGCAGGCGGCGCTCGGCCCGATCGGCTGCGTGGTCAACAACGCCTCGCTGTTCGAGTACGACAGCGCGGTCGATTTTTCGCCGGCGCTGCTGGCGACCCACATGCAGGCCAACGTCAGCGCGCCGATCCTGCTGGCGCAGGCGCTGCACGCGGCCACCGCGGCCGACGGCCAGGCGGTGGTCATCAACCTGCTCGACCAGAAGCTGGCCAACATGAATCCCGATTTTCTGTCGTACACGCTGTCGAAGGCGGCGCTGCACACCGCCACCACCATGCTGGCGCAGGCGCTGGCGCCGCGCGTGCGCGTGGTCGGCGTCGCGCCCGGCCTGACGATGGTGTCGGGCGACCAGACCGAAGCGGGCTTCGCCAGCGCGCACCAGGACACTCCGCTCGGACGATCGAGCACGCCGCAGGATATCGCCGACGCCGTCTGCTACGTCGCCGCGGCACGCGCCATCACCGGCACCACCCTATTCGTCGACGGCGGCCAGCACCTGATGGCGCGGCCGCGCGACGTGATGTTCACCACCAAATAAGGCTCACACCATGTTGTCCGCACTGACCCACCCCAAGCTGGCCGATTGCCGCCGGCTGTTCCTGCGCAATTACGAAGTGATGATCAACATCGGCGTCCACGACTTCGAAAAGCGCGGCGAGCAGCGCGTACTGATCAACGTCGACCTGTACATCCCGCTGGCGCTGTCGACGCCGACCGCCGACCAGCTCGACGAAGTGGTCGACTACGACTTCATGCGCGAGACGGTGTCGAAGCGCATGGCGCTCGGCCACGTGCACCTGCAGGAAACGCTGTGCGACGACGTCGCCCGTTCGATGCTGGCGCATCCGCGCGTGCGGGCGGTGCGCGTGTCGACCATGAAGCCGGACGTGTATCCCGACTGCGAAGGCGTCGGCGTCGAGGTGTTCCGCATCAAGGACGAGGCATGAGCGCCGCGCTGATGGAGCAGGTCGAAGCAAGCACGCGCGACATGGAAAAGACCGCGCACGAAAACAACAAGCTGCACAAGCGCTTGTGCCGGCTGGTGGGCCAGGCGATCGGCGACTTCAACATGATCGAAGACGGCGACAAGGTGATGGTGTGCCTGTCGGGCGGCAAGGACAGCTACGCGCTGCTCGACATCCTGATGACGTTGCGCGAGCGCGCGCCGATCCACTTCGACATCGTCGCGGTGAACCTCGACCAGAAGCAGCCGAACTTCCCGGCCGATATCCTGCCGGCCTATCTGACGAAACTGGGCGTCGCGTTCCACATCGAGAACCAGGACACCTACAGCATCGTCAAGCGCCTGATCCCCGAAGGCAAGACCACCTGTTCGCTGTGTTCGCGCCTGCGCCGCGGCATCCTGTACCGGGTCGCCGATGAACTCGGCTGCAACAAGATCGCGCTGGGCCACCATCGCGACGACATCCTCGAGACCTTCTTCCTGAATATGTTCTTCGGCGGGAAGCTGAAGGCGATGCCGGCCAAGCTGGTGTCGGACGACGGCAAACACATGGTGATCCGCCCGATGGCGTACGTGAAGGAAGCCGATTCGACGCGCTATGCGGAAGCGAAGCAGTTCCCGATCATCCCGTGCGACCTGTGCGGCTCGCAGGAGAACCTGCAGCGCAAGCAGATCAAGGGCCTGATGCGCGAGTGGGAGAAAAAATATCC
>JARXKM010000052.1 GCA_030272785.1 Pseudomonadota bacterium
ACGGTTCAGATCGAGGCGTCGCTACGCTCGCTCGATCTAACCTTATTCGTTAGGCAGCGAGTCGGGTTGTTCAGTGCGGGCGAGGAACAACAATGCGTCCACCATCCGTGCCAGGCGCTCGTACTCCTCCGTAGCCGATGCGATGCAGTCGCGATATTGCTCTTTCGAGCGGTCCTTGGAAAGAGCCAGTTCCGCTTCGCCCTGAAGAATGTGAAGAGGGGTGCGCAATTCGTGCGCGATATCGGCGGAAAACCGGGAAATTCGGGCGAACGACTCATCCAGGCGCACGAGAAGCTGGTCGAAATTGGCTGCGAGCGGTCGCAATTCCCGAGGCCAGTTGTCGTCCGCCACGCGCCGATGCAAGTGTGCTGCGCTCAGCTCCGCGATGATCGCTGCCAGCCGGGACACTGGCTGCAGGCCGCGCCGCGCGATCAGGTACCCCGCAATGACGGCGATGACAAGCGAAGCGGAAAGAGCGAGCCACAGGATGCGCCGGTATGCCGCAAGTACCTCCTCTTCACTTGTCCGGTTCATTGCCACCTGCACCGTAAATCCGGCGCCGATGCCGACGCGAGCGGACATGAGGCGGTACGTTTCCCCGGAACCTGAAGCCCAGTCCATGCCCTGTTCGTCGCCGCGTGTGCGGAAACGGGGGGCGGCGAATGGGCGTGCGCCCACGACGGCATGAGGGATCGGTGCCTCGACCACATTGACGCCCTTGGCATTAACGACGCGCAGATAGGAGCCGGGAAGCATCGCTGCCTCGCGATGAACCTCTTCCTGGAGCGCCGCAGTGTCGCGGGAATGTAACAACAGGATACCGCGCACTTGGGCGATCCGCCCAGCCAGCCATTGGTCATCTTCCTGGCGCAGGCGGTCCGCCAGTACCCAATACAGGATGCTGCCGGCCGACGCGATCAACACCACGCTAAGGAGCGCGTACCAGACCGTGAGGCGAAAGGCGATCGAGCCGCGCTCCCCGATGAGGGCCATTGGCTCAAAGCCGTTCTTCGATGACATAGCCGACGCCCCGCAGAGTGTGAATCAGTTTCCGGTCGCTGGGATCGTCGACCTTGCGCCGCAGTCGGCGCACAGCGACGTCGACTACGTTACTATCGCCGTTAAAATTGATGTCCCATATCTGTTCGGCCAGCCGCGTCCGCGTCAGCACCTCACCAGGGTGACGAAGAAGGTATTCGAGCAGTCGGTATTCCTGCGGAGCGAGGTCAAGCGGCTTTCCCGCCCGCGATGCTTTGTGTCGAGCCAGGTCCATGTCGAGGTCGGCCAGACGCAAGACGTCAGGTTGCCGCGCCGGCGCCCGACGCAAGGCGTTGCGCACACGGGCTAGCAATTCGGAAAACGCAAACGGCTTGACCAGATAGTCATCGGCCCCCAGGTCCAGGCCTTTGACGCGATGAGAAATCGCGTCAAGGGCCGAGAGCAGAATCACTGGCTGGTGGGGCAAGCGCTCCTTGAGCTGTGTTAGCACCGACCAGCCATCCTGCATGGGCAGCATGACATCAAGTACGATCAGGTCATATACGCCCGTCAGCGCGAGATGAAGTCCGTCCGGCCCATTCGCAGCGAGATCAGCGGAGAACCCTTCCTCGACGAAACCTCGCTTGATAAAGGCGGCGGTCTTCGGCTCGTCTTCCACAATTAGTATTTTCATTTCCAAACCTTTGTCATGTCTAGCAGAGGGGCGCACAGAATTCGGAAAAACCGGGCGCTAAGCCGATTTGACCCGCGAGCGCAGCAACCTACCGGCAGCGTTCTCCTCGAACAACCCGGTCTCCTCGATGTAGCCCTGCACTGTGCCGTCGTGGCGCCATGCGCCTTGCCGCTTGATGTCGCGGAAGTCGGCGCCCGCGCGGTAGGCGCTAGTGGCCATGCCGCGCCGCAGGCTGTGGCTCGACAGTTCGGGCACATAACTGATCTTGGCTAGTTTGGCGGCGCCGGCCAGGATGGTGTTCAAGCTGGCCGGGTTTAATCCATCGTCGCCCAGCACGCTCCACTTGCTGATCGACCGGAAGAACGCGCCGCTGGTCACGCCGGCGGCGTTCAGCCAGGTCCGCAACGCCGTCGCCCGGCAGCACGGCCCGGCGCTGTAGGGGATCGCCTTGGCCAGGTCTTCTCCGGTCTGGTCCGTTTTCGGGCGCGGCAGCGTAATCGTGATCCCTTGCGCGTCCCAGGCAATGTGATCGACCTCGATGCCCACCAGCTCGCCGCGCCGGAATCCCCCCCAAAAAAACCCACCTGTAGCAGGGCATTATCGCGCACCGCCTTCAGCGTACCCTGGCTCGCCGATGTCGCCACGATACGTTCCAGATCCATGATCGGCAGAGCCTTGGCCTTCTTCTTCGGCCGCCCGTTGGTGCGCGCGATCCCGGCCAGGATCTTGCGCGCGGTCGGGTGGCCGCCGGATCGGCGAAGCCCTGATGGACGTCATCATACGTTATTCCATTGAATGGCGTGGTCATGGCGCGTGCCGCTATCCTATATTCGCAAGTCGCCAAAAACGGCTGCAAAGCTCGCGGTGGAAGGCCAAAAACCCGACCGTCGACAACGTGCGCGAAGCACTGGGCGGCACCCGCAGCAAAAGTACGATTGCGCCGATGCTGAAACGCTGGAAGAGCGAGCATCAGGAGACCATTGCCGAAGTTGCGCATCAGCTGGCGCCGTGAAAAGCGAGCGGGACCAACTGACGTATCAGGTGAAGGAACTATCGGCAGCGCGTGTTGAACTGGATCATCGGCTGATGATGGCACAACAGGCGTTGACGGAAGCTAATATGATGGGGGCAGCCGCGCAAAAAACAGGCAGAAATGCTTACTCATCAACTGGCCAGCGCTGAGAGGCTGAGGCAAAGGCGGAAAAGGCAGATCAGGAAAGGCTGGGGCTGATTCAAAAACTGACTGAGCGCGAACACAGTTCTATCCAGACCGATAGCAGCGTAGCCCACAAAATCAAGCAGTTATGAGAACCTTTACCTTTTCGAGGGGATGGGCATAATTTGCCTATTTCTTCTCAATCCTGGTGTGGATGTCGTTCACCGACATCAGCGCCGCCGAACCATAGAACTTGTGGTATTCGGCGACCATCTCGCCGCTGATGATGACCGGGTCGGTGGCCACATACTGCCTGGCCTGCTCGATGTCCGCGGTGGCGAACACGAACACGCCGCGCCAGCCGTCGTTGCCGTCGAAGGGGCCGGCGAGGACCAGCTTCTTGTCGGCGGCGAGCCGCTGGATGTTGGCGAAGTGGCCCTGAAACATCTTGCTGCGCGCCGGCCCCTCGGCCATCTTGTTCGGCCCCGTCTTGAGCACCACCAGCACGTAGCTGCGCATGCCGCGCTCGTCGGCGCCAAGCGACTTGGCGAGCTGGGCGTCGTAGTGCGGCGCAGGCGCCGGCGGCTCGCCCTGCGCCGCCGCCAAGCCGGCCGCCATCAGCCATCCCAGGCCGATCAGGAAAATGCGTTTCCCCATGATGGTGCTCCCGCGCCGTGCGCCAAGTTGAGATAGCCAAACATTATCACATTGCCACGCTAGCGCGCGGTGGCCGGCGCCGCACGGAACAGCACGCCCATCAGCGCCGCGGCGACCGGAAACACGCCGACATAACCGACCACGCCGATCATCCGCCAGCGCATGTCGCCAAGCACGGGGCCCGCAAGGCCGGCAAGGGCCAGCACGCCGCTGACGATCAGGCAGGTGCGGATTGCGCGGGCGCGCGCACTGCCGCCAAACACCGGCGCGGCGAACAGCACCGACAGCGCAAAGAACACATCCCAGCCGAGAATGTCGAGGGCGTAAGGAATCGACGGCCAGTGGAACGACAGCAGCAACGGCGCATCCGCCCATCCCGCCGCCTCGGCGCGATGGCTCAGCACCAGGATGACGAAATGCACGCTGCAAGTCAGCGCAGCGAGCAGGCTCATGAAAACGACTGCCAGCAAGCTGTACACTTTTGCGCCCGCCGGCGCCCAGGCGTGCACCGCTGCCATCAGCGCGACCAGCAGCGGCATCAGCACAATGATCGCCAGCTCGAGCAGCGAGAATATGGGATCGCCGATCGGCCGCTGCGGCGACGCCAGCGAGGCCAGCCCGACCAGCAGCATCACTGCGTACACGGCGATGCCAACCACGGTGCCGATGGCCGCCACGATGCCGACTCGACGCGCGCTGGCGCTGAATGTGGTGGATGACGACATGGTCATCGGCGGGCTAGCGCGAGCGGCAGCAACGCGAACACGAGCAGCATCAGCAAGTAGACGCTGCCCGACACGGGATCGCGGCTGGCAATGTATTGCCCCAGCGAGCGGTCGCTCATCGCCACCGCAAGCAACAGTTCAGCGGCGATCGCCAGGCCAAGGGCGACCAGGCCAACGCCCACGCGCGTCATGGTGTCGGCAGGCAGGCGAAACCGCCTGACGACGTAGCGCGCGGCGAAGACGATGACGATGAACTGGATCGGCATTTCGAGCAGTTCGGCCAGCCGTTCGCCCAGTCGCGGCACCAGCAGCGGCACCCGGATACAGCCAAGCAGGAAGCCGCTGCCGAACACCAGGCCGAAATAGGCGGCGCCCGCTTTGAGCATCTGGGTGGCGGCGGCGGTGTTCAATTGGCCAACCCGCTTTGCAGCGCAGTGCGGGCCATCGGCGCGTTCGAGGTCGAGCGCATTTTGCGGACCCGGTCGCGGCAGGTGTTGACCTGGCACGGCGAATCGCGGCACGGGGCGACGGCGGTGCGCACCCAAGCCAGCCAGCCGGACGCCGGCCCGCGCGATGCGGCGCTCCGCTCCTTGCCGCGCACGGCGCGCCGGATCTCGCCCTGGACAGAAAAGCCGTTGTTTGCCGATGCATAACGTAGTTTGATCATTGCCAATGATAACGCTAGCGGCCCAAGCGTGGCGCGGCGGACGCGACAACCCGCCGGAAGCGTGGAAAGCCGTCGTATGCAGCCTGCATGCATGTTATTGTCTCAAGCAATGCTTGAAGGATTGTCGTCACGCCAAGAAAGCACGCCATGATTATCCCGACTCCCAAGCGTGCCCTCCAGCACGTGCCGGCGCTGTGCGTGCTGCTCGCCTGCGCGGCGCTGACGATCCTGGCCTATCTGTCGGAACAGCGCCATGCGCGCGAGAATCTCGCGCTGCACGCCGGCGCCGATGCGGCACAGTTCCAGCGCACCCTGCAGGACGGCGTCGATACGTATGTGCACCTGAACCGCAACGTGGCCGCCTATCTCACCGCCGCCGGCCATCCGCGCGCCGCCGAATTCGACACCTACATGACGACCGCCGACGTGCTGGGCACGTACCCCGGCCTGCGCTACATCGGCTTTGTGCAGCGCAATGCCCGCACCACGCCGGTGTCGCCGAGCGCCGCCGCCGACCCGATGTTTAGCTATCCCTACCTGTATGCGTATCCGCTCGACCAGCGCGCCAGGCAGGCCATGGGGATGGACTTCTCGGCCATCCCGGAGCGCTGGGCCGCCATGCAGCTGGCGCGCGACAGCGGCCAGACGACGGCGACGAGCAAGCATTTTTACACCAACATCCCGACCACCCTACCGATCATCCTGGTGTTTACGCCGATCTACGATGCCACCATCGCGCATCCGAGCGTGTTGCAGCGGCGCGCCGCGCTGCGCGGCTTCGTGTTTGCGGTGTTCGACATCGGCGAGATGGTCGAGCGTGTGATGGGCCTGGAATTCCACGCGCTGTTCGACCTTGAAATCTACGACGGCGCCGTGGCCGACAAGAACGTCCTGTATGACGGCGACAAGCGCTCGCATATCCTGATGGCCGACAGCGCGATGCCGGTGGCGCGCCACGCGTTGGTGAAAGTGGCACGCCGCGACTGGCACCTGTATTTCTTTCCGAAGCCGCTGTATGCCGCCCGCTACCAGAGCTGGACCGGGCTGTCGATCCTGCTGGTTGGCTTCGCGCTCGCCGGCGCACTGAGCGCGGCGACCTGGCACTGGACCAGGCGCTCCCTGGTGCGCTCGAGCCAGCGGGCGGCGCAAATGCAGTTCGATACGCTGTTCGCGCACCATCCGTTCGCCGTCTATGCGCTCGACCTGAAGGGCCGGTTCCTCAACGCCAATGCGGCCGCGCTGCACGATTTCGGTTGTGCCAGGGACGAGCTGATCGGCAGGCCATTCGACCACCTGGTCGTGCCGGAACAGCAGCAGGAGGCGCGCACGCGCTTCCACGCCACCTTGCTCGGCCATTCCGTGTCGTACCAGGCGGCCGTCAGCGACGGTGGCGGCGCCCGGGTCGAGCTGAGCGTGATCATGCTGCCGGTAAAAACCGACAGCCTGGTCACCAGCGTGCTCGGGATCGGGCAGAACATCACGGCGCAAAAACTGGGCGAGGCGCGCCTGCAAGAGTCGCGCAAAATGCTGCAGCTGGTGATCGACCACCTGCCGCAGCGGGTCTTCTGGAAGGACATGGAGCTGAACTACCTGGGCTGCAACGAAGCGTTCTGCCGCGATGCCGGCCTGGCGCATCCGCTCGACATCGTCGGCCGCAGCGACCTGGCGCTGGCCTGGCGCGCCAATGCCGAGCAATACCGCCAGGACGATGCCGCCATCCTCGCCCGCGGCGAGGCGCGCATCCATTACGAAGAGCGCCAACAGCGCGCCGACGGCAAGGTAAGCTGGCTCAGCACCAGCAAGATCCCGCTCACGGACCTGGCCGGCAACACGGTCGCCCTGCTCGGCCTGTACGAGGACATTACCGAGCGCAAGGCGATGGAGTACCGGCTGCGCGAGATGGCCCACCACGACAACCTGACCGGGCTGGCCAACCGCACCTTCTTCTATGAACACGTGGCACAGGCGCTGACGAAGGCGCGGCGCGAGGGCTCGCAGCTGGCGCTGATGTATTTCGATATCGACCACTTCAAGGCCATCAACGACGGCTACGGCCACGCCGTCGGCGACGCCCTCCTGCAAGGCTTTGCCGCGCGGGTGACGACGACGGTGCGCGAGATGGACGTGTTTGCCCGGCTCGGCGGCGACGAATTCGCGCTGTTGCTGCAGGATCTGCGCGAGCCTGGCGCCGCCGAAGAGGTCGCCGACAAGCTGGTGCGCGCCATGCAGCAGCCTTTTGAGATTGGCGCCCATACACTGATGGTCACGACCAGTATAGGTGTTGCATTCTTCCAACAAGGCGCCCAGGCCAACGATGTCATGCAGCGGGCCGACCAGGCGATGTATGCCGCCAAACGGGCCGGCCGCAACCGTTATGCACTTGACGGCGCGCAAAGCAACACTGACACTTGGTCAACAGTGTCGATTGAACCGATATGAACCGTTGCCCTCTGCAAAAAACAGGTATGGTGGAACCGGATGTCTGCTTGTACGGACAAGTTCGCAATCGTCGCCCCGCCGCAGGACATGGCGCAACTTCGTGGATACGATGACTGGCTCAACAACCCATCCGCACGCCCCCGCCGCCCGCCGCGGCAGCGCGCCGCCCGAAGCGGTCGGCGCGGTGGCCCATTTCGCCGGCTGGGAGGTCGATCTGCCGACGCGCCATACGTGGTGGTCGGCGCAAGCCTTTGCGATGTTCGAGATGACGCCCGGGCCGGCGCCGAGCATCGAGCAGACGATCGGCTATTGCCTGCCCGAATACCGCGCCACACTGGCCGCAGCGTTCGACACCTGCGCGCGCGAAGGCGCGCCGTTCGACCAGTGGATCGTCGTCATGACGGCGGCCGGGCGCCGTCTCGGCGTGCACATCTGCGCACGCGCGCTGCGCGCCGCCGACGGCGCGGTGATCCGGATCCAGGGCGCGTTCCGGCAAATCGCCCAGCCGAACCAGCCGCCCGACGACACGCCCAAGCTGGCAGCCCGGCTGGCCAACACGCTCGACAGCATGAGCGAGGCGTTCTTCACGATGGACACGGCGCTGCGCTTTACCTACCTTAATCCGGAGGCGGCGCAACTGCTGCAGCGCGGCCGCACCGAGCTGCTCGGCAAGCTGGCCTGGGAGGAATTCCCGCAGGCGGTCGGCGGCCCCTCCTACCATGCCTATGCACGCGCGTTGCGCGAGCAGTGCCCGACGTCGTTCGAGGAATACTACATTCCGCTCAAGTGCTGGTTCGAGGTGCGTTGCTATCCCACCGAGGACGGCCTGGCGGTATATTTCCACGACATCACTGAACGCAAGCAGGCGCGCAATGCGCTCAAGCTGGCGCACCGGGCACTGCAGATGCTCAGCCGCTGCAATCACGTGCTGGTGCATGCCGCGCGCGAACGCGAGCTGATCGACGAGATCTGCCGCATCACCGTCGAGGTGGGCGGCTACCGCATGGCGTGGGTGGGTTACGCCGAGGACGACGCGGCCCACACGATCTCGATCGCCGCGCACGCCGGCAACGGCGACGACATCGCCTGTCTGCGCCAGTTGCCGCTCGGCTGGTCCGCGGACGACGCCGCCGGCTGCGGCCCGGCCGGCCTGGCCATTCGCAGCGGCAATCCGGTGATGGTGGCGGACATGGCCAATGACCTGCGCTTCGCCGCCACAGCCGAGGCGGCCTGCGGCTATGGCGGTGCCATCTATCTGCCGCTGCTCGATGGTACGGCCGCGTTCGGCCTGATCTCGCTGTACGCGCAGGACATGGTCGAGGGCGACGCCGACGAGATCCGCCTGCTGCAGGAACTGGCCGAGAACCTGGCGTTCGGCATCACCACGATCCGCGCCCGGATCGAACGCGAACGCATTCAGGCGGCCGTCACCAAGGTCGCCGCCAGCGTCTCGAACGACACCGGCGAGCATTTCTTCGAACAGCTCGCCACTACTATGGCCGAGGCGGTGGGCGCGAGTGGAGGCTTCGTTGCGCGCCTGCTGGCGACCTCGCCGCCGAGCGCGCGCACCGTGATCGCGGTCGTCGATGGCGTGCGCATTGCCGACTTCGACTATGTGATCGGCGATTCGCCCTGCCAGTTCGCGCTCGAGAATAAATACTATATGGTCACGCACGGCGTCGATGGCGAATTTCCCGCCTCGCCGGCGGCCACTTTTGGCGCCAAGGCCTACGGCTGCTGGCGCCTGAACAGCTCGGCGGGCAAGCCGATCGGCGTGGCCTTCGTGGTGTTCCGCAAGGTCATGGCGCGCTCCGAGTTCGTCAGCTCGACCTTGCAGATATTCGCCGCGCGCGCCGCCGCCGAGCTCGAGCGGCTCGACGCCGATGCCAGCCTGCGCACCCAGGCCTCGCTGCTCGACAAGGCGCAAGACGCGATCATCGTGCGCAGCATCGACGACCGCATCCTCTTCTGGAACAAGAGCGCCGAGCGCATGTACGGCTGGCCGCGCGAGCAGGCGCTCGGCCAGCGCCTGCAGGATTTGCTGCACGACGACCCGGCCATGTTCGCCGCCTCGAAGGAGCAAACGCTGGCGACCGGCCACTGGAACGGCGAGGCGACGCGCCGCTGCAGGGACGCCAGCCTGCTGACGGTGCAGGTGGGCATGAGCCTGATCAGCAACGACGCCGGCGCGCCCGAAGCGCTGCTGTCGATCAATACCGACATCACCGCGCGCAAGGCGGCCGAGCGCGAGATCGAGCGGCTGGCCTTCTACGACCCCACCACCGGCCTGCCGAACCGGCTGCTGCTGCTCGACCGGCTGCAGCATGCGATCAGCATCAGCGAACGCAGCGGCGTGACCGGCGCGCTGCTGTTCATCGACCTCGACAATTTCAAGTCGATCAACGACACGCTCGGCCACGACAAGGGCGACCAGCTGTTGCAGCAAGTGGCGACGCGGCTGCGCGCCTGCATCTACGAGATCGATACCGTGGCGCGCTTCGGCGGCGACGAATTCGTCGTGCTGATCGAGAACCTGAGCCGCCAGCGGGTCGACGCCGCCACCCAGGCGCGCCATATCTGCGAAAAGATCCTCGCCGCGCTGGCCGTGCCGATCATGCTCGACGGCTTCGTGCGCCACAGCACCGCCAGCATCGGCGTGACCTTGTTCGACAACCAGCAATGCAGTGCCAGCGAACTGCTCAAGCAGGCCGACATGGCGATGTACAAGGTCAAGGCGGCCGGGCGCAACGGCGCGCGTTTCTTCGACCCGGAGATGCAGACGGTGGTGACGGCGCGCGCCGCGCTCGAGGCGGACCTGCGCCACGCGCTGCAACACGACGAATTCCTGCTGCACTACCAGCCGCAGATCGACTGCGCCGGTGTCGTCACCGGCGCCGAGGCGCTGATCCGCTGGCACAGCGCCAGTCGCGGCATGGTGTCGCCGGCGTGCTTCATCCCGACCGCCGAAGAGACCGGCCTGATCCTGCCGATCGGCCTGTGGGTGCTCGAACAGGCCTGCGCGCAACTGGCGCGCTGGGCGCTGCAGCCGGCGCTGGCGCACCTGTCGGTATCGGTCAACGTCAGCGCGCGCCAGCTGCACCAGGCCGGCTTCGTCGACCAGGTCAGCGGCGTGCTGGCGCAGGCCGGCGCCGATCCGCAGCGGCTCAAGCTGGAAATCACCGAGAGCCTGCTGGTCAACGACATCGACTCGGCGATTGCGACCATGGCCGACCTGAAGGCGCGCGGCGTAGGATTTTCGCTCGACGATTTCGGTACCGGCTATTCGTCGCTCAGCTACCTGAAGCGGCTGCCACTCGACCAGCTCAAGATCGATCAGTCGTTCGTGCGCGACCTGCTGGCCGATTCGCCCGACGCGGCCATCGCCCAGGCCATCATCGCGCTGGGCCGCCGGCTGAAGCTGCACGTGATTGCCGAAGGCGTTGAAACGGCCGAGCAACACCGCTTCCTGGCCGAGCACGGCTGCCATGGCTTCCAGGGTTATCTGTTCAGCCGGCCGGTGCCGGTGGCACAATTCGAGCAGTTCGCGCGCGCGCATGGCGGCGCGTAGACGGTTTTTTCGACCGGCAGCTGACGACCACCCATTGCGGACGTCCGTTGTGTCGTCAATCAAGGTCGTCCCATGGTGACATCTCCTCGCTAGCCACACCTTACGCTTGAACCGATTGGTCGCAAGGTATGCACGGGTCGGCGCATTTGACTAGACTGCCGCCCGGCCGTTGCCTAAGGTGGAAGCTTTCTTGGCCCGGGAGTTTCCATGCGCGTTATACTCGCCTTCATCGTTCTCGCATTGTGTCTGGCCAGCCCGGCACACGCCACGGAGAGATTGGCCGCCGGCGCCCGTTCGGCCGACGTGGAAGAGATCCGCACGGTAGTCGAGCAATTCAAGGCTGCAATCATCGCTCGTGACGGCAAAACCCTTGGCAACCTGTTCCTGCAAGACCACGACAGTTGGCTGTCGGTAGCCGATGAGGCGAAATGGCCGAAGGTCAAGGCGCTCCATCCGCAAGCACGCAAAGTGTTCCCATCGAGCTGGAAGAAGTTTTCCGAATTTATCCGGAACGCCGACAAGCCAGTCGAGGAGCGTTTCTACAACGTGCGCATCGATACCAACGGCGCCGTCGGCTCGGTCTGGTTCGATTTCGACTTCCTCATCGACGGCAAGGTGACCAATCGCGGCAGCGAGAGCTGGCAGATGGTGCGCGCGGAAGACGGCTGGAAGATCAGCTCGATGCTGTACTCGATGGGCGACTGAACCGATACAATCACACGATTGCACTTCTGGAAACCTACGTGAAAATCGAAACGCCCTTGCTCGTTCCCGTGCTCGCCGCACTGCCGGTGTGCGCCTGCATGGCCATCCTCGGCCTGCCCTCCTACGGTCACGGCCATATTGTCGCCTTTCGCACGCTGTTCTTCGTCGCATGCCTGGCGTGGCTGATTCCGCTGACGCTGCTGCAGCGGGCCATGTGGCGCCGCGCATGGCCGTGGCCGGGAATGGCGCTGGCGCTGCTCGGGGCCAGCTACGGCATGTCCATCTTGAACGCCGTGCTGGGACAACGCCTTGCGATCGCGCTCGGGCTGGAGACGGCCTTCCGCTGGGGTGAACTCGCCCGCGGGCTGGATGGCTGCTGGCTGGCGCTGATCGCGTTCTGCGCGGTCCATGCGGTGGCGGCTTACTACCTGTCGCTGCAACGGGCCCACCTGCATCTCGCCCAGGCGCAGGCTGCGGCGCGCGACGCCGAGCTGCGCGCGCTGCGCCTACAGGTCAACCCGCACTTCCTGTTCAATTCCCTGAACGCTATCTCCGCGCTGGTGGCGGCCCAGTCCAACCGCGAAGCCAACCGCATGCTCGCATGCGTGGCCGACTTCCTGCGCGCCACCCTCGCGCACGACGGCCGCAACGAGCATTCGCTTGCCGATGAATTGGCCCTCCTTGACGCCTACCTCGAAATCGAAAAGGCGCGGCTCGGCGAGCGCCTGCGCCTGACGATGAAGGCCGGCCCCGACGTGCTGGACAGCATCGTGCCCTACCTCATGCTACAGCCGCTGGTCGAGAATGCGATCCGTCACGGCATCGCACCGCTGTCCACCCCGGGGCGTCTCGACATTCTGGTCAAGCGTGCGGGGGCGCGCCTGCTGGTCGACGTGCAGAACGACGGTCGTCAGCCGGCACACGCGGGAAGCGGCATCGGCCTCGCCAACGTCAGGGAACGCCTGCGCCACCTGTACGGCGACGATCAGCGGGTCGACGCAGGATGGAGTACGGATGGTCGCTTCGGCGTATGCATCGCTCTGCCACTGCGCGCTATGGAGGCGGCAGCATGAACATCCGGGTCGTGATCGTCGACGACGAGCCGCTGGCCAGGCTGGCGGTCAAAGTCAGGCTGGCGCGGCGCAGCGCCTTCGAGCTGGTGGGCGAATTCGGTGACGGCGCCAGCGCTTACGAAGGGATGGTCGCGCTCAGGCCCGACCTGGTGTTCGTCGACATCGAGATCCCGGGCAAGACCGGCCTGGACGTGCTGGCCGCACTGCCGCCGGCGCAGCGGCCGATGGCGATCCTGCTGACGGCCTACGACGGCTTCGCCCTGCAAGCGTTCGAACTGGCCGCCCTCGATTACCTGCTCAAACCGGTCGATGACGAACGCTTCGACGAAGCCCTTGACCGTGCTCAGCAAGCTTTTCCCTACCGCGGTCAGGGCCGTACCGCAGCACCGGCAGCACCGGCGCTGCGCAGCTTCAGCGTGCGCGTAGGAGCGCGCACGGTGCTGGTGCCGGTTGCTGAAGTCGAGCGCATCGAGGCCGACGGCGACTACGCCACCCTGCATGCGAACGGCAAGACCTGGCTGGTGCGCGAGCGCCTGCACAACCTGGCCATGCGGCTCGATCCGCGCCAGTTCCTGCGCGTGCACCGCTCGTCCATCGTGCGGCTCGACATGATCGCCGAGCTGTGCTCGCTCACCAACCGGGACGCACTGCTGCGCCTGCGCGACGGCAGCGTGCTGCGCGCCAGCCGCTCCTATATGCCCGCTCTGGCGGAGGCACTACACCACCTCGACCAGAAACCGCATGCTGCAGCGGTAGCAGGGGTTTCGGGCGGCACGCCGCCCGCCTGCGGACGGGACTTCCCTTGCAAGGGAAGTCTCCTAAGAGCGTGAGTCCTGCCTGCCTGAGCGCCGTTTCGATGACGCTCATTGGGGACGCATCATGTGCACTTTTTTCACACAACGATCAAACAGTTCGTCGTCCAACCTGGAGGGAAGTATGTCAGGCAAAAAGAAGTTTGTCGCAAGCGTGGTGTTGGGTAGCCTGTTGTCGTTTCCGGCGTTCGCGGCGGCCGACACCCCGTTGACCTTGTCCGATCGCGCTGCGATCTTGCAGGCACTTGCAAAGGAAATGAACGCGAATTACATCGTGCCCGCTGTGGCCAAGCGGGTCGGCAGTGAGATCGCCAGGAAAAATGCCGAAGGAGGCTATGCGTCCGCCGCCAGCACGCAGGCGTTCAGTGCGGCGCTGGGGAGTGACCTGCGCGCGTTGAGCGGCGACCTGCATTTTGAAGTCAAGCTCGACGAACGTTTTCGTGAGCGCAGCAGCGCCGCCGACGCGCCCCGCCGCGCCGTGGCGGGCGACCGGCGCGTCCAAGCCGTGCGGTTGGGCTATGGCATCGAAAAGATCGAACGCCTTCCCGGCAATGTCGGTTACATCGAACTGAGCGGTTTCGGGCCTGCCGACCTCGTCGGCCCAGCCTACTCGGCGGCGATGTCGCTGGTGGCGGGGGCCGATGCGCTGATCGTCGATCTGCGCCGCAACGGCGGCGGAAGCCCCGCCAGCGTCGCTTATTGGATGAGCCATTTCTTTCCGCTTGGCGACAGGCGTCACCTGAACGACCTCTACGACCGCCCGTCCAACACGACACAGGAGTTCTGGACGCTGGAGTCGGTCGCGGAGCGTTACCGCAAGCCCGTGTACGTGCTGACCTCGGCGCGCACCGGTTCCGCCGCTGAGGAATGCGCCTATGACTTCCAGACGCAGAAACGCGCGACCCTGGTGGGTGAAACCACCTTCGGCGCCGCCAATCCCGTGAGCCAGTACAGCGTGGGGCACAGCATCGTGGTCGCGATCCCGGACGGACGCTCGATCAATCCGATCACGAAGACCAGCTGGGAGCACGTCGGCGTGAAGCCGGACATCGCCGTGCCCGCGGCGCAGGCGCTGCAGACGGCGCACGTCGCCATCCTGCGCAACCTGGTGTCATCCACAAAGGACGACAACGAACGCACGCAACTGCAGCGCCTCCTGGCGATGGTGGAGAAAGGGGAAACCGAGACGCCGGTCTACACGTCCACGAAGAAGCGTTGATCGAACCCGTGCGCGTGCAGGGTGCGCCACACCGCCGCGCCGAGCACGAACGCACGAAGCGCGCCCGCGGCCGAGACGGCGCGGGCGCCGATGCCGCAGGCGCCGCGCACGCTCAGGCCGTCCGGAATGCGCGCGACGGCCAGATACGTCGTGAAACGGCTATAGCGGCACCGTAGTCGGTGCCGGCGGCGGCGCAACCGGCTCGACACGCGCCGGTGCAGGCGGCGTGACGGCGGGCGCCGGCGTTGCCTGCGGCGCCGGCTGCGCCTGCCCCTGCATCATCTTCATCGCTTCGCGCGCCGCCGGGCTATCGGGGTTGACGCCGGCCGACTGCAGGGCGTTGCGCACGGCATCGTTGCCGGTGACGCCGCCGAAGGTGTAGCGCAAGCCGACGTACAGGCGGCGCTGGTGGACGGTGGTGTCGGTGCGCTCGCGCAAAATGTCGGTGTCGACGCGAAACTTCTGGTCGGTCGACCTGAGCACGTCGTTGGCGCGCATGTTGAAGGACAGGCGCGGGCTGACCTTGTGCTCGTACGCCAGATTGAGCATGCCGAACGGTTCGCGGTAACCTTCGCCGGACAGCAGCTTGCCCTGATGGAAAGTCATCAGGGTGAGCACATTGTTCGGATCGATCTGCCACTGGCCGCCGCCTTGTAACTGCAGCGATGGCGAGGAACGCTTCTCGCCGGTCAGGCCGAGTGCGCCGATGCGGTCCTGTTCAATGAACCCCCAGTTACCGTTGAACATGAAGCGGAGATTCGGCAGCGTCACGCCGCCAACGCGCAGATTCGGCGGGATCATGCCCATGACGGAAAATTCGATGCCGCCGGCGCGGCGGTCGCCCAGGTTGTCTTTGGTGGTCAGCAGGGTGCTGTCGCTGAGGAACACGCGGCGGTCGGTGATCACGTCCGATTCGCGCCGTAGATAGCCGCGCAGGCTGACCGGCATCAAGCCTCTGATCTTGGTTTCGTAGCCCAGTTCCAGCGAGTGCAGTTTCACCGGATGCAGGCGCGGGTTGCCCGAACTGACGTAGTAATCGTTGGCGTAATTGATGAACGGGTTCAGATCCGCCGAGCTCGGGCGCGAAATGCGGTCGGCGTAGGACAGGCGCAGATTCGAATTGACGTCCAGCTTGTAGCTCAGGAACAGGCTGGGCAGGTAATTCACATAACGGTTGGCGGCCTGGATGTTGGTGGTGACCTGGTCCAGGTCGAGGTCGGTATGTTCGACGCGCAGACCGCCCTTGAAGGACCACAGCTTGTTGATCGGCATTTCATAGGTGCCGTAGGCGGCCAGCACGTCCTGGTCGAGCTTGAACAGATTGCTGCGCCTGGTGTCGAGGCCGCCGCCGTCGAGGAACAGGTAGCGGTTGTCGGCCGACTGGCCGAGGCGCTGCCAGCGTCCGCCCGCGGTCAGGAAGCCTGGTCCGAATTTTCCGCTGTAATCGCTGCTGAGGTCGGTCATGCGCACCCGCGTCGTCGCATCCTGCACGTAGTCGCGCAGCACGGGCGCGCCGACGGCGGGCATCACCAGTCGCTCGTAGAGGACCGTGGCATCGTTGTTGTTGGCGTTCGACGAGTGGCGCAGATCGACCTTGAGGGTGCTCCCATCCGTGCCGAAGCGGCGCTCGAAACCGGTGACGATCTCGTGATTGAGGGCGTCGCCTTCGGTGCCGCGCCGCGTGCGGTAGTCGACCACGGGAACCAGGCCGGTACGCAAATCGCTGAAGTGCTCGCTTTGGCTGGCATCGTTGCCGCGCTTGTTGATCGAGATCGAGGCGGTGACGGTATCGCGCTCATTAAAATTGTAGCGGCCGCCCACGCCTGCCTGGACAAAGCTGTTGATGCCGCGGCGCTCGACGTTCTGGCGCAGGCGGCTGATGGCGCCCGTGGCTGGATCGATGCGCTCGCGCACATCTTCGGTCTCCGTCTCGTTGCCGTCGCGGCGAATATTGAGCGTGCCGTTGACCGAGGCGTAGCCGGCGCTGTAGCTGCCGTTGGCAAAGGCGTTGCGCCGTCCGCCGGGACCGATATTGCCGGCCACGCTGCCATTGCCGCCCGGCTTGGTATAGCGGCGCGAAATGAGGTTGAGGATGGGACCGCCGCCTGCTTCGTTGCCGAACTCGGCGCCCGGATTGTTGATCACCTGCACCGATTCGTAATTCTCGGCCGGCAGCGCGTTGATGGCGGCGGCCCGGTTCTCGCCCTGCAACTGGGCGGTGGGTTTGCCATCGACCAGCACAGTCACCCGCTCGCTGCCGCGCAAGCGCACGGTGCCGTTGGTATCGACGTTGACCGAGGGCACATTGTTGAGCACGTCACCGATCGACGAGCCGGCCGTGCTGGCATCGTTCTTGATTTCGTAGACCTGGCGGTCGACCCGGTTGGTCTCGCGTTCGCTGACCACGTTGACGACCTGAACCGGTCCGGTCGGCGCCGGCGCTGGTTCCAGCGACGTTGTAGCGGCGGCCGGCTTGGCGTCGGTCTTGACCGCCGGCTTGGCGGGGGTAGTTGCCGCAGCCACCGGTGCGGTGCCGATGGCGGCCGTTTGCGCGGCGGTTTGCAGGCTGAAAGTGAGCAGGAGGACGGCGGCGGCAATTGGGGTGCGCGACGCGAACGCGTTAAGCGCGGGAACGTGGAACATATGCATGAGAATGTTTTTTGAATTGAAAGTTTAGCTTTTAGGAAAGTACCACTTTTCTTGCCAGGCGACTAGTCCTGACAGCGCCGCTGAAAGCGTCCAGTCACACTCTTGACCGTGACCGTGACCTCTACCGCCCCAACGCGGCCTTCACCGTTCGATCTGAACGGGGAGCGCGCAGCGTAGCCGACAGCAATTTTCTGCTCGACGACAATATCGCGCCGGTCGTTGAAAGGGCCCGGGCCAGGAGGTTAGTAATTATTTTTTCGCACCACCCGTCTGCAAAGCCTTGATGCGCGCAATTGCGTTCACCTGGTTCTTGTCCACCGCGACTGCCTTTTCATAGGCCGCGATTGCCAGTGCCGTTTCACCAAGCGCCTCATACGCTTCGCCCTCGCTGTCGAAGGCATTGCCGTATCGTGGCTCGATGTAAGTGGCCAGCTTGAACAATTCGACGGCGCCGCGCGCGTTTTTCGCACCCAGCAGTTGGTACCCCAGCGTGTTCAGGTTCAGCGGGCTAAGCTTGAAGTCGGGCGATTGGGAGGACATCCGGGTGTATAACGACTGTGCATCCTTATAGTCGGCTTTCGAAAAAGCACGCAGGAAATCCCCTTCGCCGACGACGACGAAACTGGCAGGGTGAAATTCCATCGACATCACTCGCGGGCCGATGCCGTGCCGCGCCGGCGACTGCTTCAAAAATTCCAGTGCCTTGCTATCGTTTTTCAAATAGGCGTCCAGGAACTCGCGCGCATAGAGAGCGACGCTGCGGTATGCCTGCAGCACTTCGGCACGCTGGTAGTCGCCGAATTCGTTTTCCCGGGCAAACCGCAAACCCCACGAGTTAAAGTTCGAGTGCGTCATCGGCGGCGCCGTAGTGACGTAGACGTCCGAATACTTCATGGTGTTCAGGTAGCTCGCACCCAGCTTGTCGTCGCGCTCCATCGCCTCGGCCGTCGGCGTGCGTGCCCCCAGGAACAGCATCGGCACAGCAGTGCGCGACGGCCGCACATAGGTGGCCGCACCCCAGATCTTCGGATGATAACGGATCGAGCCGTCAAGGCTGACGAGTGCCTTGAAGCGGCTCGACCGCGCAGACGCGAACACATTCGCCATCCCGCCCCAGCTGTAACCGGCTGCCGCCATCCTGGTGATGTCGGCCTGCGGCAGCGTTTGTGCGAAGTTGGCCAGGAACGCGATGTCGGCTGCTTGCGCCTCTATCCCGTCGATGTCGTCTGTCATCGTGACCGAGCGCGCGCCCAGGCTGCGGCTGGCGATCACCACGTAGCCATGGCTGGCCAAGTATTCGCACAGATCCAGGTTTTCGTGCGCCGTGGAGGCAAAGCTGGGCGCATAGATTACTACTGGAAAACTACCGTCGGCTGGCGGAGCGCCGCGTACGGCCAAGGTGGAGGCGCCATAATGCGCCTTCTGCGATCCGGCCATCCAGGCAGCACGCTGTTTCTCCGTCTCCGCGCCCGACAATGCGAAATCGATGTCGGACAGGCTGGCCTGGCGATAGTCGGCCACCAGCATGGGCGCCGTGCTGGTGCGCTTGGCGGGATACCAGACGAGGGTCTGGATGGGCCGTGCGGGTGCCGCGCTGCCGGCCTTGCCGAAAGCATCGACCGGCGGTTCCAGTTCGCGGCTGTAGTCGTATTGCTGCACGATGCGCAGACCGACGGCATGCGGGCCGGCTTCAGGAATGATCGCAGGCGAATCGGTCGTTGGAGAAGCTGCCTGGACACTGCCTGCGACCGCAAGCAGGATCAGAAAAGAACGGAGGATCATTGGGCTTGTTCCGTTATTGGTTTGGATGCTGAACAATAAGCCACAGCTTGCACGGATGAGCGGACCGTGCGACCAACTGCCGGAATCGAGGGATGGAATGCGCGAATACGTCGCATAGCGGAATCGCGCGCAGTGCCATGCTGTCGAACATGGCATTGCGGCACGCGGGGAATAATCGCATGGAAATTCGGCGTAGGTCTCCGCGGAAGCAAGCGAGGCGATCAAATATCCCGGAAATAAACTATGAAACCAGTGTGCTTCGCCACTTTGTCATACAGCGCGCGGCCGGCATCGTTCGTCGTTTGCGTGTTCCAGTAAACGCGACCGCTCCCGGCAGTCTCGGCCGCTTCATAGACGGCCTGGATCAGAAGTCGCCCAATACCCTGTCCGCGCAGATGGTCTGCCGTATAGAGGTCCTGCAGGTAGCAGACATCGTGCAAACGCGTCGTACTGCGATGAAATAGATAGTGCGTGATACCGGCAATATGTTCACCAACTTCCGCGACCAGGCAGTGGACAGGTTCTTCTGCGCTAAAGAAACGCCCCCACGTAGCGTCCGTAATTTCCTCTGCGAGCGCGGTCGGACCGTTTCGACCATAGAAGGCGTTATAGCGATCCCAAAGCATTCTCCATCCAACATAGTCCTGGCGTTCGATGGGTCGGATTCGAGTTTGTGGGGTCATGGGCAATTCCAATGGTCCAAGCGCAAAAATTGATTCTTAAACGTTCGTCGTATGGCCGGTTCTGTTAAGGGTTGTAGGATGCCTGCCCTTTGTCGAGAATGCAATAGTGCCACTGGTCCGAGCGGGCAGGCGTCGTACAAGCCTCAAGGGAGGAAACCGCGGGATGTGTCGTTGCGGCCCGATGGTCTGCAGGCCTATGGGGATTTGATTGATCGAATGAACGCGGAATGCGCCAGTAGCCCAGCCAATCGGGTCATGGGGACCATGTTTTGGCCTGCGATGGAACCGATGTATCCATCTTTAGCTGATACACCATGCGCTCGGAGGCCAAATTTCTGTAAATGGCACAGCCGTCCCCGGACGGCGGGTTGTGACGCCGACGATGGTGGATCAGTTGAACGCTTTGGCATGGACTGCGTCATCTCGCACCTCGCGGCGCAGGTGGCGCTCTGATTGAGTAGCACCGTGGCAAAGTCGCGGTAATCACCATGCCGGCGCCGCAGTGAGGACAGACGAAGGTCGCTTGGGCGGCCTCGGTTTTCGGGTCTTTGGCTGCTTGGGCCGGGGCGAGGACCTGCAGCAGTTCGCGTACGTGTGCGAGATTGCTTTTTCGCCCGGCATTGGCAAGCAGCCCATAGTGGCGAATGCGGTGAAATCCGCTCGGCAGCACGTGCAGCAGGAAGCGGCGCATGAATTCGGCCGCTGCAAGCGTCATGGTCTTGACCGGCGTTCTCCCTTTGGCGCGATGGTCTTTCCAGCGAAACGTGACGCCTCGTTCATCGAGCGCAATCAGGCGCTGGTTCGAGATGGCCACACGGTGGGTATAGCGGGACAGATAAGCCAGCACGGCTTGCGGGCCCGCGAATGGTCGCTTGGCATACACTACCCATTCACATTTGCGCAGCGGCGCCAGCCAGTCCGCGAAGGCGCGCGCCTTCACCAGCGCAGCATATTCGCCGAAGAACTGCAGTCGTCCGCTAGCGTAGACCTGCACGAGCGCTTCAAGGAAGCGCCGCCGGAACAGGCGCGAGAGCACCCGTACCGGCAGGAAGAAGCCATGCTTGCACGCTACCCAGCGCGCGCCATCAGGCGACAGTCCTCCACCCGGAACAATGCCGTGCACATGGGGATGGTGCGTCAGCGCCGATCCCCATGTGTGCAGGACCATCGTCATGCCGATCTGCGCGCCCAGGTGTTTTGGATCGGCGGCGATGGTGCGCATGGTCTCAGCGGCGATATCGAACAGCAGGCCGTACACCACGGCCTTGTTGTACCAGGCGATGGCCGCGATCGGGGCCGGCAAAGTGAACACCACGTGGTAATACTCGACCGGCAGCAGATCGGCTTGGCGTGCTTCGAGCCAGCGCTTGGCTGCCTTGGCCTGACACTTCGGGCAATGGCGGTTGCGGCAAGAGTTGTAGGCAATTTCCGCGTGACCGCAGCCGTCGCAGTGCAGCGCGTGCCCTCCCAGCGCCGCACTGCGGCACTGTTCGATGGCCGACATCACCTTGAGCTGACCCAGGCTCAATCGTTCCGTCTGCCGCCAGGCTGGGCCATGGCGGCGAAAGATGTCAGCAACTTCCAGGGCAGGCCGTGTGGTGACCATGGCCGTTGTCTATCGCACGGCCTCCAACGGGCTGACCACTTCGCGCAGGAGTTCTGTTGCGACCTGTGCATAGAGGGCTGTGGTATCGAGCTTCTTGTGACCCAGCAGCACCTGGATAACACGGATATCCACCTTCTGTTCCAGCAGGTGAGTGGCAAAGCTATGGCGAAGCGTATGCATCGAGACGTTTTTACCGATTCGGGCCTCGTGCGCCGCCGCATGGATGGCGCGGTTGAGCTGTCGCGTGCTGAGCTGATTGATGGGATTGAGCCCGGGAAATAGCCAGCCGCCGTCTGGCATCTTGCCCTGGGCGCGTGCCACACGCCACCACACGCGCAGGCGTTCGAGCAACACCGGCGCGAGCATGGCGTAGCGGTCCTTCTGGCCCTTGCCTTGCTCCACGCGCAGCGTCATGCGTTCGCTGTCGATATCGGCGACCCTGAGGGCGACAACCTCGCTCGCGCGCAGTCCCGTGGCGTAGGCCAGCGCGAGCGCCGTTTGATGCTTGAGATTGCCGGCGGCGATGATCAGGCGACTGACTTCTTCACGGCTGAGTATCACTGGAAGGGTGCGCGGCACGCGCACCGGGCGTATCTTGGCCATCAATTCTGGATGGTCGGCCGTTATGTCAAAGAAGAACTTCAGGCCGGTAATGGCCGCGTTCAGCGAGACCGGTGATGTGCCCTGGTCTACTAAATACAGCTGATACCGCCG
>JARXKM010000387.1 GCA_030272785.1 Pseudomonadota bacterium
ACGCCATACATCAGAAAACGATAAACATTCATGCGGCTGCGTTTCCCATATTGAATCAATGTTTTACACGCCATCGCGCCGCCTGGCGGTGGACATCAGCCCATGGTGCGTGGAGGACCAAGCTTGAGTTTGCTCGGAACCATATTTTACCTTGGTGTCAAAGTTGAAATAACGGCGTGCAAATACCGCTACGCTAACGATGTCGAACGTGATGTTGCGGCGATCGCGATCAGGCCGCGGCCAGCGCGTGCTCGAGATTTTCTCCCATCATGAACAGCGCGGCTTCGACGTCGCGCACCGACTGAAAACTGAGCGCTGATTTACCGCCGGCGCTGTGTATCGCTTTGTCCAACGCCGCGCGCAATACCCAGTTGGCGCGCAAGTTCCAGGTGGCGTGCTTGCGATGGTTGCGGATGTGGCCAGTCGCGGCGAAATACGGAAAAATGTCCGGGTCCGGCGAGCGTGGCTTCGATCTGCTGGGAGACGTGTTCGCTTTCATGCAAGCGAAACGCAAGTGTTCAACGACCGGTGAAACGTCGTGTTCGCTGGCCCATTTTTTGACCAGCCATGCCAATGCGGCAGCTACCCGGCTGTCATAAATAACGAAATCCGCCAGTATCAGTGCATGCACCTTGGTCGTCCCGGCATTCGAACGCAGGTCGCCTTCAGGATTCGGCAGATTGCCGCTGGCGTCGCTCAGCGCTGGCAATATCCGTGTCAGGTAAGCGGCGAGCGTTGCGCGGTTTTCTTTGAGCCAGCCGGCATTGCCGCCGCCATTCTTCGTCTCTGTGTAGACACCGCCCCAGACCATGATCGCACGGACCCAGCCGGCCAGCGCGTCCTCATCGGGCCGCTTCGCCGCCAGGCAATCCCGAATGCCATTGGAAAGCTCGTCAAGCACCAGCTGATTCCGCTGCAGGCTGGAATTCCTGGTGAGCGTAATGACGCTTGCGGGGGTGTCGATGACAGTCATTTTTTTCGGCCAGCAGTAGCGATTTTTTGCGGCCGCCAATGTGTCATCCACACCTGCCGTGCCAGGGGCGTAGGTGAAATGCAGTGGCTTGGTGCCGGCAATGACTTCGCCCAACCACGCGGTGAAATCGGCGGTATCGCCGTTCAGAAAATCTATTTTGTTCATGAGAACTTCGAGTGGAGGATTAACGAAAAGAATGGGGCGGTGCGATCGCGTTCAAACGTTGTCGTTCTGAAACGCGAGCGCTTGCTGCACCCACTGTTGGATCTTGTTCCTGAGCGTGGCGGGTTCGACCACCCGCATCAGGCGCGCTTTTCCTTGCAGCATGGACAGCAGTTGCACCGAGTCGCGCACGGTGGCGCGCAGTTCCAGTGTGCCGTCAGCGTGGGTGATGATGGCCTGGTCGTCCGACAGGGGCGCCTCCCGGTAACTTTGACTGAGGGCTGTGCCCGCCTCGCAGGCGGCGAACTGCAGCCTCAGGCTGATCAATCCTTCCTGGAAGAACTGCAAGGCGCCGCCGTCGATCGCCGCGGCCAGGCTGGGCAAGCCGCGCGCCGCGGATTCCTGCACGCGCCGCGCGACCGCGTCGATGCGGTCGACGCGGAAGGTCTGGATGATGACCGGCTGCGCGCGCAGCGCGTGCTGATCCTTGACCGCCAGCAGATAGAAGAACAAGCCTTGCTTGACCAGTCCGACCGGATGCAGGCGGTACCGTTTGGCGATCTTGTCGCTCGACGGGCGATACGTCATGTCGATTTGCTCTTCGCGCAGCAGTGCCTCGTTGATCTCCTGCAGGTGCTGCGGATTGACTGGCGGCGGCATCAACATCGGACCATCGGGGAGGATACGGATCCGGTCGCGAAAGCCCGATTGGCGCTGATTTCCCGGCAATGAAAGCACGCGCTCGGACGATTGCAAAAATTTCGCGAGGGTCGAGTTGACTGAAGTCGGCATGAAAAAACCGAGTTCCTGCGCAAGCAAGCTGAGCAGCAAGGCGTCTTCGCGGCTGAGCGCTTTCAACAGTTGCGCCTTGCTGTCCTCGGCGTGACTCCAGCGCGCCGCCCTGCCACCGCTGTCGAGGTCGCGATACAGGCGGACACCTATTGCGCCCCAGCCATCGGCGTCGTTGTCGAGGGCCGACAGGTCGCGTTCGACGGTGCGAATGCCGCACGGGTATTTATTGGCGCAAAGATAATCGGTCAGTTCCTGCGCCGTCAGACCGTTGCCGGCGCCATTATTGATGGGCAGGCGGTCGAGCAACCGTATCCTGCGTGCCAGTGTCAGTTCGGTGCCTTGTTTGCCTTTTGGTGCCATGAGGGATGCGCGTCGCAAGCTGTCGTTGTCGTCCAGTAGTATAAGCCGGTTAGTTGCCATTTGGAAATATATGACCCAGACCAAGGACCGACCGTGATACTTCTTCAGCATATCGACGCCATCGCCCGCGCCAGGCAGCGCGCCGTCTTATACCTCGAATTCCATCCGGAGGAGCGCGCCAGCGCAGCCGCTTACCGCTACGAACGCGATGTCGCCCGCGACCAGTTGCTGACCTGGCTCGATACGCACGGCATCATCTGGCAGCCTTGTGGGCCGTGGGCGAACATCCGTCGCATGGAATCGTATCGCGGCCAGGTGTACGTCGACGTGCCTTTCGACGAAACCTTGCCGCTGTACTGCCTGCTGCGGGATGCGCTTGAACACCCGGACGGCAGCATGAAGCTCGCCTCGGTGCGTTTCATGCTGCTGACGCTAGCCCGCGCGATGGAAAATGCCGACCACGATGCACCGGGATTCTGGGACCAGTGGGCCGACACATTTTGACCAGCGCGGCGGATGATCATGACGGTGTCCACAGCGCGTCGATCGCGCGCAGCGCCTCCAGTGCACGCAGCGGCAGGCCGACGCCGTGCCCGCGCGCGACGACGGGCGCGCGTGGATTGATGCGCACCAGCGGCGCCCCTTGTCGTTCGCTCATGCGGCGCACGGACGGGATATCCACGCCTGCGCCCACTTCGATGACGACCATCCGGTCGACGCTGCCGCGCCATGCCTCAAAGCGTGCTAGCTGGCGGTCGGCGCGATCGGAGATCCATTCGGAATCGTTGAACATGAGGATGTTGGGCCGCGCCAGGCCGCCGCAGCGGGGACAGTGCGGCAGCGGCTCGCTCATCAGGCCGGTGGCCGGATCGACCGCGGCGATGCGCGCATCGGCGGGCCAGAGTTCATCCGAGCAGCGCGACAGACATTGAAAGTGGTGGATCGAACCGTGGCATTCGACGATGCGCTCCGGCGCGTAGCCGGCCTGTTGGAACTGGCCGTCGACGTTGCTGGTATAGACGAAACAGGCGTTCGGCTTCGAATCGGCCAGCGCCAGCAAGATCGCGAATCCTTCGTGCGGCAGCGTGTCGCGGTACAGCTGAAGGCGATGGCCGTAGAAGCCCCAGCCGCGTCGTGGCTGGTCGTGGAAACTGGCAGGGTTGGCGATTTCGTGAAATGGAATACCGGCCGACCTGAGTGCCGGATAGGCATTCCAGAACCCTTCGTTGCCACGAAAATCGGGCAAGCCGGAATCGACGCCCATGCCGGCGCCGGCAGTGATCAGGATGCCGTCGGCCGAGCGAATCAAGGCGACGGCGGCGTCAATAGTGGTTTCAGGAGTCATGGCGGCGCTCGAGTTATGGTGTTCGCATTGTCCACGCCGGCAGCGACAACTTGGGACGCCTTGGCGGACAACGTCCCATATTGACGCATTCAGGCGGTACTGTCGCCGCACCTCAGTGTGGAAAGGTTGACGATGAAGGCGAATGTGAATGCGGGCCGGCGCAAGATGCTGCTGGCAGGAGGCTCGGCGCTGTTAATGATGGTGTTGGCGAGGGCGCAGGCGGACCGCTTGTCGCCCCCACCCCCGCCCCCGCCCGCGCTTGCGGGAGCCGGGGCCGGCGCCGCGCTGTTCGTGGCCGCCGTCGAATTTATCGGCCGCCGTTACATCCAGCATGGACGAGCGGTCGTGTATGGACCGGTGTCGCGTCTGCAGCGCGAGTTCTTGCTCGGATATCGGGAAGGGTGCGAACTGGTCGCGATGCTGGCAGCCGAACAGGTATGGCGCCTCTCCGACGATGCGCATGGGGCGCTCGCCACGCTGGACTTTGACTCACCCCATCTGCGCCGCTGGCAATGACGCGGCAGGGCTTCGGCATCACTGCAGGCGAATCGCCATGTCGAAGCTCCAGATGCGGCGAATCTCGATCACGTCGTACTGGCGCG
>JARXKM010000388.1 GCA_030272785.1 Pseudomonadota bacterium
GTACAGCCGCGCCAGCGCGCGGATCTGGCCTGCGCCCTTGGACGGATCGATGCCGAGCGAGCGCAGTTTTTTCGGCCGCAGCGGCATCCACGATTCGATCAGCGGAAAGCGCGCCAGGCTGTCGTCCGACTCGTGGTACTGCGCCAGGTCGAGCGGCTCGACCAGGCGCTCCTCGTCGGTCAGCTTGACCAGTTCGTACCACGGGTCGGTGCGCAGCGACTTGCCTTCGTCGATGATGGCATGGTTGTCCAGGTCGAAGTGCAGGAAGCGCGCGACCGGGAACTCGGCGATCGATTCGACGCGCGTCGGGTTATGCCGGTTCCACACCTCCGACATGATGCGCCGGCGGATCCGCATCATCACTTCCATGCCGGTGCCGCCGGCGCCGATGAACAGGGTCGGTCGCAGGTCGACCTTCAGTTCGGCCTTCTTGTCGGCGCTTGCGGTGTTGGGAAATTCTGCCATGTGGTGCTCTCAGCTTTCAGTTGATTGGATCAGCGACGGCCGATGAACAGTGTCGCCACCAGCGCGATCAGGCCGACCGCCACCAGCGGCCCGGTGACGGCGAAGGTGAGGAACTTGCTGGCGTTGATGATCGCCAGTACCGCCGCCGCGCTCAGGAAGCACAGGCCGACGAACATCAGCCAGCCGGCGCTGCCGGCCGACGACGGCGCCACCCGCCGCACCACCAGGTGATGTACGTAGGCGTTGCGGACGAAAAAATAGATCACCAGCAGGATCACGAACGCGGCGCCGCCGATCGCCAGGTCGCGCGTCGACGTATCGGTCGGCACCGGCGCGGCGGCCGGCGCGACCTCGATCGGCGTGCCGGCGTCGGTGCCGGCGGCCGGTTTCGGCGCGGCATCGGCGGCGGGCGCACTGGCCGCCTGGTCGGGCAGCTTGAAGCCGGGATCGGCGGTGGGTGCGGATGCGGGGACCTGGTCTTTTTGCATGTCGTGTGGTTCCTTGAGATTCGACGTCGGGTTCGGCGGGAGGTTCAATAAATCGTCAGCGGCCCAGCCGCACCTGCGCACCTTCGCGCAGGTCGATCAGCTGATGGCCGAACAGGGTGGTCTTCAACTGGGCGACCTTGTTGCCCGCCTTGTCGAACACCGGCTGGGTGACGCCGGCGCGGGTGTGCACGGTGCGCAGCTCGCCCTCCACCGTCAGCCAGGTGCGGCGCGGACGGCCGTAGGCCAGCGCGGCGCCGCCCAGCGCGGCCACCAGCGCCAGGCCGGCGCCGATCAGCGCCACCAGCGGCGCGACGCCGTAGTGCACCCGCACTTCGATCGGCAGCAGCGCGCTCGAGCCGTGCACCTGCGCCGGCGGCGTGAAGATGTCCGGCAGCGGGTCGCCCGGGAACAGCGCCGCCATGCGCTGGCGGAACGCCTGCGACAGTTCGAGGCGCTGCTCGCTCAGCTGCAGCTCGATCTGGCCCGGCAGGACGTAGGCCGAACCGGCCGAACCGATCGCCTTGGCCGACCACTTGCCCGGCAGCTGCGCCACCGGCAGCTGCATCACCGACGACAGCGGCGCGCTCTTGCCTGGCGCCAGGGCGCTGACCTTATCGCTGGCGAGCGCGATCGGGCGGTCCTGCTGCGCCAGCACCGAACGAGCGACGATGCGGGCGCTGACGATGGTGTACGGGTACATCGTGTTCTCGAGGTTCCAGCCGATTTTCGCCGCCGGCGTGCGCGCGTCCGAGTCGACGTCGGCGCGCAGCATGCCGCCCGGCGCCATCGAGAACGACACGCCGGGCGCATCGTCGACGCGGCGCGGCACCAGCCGCACGGTATCGCGGTCGAGCGGCTTGAGGCGCGCCGGCGGCTCGGTGATGACGTTCTGGATGCGGCCCGACGCAATCAGGCGATCGAGCTCGCGCCCGCCCTGCTCGCCGACGGCGAACACATACACCATCAGGCCGTTGGCGCGATAGTGCTCGCCCTGCACCGGCATTTTCAGCGGGAAGGCGAGCGCCTTGCTGATGGTGCCGCCCTGGTGGATCAATGCGTAAAATTCGCGGTTGCGCAGCGCGGTGGCCTGGTCGTTGTTCGGGCTGTTGCGGTTGTTCGTAAACAGCCATACCAGGCCGGGCTTGCCGGCCAGCGCGGTGCCGATGGCGGCGCCGACCGCCTCGCCCAGGTCGGTGTCGGCCAGTGCGCTGCTGCCCGGTTTTTTGGCCGGCTGCAGGCCGGCCAGCGCGGCGTTGACCTCGCCGCGCGTGGCCGCGCCCACCCTCAGCGACAGCAGCGCTTTCGGCGACGGCGCGCCGGGCAGGCTCTGGTTGAACGAGGCGAGCACCATCAGGTCGCCCGGTTCGGTCGCCGCCATCACCAGTTCGGCCACCAGCGGCTTGTACTGCGAGGCCGGATCGGTGTAGAACGGCGCCATCCAGCCTGAATTCTGCACCAGGAACACCTGCGAGCCGGCGCACGCCGGCCCGCCAGCGCACAACAGCGCGGCCAGGCCGGCGGCGGTGAGCAAGCCGGCCTTCATGGCAGCGCTTCCAGGCGCCAGCCGCGGACCTGGTTCCAGTCCGGATGGTGCAGCCACAGGCAGCGATCGTAGATGAACGGCGTGCATTCGAGCGGGCGCACCAGGCGCACCAGTTCATCGAGGATGACGTTGCGCCGGCCGATCCATTCGACCGTCGCGCGGGCGATGGTGCGCCCGGCCAGCGCTTCTTCGGCGCGGCCGGTGTATTTGTGAAAGCGCAGTACCAGGCCGCTCGGCTCGCTGCGGTTGTTGTTGAAGCCGCGCAGCAGCGGCAGCACCAGGTCGTCGTCTTCGTGCAGGTCCTCGACGTTCTCGACTTCCCACGGTTCGTTGACCACCGCATGGCCGCGCCGGAACAGGAAATTGGCGAAGCCGAGGCGCGCGCCGCTGATCGGCTCGGACTGCGGATTTTCCTTGCCCAGCTCGATGAAGGCGTAGCCCTGGTCGACGTGGCCGATGTGCCACAGGCGGCCGTCGCGGCTCTGGGTCGGACCGCCGAATTCGAGGCGCGGCGCGAAGCCGGCCGGCCAGGCGATCCACTGCGGCGGCGTGCCCGGCTGCCAGGTCAACTGGCCCAGCTGGTGCAGCCAGAGCAGCCGGCCGTCGTAGCTGATCGGACGCATCCAGCCGGCCGCCGGCGCGCCGCCGCAATCGAGCAGTTCGACCTGCGTGCCGTCGCTCAGCGCGCTCCACAGGCGCGTGCCGGAAGCGCTGGTAAACAGGCAGGCCACGTGGCGGCGCAGCGCGCCCGGCGCGCTCGCCAGCGCGGCGTCGAACACCGATTCGGCGCGGCAGGTTTCGCTGACGGGATTGATCCACAGCCGGCACAGGCCTTTGTCGGTCGGCACCAGCGCCACTTCGCCGCGGCGCGGATTGGCCACCGGCAGCCAGCCGTAGGCCGAACCGCTGAAGGTCAGGTCGGCGCTATGCTCTTCCGGCGTCATCACGTGCCACAGCTGCGCCAGCGGATCCCAGTACTGCAGCACGTTGCGCGTGTAGGCCAGCGCCAGCAGGCGCTGGACCGGGAAGCCGTAGCAGCCGGCGGCGAACACGCACTGCGCGTTGGGCGGCGCCGGCATGCTCGTTTCGTAGCGGCCGATGGCCGGCGCGGCGGGCCGCTCCTCGAGCGCGTCGCCGAGCGCGAGCGACGTCACCGGCAGGCCATGCGGCACGTGGCGCGGCAGGAATTGATCGGACCAGGGGCCCCACCAGTCGGGCTGCGACTTGAGCGTGCCGGCCAGCTTGTCGAGCGGCCGTCCGCAGGTCGGACAGAACGCGAAGCCTTCGGGGTAGATTGGCGCGCAGCGGCAGGCGGCCTGCAGCGAGGCGCCGAGCAGGTGGGCGACATCCGGCAGGCGGGCGCGCGCCTGCCCTTGCCAGTCGATGCGCGACAAGCCTTCGCTCGCTGCCAGTTCGAACTGGCCGCTGCTTGCGTCTTCGAGCCAGACACTTGCTGGCGTTTCCCATCGATGGTTCATGTCGCTCGCCGTTGTATGCATGTTGAACGCGCCCCGTGTTCACTACAGCGGGGGCCGCTTTTGCCGTTCAAATCATAGCGCAACTGGCTCGCTTCGGAAGTTTGATTGCGGGGTACCGCGTGGCGCGCTCGCCGGGTGCGCAAGGCTGGCCGTGCACAAAGAGCGACGCCGTGGATTGCGCGGCGTCAGGGGGATAGCATCCCTAGTCGGAAAAATACAAGTCGACGCGGTCGGTGGTCCAGGTGGCGACGCCGGTA
>JARXKM010000389.1 GCA_030272785.1 Pseudomonadota bacterium
CAGGATGCGGTGCGCCTCGGCCACCATCGAGGCGATCCAGCGCATGTTGAAGTCCTTGCCGCGCGGGCCGCCGCGGCCGGCCAGGCACTCGTCGACGTAGCGCTTGATCGGCGCGCCCCAGAAGCGGCTGTTGGAGGCGTTGATGGCGAATTCCTCGGTGTCGGGCGGCACCTGCATGGACGGATGGGTGAGGATGAATTCGCCCAGGTTCGGGTCCAGGGTGAAGCCGTTCACGCCGTTGCCGACGGTGAGCACCAGCATGGTCGACGGGCCGTAGATGGCGTAGCCGGCGGCCACCTGCTCGGTGCCCGGCTGCAGGAACGCCGCCTGGTCGGGCTGGTCGATGCCGTCGGGCGCGCGCAGCACCGAAAAGATGCTGCCCACCGAGACGTTGACGTCGATGTTGGAGGAGCCGTCGAGCGGGTCGAACACCAGCAGGTATTTACCCTTCGGGAACTGGGCCGGGATCTGGTACGGGTCCGCCATTTCCTCGGACGCCATGGCGGCGAGCTGGCCGCCCCATTCGGTCACGTGGAGGAACGTTTCGTTGCTCAGCACGTCGAGCGTCTTCTGGGCTTCGCCCTGGACGTTGACGCTGCCGGCGGCGCCGCCGGCGTTGCCGAGCACGCCGCCGAGGGCGCCGAAAGCGACCGCGCGGGCGATGCTCTTGCAGGCCAGCGCGACGTTCAGCAGCAGGCTATTGAAGTCGCCGCTGGCGTGCGGGTAGCGGCGCCGTTCCTCGATCAGGAACTGGGTCAGGGTGGTGCGGTGCAAGCTGAGTGGCATGGCGGTCTCCAAGGTTATGACGATGTTGTTGTGCCGAGGCGGGCCGCGTCGCGCAGCCGCCCCATGATCTGGTGGTAGCCGCCGTCCGCGTCGGGCGCGCCGAACACCGCGCTGCCGGCCACGAAGGTGTCGGCGCCGGCGGCGGCGATCGCGCCGATGTTGTCGAGCTTGACGCCGCCGTCGACCTGCAGCCAGATCGGCGCGCCGCCGGCCGCGCAGTGGGCGTCGATGCGGCGCCGCACCGCGGCCAGTTTGGGCAGGGTGGCGTCGATGAAGGCCTGGCCGCCGAAGCCGGGGTTCACGCTCATCAGCAAGATCATGTCGAGCTTGTCCATCACATGGTCGAGCACCGCGAGCGGGGTGGCCGGGTTCAGCGCCAGGCCGGCGCGGCAGCCATGCGCGCGGATCAGCGCGAGGGTGCGGTCGACGTGGCGGCTCGCTTCCGGGTGAAAACTGATCAGGCTGGCGCCGGCCTGGGCGAACAGCGGGATCAAGGTGTCGACCGGTTCGACCATCAGGTGCACGTCGAGCGGGATCGTCACATGTGGTGCGATGGCGGCACACACCAGCGGACCGATGGTCAGATTCGGCACATAGTGGTTGTCCATCACGTCGACGTGGACCAGGTCGGCGCCGGCCGCCTCGATCGCGCGCACCTGCTCGCCGAGCCGGGCGAAGTCGGCCGACAGGATCGACGGCGCCAGCCGCACGGCGCGTGCGGGCGCGTTCATGCCGCCGCCAGGGTGGCGCCGCGGTGCCATGCGCGCAGTGCGGCCAGGTCGACCCAGCGGCGCTGCGATCCCGCCAGTGGCCCGGCCAGCGGCAGCGCCGGCTCGCCCAGGTGCGCCAGCACGCGCAGGGCGCCGCCGAACTGGTGGCCGAGCGTGTAGGCGGTCGGCGTGACGACGGTGGCGATGCCGGCCGCGCGCGCCGCGCGCAGGCCGTTTTCCGAATCCTCGAATGCCAGGCAGTGGTGCGCTTCGACGCCCAGTTCGCGCAGCGCCGCCAGGTAGACGTCCGGCGCCGGCTTCTTGTTGGCGATCCGTTCGCCGTCGCAGACGCTGGCGAACAGGCTGCGCCAGCGCGGCCCCAGCGCCGGCGCCAGCAGCGCGTCGATATTGGCCGGCGTGGTGGTGGTGGCGATCGCCAGCGCCAGGCCGTCGGCGTGCGCCTCGCGCAGCAGGCGCAGCACGCCGGGCCGCAGCGGCGGACCGCCGGCGCCGAGCAACGCTTCGTAGTGGCGCGTCTTGATGGCGTGGATGCGCTCGACGGTGGCGCGCACCTGCGGCCCGCGCGCCTCGAGCGGGTCGACCAGGTTCCAGTAGTACAGGATGCGCTCCTTGCCGCCGGCGACGTCGAGCAGGCCGGCGTACAGCGATTCGCTCCAGTGCCAGTCCATGCCGACCTCGGCGAAGGTGGCGTTGAAGGCGGCGCGGTGGGTGCTCTCGGTGTCGGCCAGGGTGCCGTCGACATCGAAAATCAGGGCTTTCAACATGGCGATTCCTCTTGCTGTGGGGCCGCTTCGGCCGGCGCGTCGAACACGCGGCTGGCCAGCAGGTCGGGTGCGGTAATGGTGCTCAAGGTGGCCAGGTCGGCCACGCTGAGCGGGTCGTGCAGCAGGCGCGAGGCGTGCCGCAGGCGGGCCCGGTCGAGCGCATTGCGCACGCTTCGCGCATTGGCGAAATGCGGCTGCGCCATGCGCTTGGCCAGGTAGCGGCCGAACACCTCGGCCGCCTCATGGTCGAAGCGGTAGTGCATCGTCTCGAGCATCAGGTCGGCGATGCGCGCCAGCTCGTCGATCCCGAAATCGGGAAAGTCGATGTGGTGCGCGATGCGCGACGACAGCCCCGGATTGGAGGCGAAGAAGCGGTCCATGTGCTGCTTGTAGCCGGCCAGGATCACCACCAGGTCGTCGCGCTGGTTCTCCATCGCCTGCAGCAGGATCTCGATAGCCTCCTGGCCGTAATCGCGCTCGTTCTCCGGCCGGTACAGGTAGTACGCCTCGTCGATGAACAGCACCCCGCCCATCGCGCGCTTGAGCACTTCGCGCGTCTTGGGCGCGGTGTGGCCGATGTACTGGCCGACCAGGTCGTCGCGGGTAACGCTGACGAGGTGGCCCTTGCGCACATAGCCGAGACGATGCAAGATCGATGCCATGCGCAGCGCGACGGTGGTCTTGCCGGTGCCCGGGTTGCCCGAGAAGCACATGTGCAGGCTGGGCGCGCCGCCCTTGAGGCCATGCTCGGCGCGCATCTTGTCGACCAACAGCAGCGCGGCGATGTCGGCGATGCGCCGCTTGACCGGCGCCAGGCCGACCAGTTCGCGCTCGAGCTGCGCGATCAGCTCGGCGATGCCGGATGCGGCCAGCGCACAGCTGAAGGGATTTGGTGGCGCGGCGCTTGTCACTATGCTCGGGTTCATGGTCAGCCTCTTTGCGGTGGTGCGGTTCTGGTGCGGGTGCGATGTCCGGTGCGCCTTCAGTAGCGCGCCCCTTCCGGCTGCGCCTGGACCGCATAGCTCTCGATGGTGTAGCGGATGGCGCGGCCGGCCTGCTCGTGGCGCACCAGCCGGAAGCCCGGTTCGACCGCCGGCCGGTTGACGATGAAGGCCATCACCAGCGACTCGACGCCCTGGCTCGAATCGAACGCGGTCAGGCGGATGTAGTGCTGCGCGAAGGTGGCGCGGCAGTCGGCCAGGGCGGCCATCACCGGCGCCGGCAGGTGGACGTCGAACATCGGCGGGCCGAACATCTCCCAGTAGGTGTTGCGCGGATGCGGATCGTCGGTGTATTCGACCGCCATGGCCCAGCCCTTGGCCAGGCAGTAGGCGATCTGCTTGCTGATTTGCTCGTCCGTCAGGTCGGGCAGGAAAGAAAAGGTGCCTTGTGTGATGCGCATGATGTTCCTCGGTGGCAGAAGTGCGGTGGTGGATCAGGAAACCGACGCGGTCGGGCTGAAATCGGACGTATCGGTCGAGGCGTAGTTGAACGAGATTTCGCCCCAGGTATCGAGCGCGGCGCGCAGCGGGCTGCACCACTGGGCGGCGTCGCGCAGGATCTGCGCGCCTTCGTTCTTGATGTCGCGGCCCTCGTTGCGCGCCAACACCATCGCCTCGAGCGCGACCCGGTTCGCCACGGCGCCGGCCTGGATGCCCTGCGGGTGGCCGATGGTACCGCCGCCGAACTGCAGCACGACGTCGTCGCCGAACAGGTCGAGCAGCTGGTGCATCTGGCCGGCGTGGATGCCGCCGGAGGCCACCGGCATCACCTTGCGCAGGCCGCCCCAGTCCTGGTCGAAGAAGATGCCGCGTTCGAGATCGACGCGGGTGTGGGTGTCGCGGCAGATGTTGTAGTAGCCCTGCACCGTCATCGGGTCGCCTTCCAGCTTGCCGACCGCGGTGCCGGTGTGCAGGTGGTCGACGCCGGCCAGGCGCAGCC
>JARXKM010000390.1:0-2379 GCA_030272785.1 Pseudomonadota bacterium
AGCAACAATCGCCTTTGCAATCTGAAAAGCAAACCGTTCTTCCCCATAATCGCGTATCACCTTTTCCAGTTGTTGTTCGGTTTCGATGGCCAGCCACTGCGCCGCCGACATGCCGCGCGTGGTGTCCATGCGCATGTCGAGCGGGCCGTCGTTGCGAAAACTGAAACCGCGCGCCGCATCGTCCACCTGCGGCGACGAAATGCCGAGGTCGAGCAGGATGCCGTCGACTTGCGCGATGCCGCGCGCCGCCAGCGCGCTGCGCATGGTGGCGAAACTGTCGTGGACGATCTCGAAACGGCGGTCGGCGATCTGGCCGGCGGTGGCGATCGCCTGCAGGTCCTTGTCGAAGCCGAACAGGCGCCCGTGCGGGCCCAGGCGCGACAGGATCAGGCGGCTGTGGCCGCCGCGGCCGAAGGTGCCGTCTATATAGATACCGTCGGCGCGCGCGCCGGCCAGGTCGAGCGCGTCGACCGCTTCGTCCAGCAGCACCGTCCGATGCTGAAATTCAGGCACCGCCACTTGGGTCATCGCGGCGCCTTCAGAACGAGAAATTGGACAAGACATCGGGCATGCCGCCGGCGACGGCTTGCTGCTCGTCGTCGTTGAGCCTGGCGGCATCCCAGATTTCGAAGTGCGAACCCATGCCGAGCAACATCACGTCCTTGGCCAGGCCGACGGCGGCACGCAACTCGGGCGAGATGAGAATGCGGCCGGCGCCGTCCATCTCGACATCGCAGGCATTTCCGAGGAAAATGCGCTGCCATGCGCGGGCCGACATGGGCCAGGCGGCGATTTGCTCGCGGTGCGATTCCCACACCGGGCGCGGAAAGAACAGCAGGCAGCCATGAGGGTGCTTGGTAAGCGTGAGGCGGCCTTCGCACTGAACTGCGAGTGCGTCGCGGTGCTTGGCGGGGATCGACATCCTGCCTTTCGCATCGAGATTAATTGCGGACGCGCCTTGAAACACGGATAGGTACCTAGCTTAGAGTTTGATGGATGGTCTTAGTTTGCGCGCTGGGAGACATATTTTCCTCCCACAAAACGACACATTTCCACACTGTTGCCCACTTTAGAGGAAGCATTCCCCATGGTCAAGCGGTTTCCAATAGGAAAATGGGAAATTTGCCAATGAAGTCAATGACTTAGCGCACATCCCTGAAGTAGGATAAAGTGAAAATACGTCGATAAATTAGGCACTTATCAAAGACAGTGAATGTGCCTTCTCATCTATACAAGGCCAATTTCCCGTTTAATATGGGTAAAAATAAATGTTCTGTGTTTAACTTCTCGCAACATCCGGCGCGCACGCGCCGGCATTGCGTGAAGCGGCGCCCGGGCGTACGATAGGCTCGAAGGCCGAGCGAATGCGGGTGCCGTCGCGGCAGCCGGCGTCGCCGCGGCCGCATCTGGATCGGAGGAAAGCGTGAGCATCACCCTGGCCCGCACCCGCGCCGTGTACGACCTGGCCGACGTCCAGGGTGCGCTCGAGCGCAGCAAGGGCCGCTCGCCCGAGCTCGAGGCGTTCTACGAGCGCATGCTCGACCACGGCGGCGAGCGCTTCGTCACCACGCCGTCGTCGAGCTCCGCGCTGGCGCCGCTGGCCGAGGAATGCCCGAATTTCGACGAAGTGCTGGGCGACCTGACGCGCTACCTGGGGCTGGCGCACGCCGGCGACGGCGGTTTCAACGTGATGCCGATCCTGCTGCTGGGCGACCCGGGCGTGGGCAAGACCCATTTCGCGCGCCGGCTGGCCAAGGCGATGCAGACCGACTGCGAACTGATCAGCATGAACGCGCTGTCGGCCGGCTTCGTCATCACCGGCAGTTCGGCCAGCTGGAAGGGGGCCAAGTGCGGCAAGGTCGCCGAGCGGCTGGTGCGCGGGCAGTTTGCCAACCCGGTGGTGGTGCTCGACGAGGTCGAAAAGGCCAGCGGCTCGGCGCAGTCGGACCCGCTGGCCGCCTTGTACCAACTGCTCGAACCGGAGACCGCGCGGGTGTTTCGCGACGAGTACATCGACATCGAGATCGACGCCAGCCAGATCTTCTGGGTGCTGACGGCCAACCGCACCGACGGCATCCCGGCGCCGCTGCTGAACCGGATGGCGGTGTACGAAGTGCCGGCGCCGACGCCGGACCAGGCGGCCGGCATCGCCCAGCGCATCTACGGCGCGCTGCTGCGCGAGCTCAACCTGGGCAGGTTCGCCGCGCGGCTGGACGACGCCGCCATCGACAAGCTGGCGGCGGTGGCGCCGCGCGAGATGCGCAAGACGCTGCTCGACAGCCTGGGCTACGCGGTGGCGGCGGGCCGCGCCGCGGTCAGGGCGGACGACATCCGGCTCAAGCCGGCGCCGGGCAAGGGGCGGATCGGGTTTTAGCGGCG
>JARXKM010000390.1:2479-4211 GCA_030272785.1 Pseudomonadota bacterium
GCCCACGTCGCCAGCAGGCTGGCACGCCGGTCGGCCGACATCGCCGGGTCGAACTGGCGCTGCGCCTGCCACTGCGCGGCGATCTCCTCGCGCGATTCCCAGAACCCCAGCGCCAGCCCGGCCAGCCAGGCGGCGCCGAGCGCCGTCGTCTCGGTCACCTGCGGCCGCACCACCGGCACGCCGAGCAGATCGGCCTGGAACTGCATCAGCAAATCGTTGCGCGCGGCGCCGCCGTCGGCGCGCACTTGCGTCACCGCGCAGGTGGCGTCGTTCTGCATCGCCGCCAGCAATTCGGCGCTCTGGTAGGCGATCGCCTCGAGCGCGGCGCGGGCGATGTGGCCGCGCCCGCTGCCGCGCGTCATGCCGACCAGGGTGCCGCGCGCGTACGGATCCCAGTGCGGCGCGCCGAGCCCGGCGAACGCCGGCACCAGCAGCACGCCGCCGTTGTCGGGCACGCTGAGCGCGAGCTCCTCGACGTCGCTCGAGCGCTCGATGATGCCGAGCCCGTCGCGCAGCCACTGCACGGTGGCGCCGCCCATGAACACGCTGCCTTCGAGCAGGTAGTCGGTGGCGCCGTCGATGCGCCAGCCGACGGTGCTGAGCAGCCGGTTGCGCGAGACGGCCGGCTGGGCGCCGGCATGCATCAGCATGAAGCAGCCGGTGCCGTAGGTGTTTTTCACCATGCCCGGCCGGTGGCAGGCCTGGCCGAAGGTGGCGGCCTGCTGGTCGCCGGCCATGCCGGCCACCGCGATCGGCTGGCCGAACCAGGCCGGGTCGGTATGGCCGACCACCTCGGCACTGGAGACGAGCTGCGGCAGCACCTCGACCGGAATGTCGAACAGCGCGAGCAGGTGCGCGTCCCAGTCCATCGTGCGGATGTTGAACAGCATCGTGCGCGCGGCGTTGCCGACGTCGGTGACGTGGCGCCCGGTGAGCTTGAACACCAGCCAGCTGTCGACCGTGCCGAAGGCGAGCTCGCCGCGCGCGGCGCGCGCGCGGGCGCCGGCGACGTGATCGAGCAGCCAGGCCAGCTTGGTGGCGGAGAAATAGGCGTCCAGTTCGAGGCCGGTGAGCTCCTGGATCAGGCCGGCCTGGCCCTGCGCGCGCAGCCGCTCGCAGGCGTCGGCGGTGCGGCGGTCCTGCCAGACGATGGCCGGGCCGATCGGCTGTCCGCTGCGGCGGTCCCAGACGATGGTCGTTTCGCGCTGGTTGGCGATGCCGATGCCGGCCACCTGGCCGGCCGCCACGGCGGACTCGCGCAACACCTGGCGCGCGCAGGCGAGCTGGCTGTCCCAGATGTCGGCGGCGTCGTGCTCGACCCAGCCGGGCTGCGGGAAATGCTGGGGGAATTCGCGCTGGGCGCTGCCGCACAGCCGGCCGCCATGGTCGAACAGGATGGCGCGCGAACTGGTGGTGCCCTGGTCGAGGGCGAGGATGTACTGTTTCATGAGCAGTCCCCAGGCGGCCCGTGCACGCACGCTTGTGCGGCCGGGGCCGAAAATTCAGAAGTGAAGCAGGCCGATAGGCCGGATTTTGTTACGGCGGTTGTGCTTGCGCACGCCCGCTATGACAGCCATTCCTCTAGGCGCAGAATTGCTCCTGCGCTCAAGCTCCCTACCCGCACGCTCCGCGAGCCGCCTCAACGCGTGCCTATTTGGGATTGCTCCAGGTGGAGGTTACCGCGTTTCACCGTAACTTAATACGCTCGTCTCTGTGGCCCTATTCCTCGCCT
>JARXKM010000053.1 GCA_030272785.1 Pseudomonadota bacterium
TGGTGCGCAGCGTCGAGCGGCGCAAGCAGGTCGAACTGGTCGGCATCGCCGGGCGCGCAAGCTGAACGAACCCCGGGGGTCAGTGCCGGCATCCAGACACGAGCTGGTCTGCGAACCCCGGGGGTCAGTGCCGGCATCCAGACACGAGCTGGTCTGTAGGCGACTCCGCCGGCCCAGAACTGAAGAGGCCGTGTACGAATGCCGGCACTGACCCCGGGGGTTATTGCGCCTTGGCGATGTCGGGCGTGCTCACGCGCACGTCGCCGCACTGGGCGCGCCGCATCAGCGCGTGGTCCATCAGCACCAGCGCCAGCATCGCCTCGGCGATCGGGGTGGCGCGGATGCCCACGCACGGGTCGTGGCGGCCGAACGTCTCGACCATCACCGGGTTGCCGTCCTTGTCGATCGAGCGGCGCGGCGTGCGGATCGACGACGTGGGCTTGATGGCGATCGATACCGTGATGTCCTGGCCGGTCGAAATGCCGCCCAACATGCCGCCGGCGTTGTTGCCGACAAAACCCTGCGGCGTCAGTTCGTCGCCGTGCTCCGAGCCCTTTTGCGCGACCGACCGGAAGCCGGCGCCGATTTCGATGCCCTTGACCGCATTGATGCCCATCATCGCGTAGGCAATGTCGGCATCGAGCTTGTCGTAGATCGGCTGGCCCAGCCCGACCGGCACGTTGCGGGCGACGACGTCGATGCGCGCGCCGATCGAGTCGCCGGCGCGGCGCAGTTCATCCATCGCCGCCTCCATGCGCGCGATCAGCGCGGCGTCGCCGGTGGCGGCGAAGAACGGGTTGCCGGCGACATGTTCCCAGCCCTCGAACGGCACCGCGATATCGCCCAGCTGGCTCATGCAGCCCATGAAGACCGTGCCGTACTGCTGGTGCAGCCATTTCTTGGCGATGGCGGCGGCGCCGACCACCGGCGCGGTCAGCCGCGCCGACGAGCGCCCGCCGCCGCGCGGATCGCGCACGCCGTACTTGTGCCAGTAGGTGTAGTCGGCGTGGCCGGGCCGGAAGCTCTCGGCGATGTTGCCGTAGTCCTTGCTGCGCTGGTCCTCGTTGGGAATCAGCAGCGCGATCGGGGTGCCGGTGGTGAGCCCCTGGTAGACGCCCGACAGGATCTGCACCGTGTCGGACTCCTGGCGCTGCGTGACGTGGCGCGAGGTGCCCGGCTTGCGCCGGTCGAGTTCGGGCTGGATGTCCGCTTCCGACAGCGCCAGGCCGGGCGGGCAGCCGTCGATGACGCAACCGATCGCCGGGCCGTGCGATTCACCGAACGTGGTGACTGAAAACAGCTTGCCAAATGAGTTGCCGGACATGGGGATGAGTGTGAGTGGCGGAAGCGTCAATTCTACCAGTCCGCCGCGCCCTTGCACGGCCGGCCGCCGAAACCGCTGCCGCGCGGCCGCCCGCGGGCTCGTCGCCGCGGCCGCGCAATGTCGCAAATGTGTTACCCGGTCCCAAGTTTTTATGCGCAACTTTTATGCGCAAGAGATGGAATTGCCCTCGCTTGCCGCAATCCGCTATATACTGAAGATGCCCCAATACCGAGTGAATCTGGAGAAGCCACACATGTCCCCATCGAGTACGCCCTTAGAAAACTTCGAGGACGATCACGACGACCTGGTATTTCTGGATGAGCAAGCAGTCGCCGGCACTGGCGATGCGGCCGGCGCGGTCTGGCGCGTGATGATCGTCGACGATGACGAAGACGTCCACTCGACGACCACGTTTGCGCTCGGCAATCTCGACATGCAGCACCGCCCGCTCCAGTTCGTGCATGCCTATTCGGCCGCCCAGGCGCGCGAGATGCTGCGCCACGAGGCCGACATCGCCGTCATCCTGCTCGACGTCGTCATGGAACAGGACGATGCCGGCCTGCACCTGGTGCGCTACATCCGCGAGACGCTCAAGCTGACCGACGTGCGCATCATCCTGCGCACCGGGCAGCCCGGCTACGCGCCGGAAATCGACGCCATCCGCGATTTCGACATCAACGACTACAAGACCAAGTCCGAACTGACCCGCATCAAGCTCTACACCACCGTCACGGCGGCGATCCGCTCCTACCAGCAGATCCGCGCCATCAACAGCAGCCGGCGCGGGCTCGACCAGATCGTGCGCGCCAGCACCGAACTGATGTCGCTGCACGGCGTGAAGGACTTCGCCTCCGGCGTGTTGACCCAGGTCGCCGACGTGCTCGACACCGAAGCGGACGGCGTGCTCTGCGTCCATGAGCACACCGACGGCCGCGCGCCGCAGCTCAAGGTGCTCGCCTGCGCCGGCTCGTTTTGCCGGCTCGGTGGCGGCATGCTGGGCAGCGACGACGACGCGCGCGCGTTCGCCGCGATCGGGCGCACCTTGTCGCAGCGTGCCAGCGTGTTCGACACCGACTTCGCCGCGCTCTACTTCGGCAGCAAGTCGAGCCGCGATTTTGCCGCCTTCGTGCGGCTGGCGCGCCCGCTCGGCGAGATCGAAAAACGCCTGCTCGACGTCTTCTGCAGCAACGTCGCCGTCGGCCTCGAAAACGTCGAACTGGTCGCGCACCTGCACAACGCCGCCTTCTACGACCAGCTCTCGCAGCTGCCCAACCGCACCCGCCTGATCGAGATCCTCGACGCCACGCTGGAGGGACCGGGACGTGCCGGCACCACGCTGTCGCTGGTCGACCTCGACCACTTCGCCGAAACCAACGACGCGCTCGGCCACCAGTTCGGCGACCTGCTGCTCGTCGCCGTGGCCGGCCGGCTGCAGGCGCGCCTGGGCCGGCACCTGACGGTGGCGCGCATCGGCGGCGACATCTTCAGCGTGCTTGGCGACGCCGACGCGGTCAACCCCGACAAGATCCTCGAACTGTTCCAGACGCCGTTCTCGATCGACGGCCAGGATGTGCAGCTGTCGGCCACGCTCGGCCTGGTGCGCCTGGCCGAGCATGACGGCAGCGGCGCCGACGCGCTCAAGGATGCCGACATCGCGCTCAAGCGTGCCAAGATGCAGCAGCGTACCGGCCACTTCTACTTCTCGCGCAGCATGGGCGTCGAAATCCGCGAGCGGGTGCACATGATGCATGCGCTGCGCACCGGCTTCGCCAGGGACGAGCTGTTCGTCGTCTACCAGCCGCAGATCGACCTGAACACGCGCCGTCCGGTGGGCGCCGAAGCGCTGCTGCGCTGGCAGAACGCCGCTGGCCAGTTCATTTCGCCGGTGCGCTTCATCCCGATCGCCGAATATTCGGGCCTGATCATCGAGATCGGCGAATTCGTGCTGCGCAGCGCCTGCGCCGAACTGGTGCGCCTGCGCGCGGCCGGCCACCACGACTTCACCATGTCGGTCAACGTCTCGCAGGTGCAGTTCCGCCACCCGTTCTTCCTCGCCATGCTGCGCTCGGCGCTCGAGGACAGCGGCGCGCCGCCCGAATACGTCGAACTGGAAATCACCGAATCGATGGCGATGGAAGAACCCGACCTGCTGATCCAGATGCTCGCCGAGGTCAAGCACACCGGCGTGTCGATCGCGATCGACGATTTCGGCACCGGCTTCTCGTCGCTGTCGTACCTGCAGCGGCTGCAGATCGACCGGCTCAAGATCGACCGCGCCTTCGTCACCGAAATCACCGACTCGTCGCGCGGCAGCAGCATCGCCGAAATGGTGATCCAGCTGGGCCGCAACCTGGGCTTGTCGGTGGTGGCCGAAGGAGTCGAGGACGAACGCCAGGCGCAGATCCTGACGGCGCTGGGCTGTCCGATGGCGCAGGGCTTCCTGTTTGCGCGGCCGATGACGCCGCCCGGCCTGTACGACTGGCTGCAACAGAACACGCAGACGCGCGCCGCCTGATCCGACGCATCCGGCTTCAGCCCCGTCGTCGCCCGCGCAGAGCGACGGCGGCTTGCTTAGTCGGCGTGCTTAGTCGGCGTGCTTAGTCGGCGTGCTTAGTCGGCGTGCTTAGTCGGCTTGCTTAGTCGTCCTGTTCGGCCTCGGCCGGCCAGTCGCGGATATACGCCTTGAGCATACGGTTCTCGAAGCTTTGCGCCTCCAGCACCGCCTTGGCGACGTCGTAGAACGAGATCACGCCGAGCAAGGTCTTGGCGTTCATCACCGGCAGGTAGCGCGCATGCTTCTCGAGCATCATGCGGCGCACCTCATTGACTTCGGTATCGGGCGTGACCGTGATCGGATGGTCGTCCATGTGCTTGCGCACGGTGCCGGCGCCGACTGCGCCGCCGTTCTTGTGCAGCACTTTGATCACTTCGCGAAATGTCAGCATGCCGACCAGGTCGCCAAACTCCATCACCACCAGCGAGCCGATGTCCTTCTCGGCCATGGTATAGACCGCGTCGACCAGCGCCATCTCGGGTGTTGCGGTGTAAAGGATGTTGCCCTTCACTTGGAGGATTTCAGATACTTTCATGATGGCCATCCTTTGTTTGCTGATGTTGGTAAGGCTGATTGCGTAGGTATCAGGCACGTATCGAATGTAGCCTATGCGTGGCAAAAAATCCAGCGTTGCGAATAATCAAAGTCCACCGGTCCTGCAGCGCAGGCGCCCTGAGTATCGATGCGCGGCCATGCCGGCCGGCCACAGGTGCGCAAAACCGGTAATCGGTGCTACGATTCGCCCCATCCTTTTACCACACGACGAGATCACCATGAGCGGTCCCCAGTACCCCGGCTTCGACACCATGTCGCTGCATGCCGGCAGCACGCCCGATCCGACCACCGGCGCGCGCGCCACGCCGCTCTACTTCACATCCTCGTTCGCATTCAAGGATTCCGACCACGCCGCGTCGCTGTTCAACATGGAGCGCGCCGGCCACGTCTACTCGCGCATCTCCAATCCGACCAACGCGGTGCTGGAAGAACGCATCGCCGCGCTCGAAGGCGGCGTGGCCGGCATTGCCACCGCCAGCGGCCAGGCCGCGATGCACCTGGGCCTGGCCACCATCGCCGGCGCCGGCTCGCACATCGTCGCCTCGCGCGCGCTGTACGGCGGCTCGCACAACATGCTCGCCTACACGCTCAAGCGCTTCGGCATCGAGACCACCTTCGTCGACCCGCGCGACCACGCCGCCTGGCGCGCCGCGATCCGGCCGAACACCAAGGTGCTGTTCGCCGAGACGCTCGGCAATCCCGGCCTCGACGTGCTCGACATCGCCCGCGTCGCCGACATTGCGCACACCAGCCACCTGCCGCTGATGCTCGACTCGACCTTCACCACGCCGTACTTGCTGCGCCCCTTCGATCACGGCGCCGACCTGGTGTTCCACTCGGCCACCAAGTTCCTGTGCGGGCACGGCACCGCGATCGGCGGCCTGCTGGTTGACGGCGGCACCTTCGACTGGCAGGCCGCCTACGAACAAAGCGGCCGCTTCGCCGAACTGTGCGAACCGTACGAAGGCTTCCACGGCATGGTGTTCGCCGAAGAGTCGACGGTGGCGCCGTTCGCCCTGCGCGCGCGCCGCGAAGGCCTGCGCGACTTTGGCGCCGTCATGAGTCCGCACAACGCCTTCGCCGTATTGCAAGGCATCGAAACGCTCAGCCTGCGCATGGACCGGCACGTCGCCAACACGCGCAAGGTGGTCGAATTTTTGCTCGCCAATCCGGCCGTCGAATCGGTCTCGTATCCCGAACTCGACAGCCATCCCGACTACGAACTGGCCAAGACGCTGCTGCCGAAGGGTTGCGGCGCAGTGTTCTCGTTCAGCCTCAAAGGCGACCGCGCCGCCGGCCGCCGCTTCGTCGACGCGCTGCAGGTGTTCTCGCACCTGGCCAACGTCGGCGACGCCAAGTCGCTGGTGATCCATCCCGCCTCGACCACCCACTTCCGCGTGCCGACCGAGCAGCTGGCCGCCGCCGGCATCACCGAAGGCACGATGCGCCTGTCGGTTGGCCTGGAAAACGTCGACGACCTGATCGGCGACCTCGCGCGCGGCCTCAAGCTGTCGCAGAAAGGCGCCTGACATGATCCTCGACGTCGAAGGCTGCCAGGCCTACTGCTACACCGGCGGCAAACAGTTCGATCCGGCGCGACCGACCGTGGTGTTCATCCACGGCGCCCAGAACGACCACTCGGTGTGGATCCTGCAGACCCGCTACTTTGCCCACCACGGCTTCAACGTGCTGGCGGTCGACCTGCCCGGCCACGGCCGCAGCAAGGGTGCGGCCAAGACCAGCGTCGAAGCGATGGCCACCTGGCTGCTGGCGGTGCTCGATGCCGCCGGTGTCGAGCGCGCCATGCTGGTCGGCCACAGCATGGGATCGCTGATCGCGCTGGCGGCCAGCCAACTGGCGCCGCAGCGGGTCAGCAAGCTGGCCATGCTCGGCACCACTTACCCGATGAAAGTGTCGGATGCGCTGCTCGAGACCTCGCGCAGCAACGAGCCGTCGGCGATCGACATGGTCAACATCTGGTCGCACTCGATGCTGGCGCAAAACCCGCTCTGCCCGCTGGCAGGCGTGAGCGCGATGGGCGCCTCGCGCCGGCTGATGCAGCGCATGTCGGCCATCAATCCGGCGCAGCTGTTCCACACCGACTTCAGCGCCTGCAACGCCTACGCCGGCGGCGACGCGGCGGCGCGCGCGCTGGCCTGCCCTGCCCTGTTCATATTCGGCAGCAAGGACATGATGACGCCGGCGCGCTCGACAAAAATGCTGACCGCGGCGGTCCCGCATGGCAAAATCGTCCAGGTCGACGCCGGCCACGCGCTGATGGTCGAGCAGCCCGGCGCGGTGCTCGACGCACTGTTCGCTTTCGCCACCGCGGGCGCCTGAGACCTGGAGAGACGCATGAACGCAAGGATAGCCAGCTTCGCCGAGTTCTACCCGTTCTACCTGACGCAGCACGCCGACCGCATCTGCCGGCGCACCCACTTCATCGGCTCGACCGGTGCGCTGGCGGGCCTGGCGCTGCTGATCGCCACGCACAACCCTTGGTGGCTGCTGGCGGCGCTGGTGATGGGCTACGGCGGCGCCTGGGTCGGCCACTTCTTCTTCGAGCACAACCGGCCGGCGTCGTTCGCCCAACCGCTGTACTCGTTCCGCGCCGACTGGATCATGTACTGGCAAATGCTGACCGGAAAGCTGACCTGGTAAAGTGGCAGATCAGCGCTGACAATGGCAGGGGGTCAGGTGAGGACATTCGGACATTTGGCACTTCAAATGTTCGAATGTTCGACCTGACCCCAGCGCTACAGCCCCCGAGCCAAACGCAAGTTCCCGATAAAATCCGCCTCAACCGCGCACAGCCGCCTCAATCCCGGCCACATCGATCTTCCCCATCTGCATCATCGCCTCAAACGCGCGCCTGGCAACTTCCCGATCAGGATCAGCGATCGCCGTCGTCAGCACGCGCGGCGTAATCTGCCACGACAACCCCCACTTATCCCTGCACCATCCACACGAGCTCTCCTGTCCGCCGTTACCGACAATGGCATTCCACAAGCGGTCAGTTTCCGCCTGATCATCAGTCGCAACCTGAAAAGAAAACGCCTCGCTATGCTTGAACATCGGTCCGCCGTTCAACCCGATACATGGCACGCCCATCACGGTGAACTCCACCGTCAAGATATCGCCCTGCTTACCCGCAGGATAGTCACTAGGCGCGCGAAAGATTGCGCCCACCGAGCTATCCGGAAACGTCTCCGCATAAAAGTGCGCAGCGTCCACCGCATCGCCGTTAAACCAAAGACAAACCGTATTCTTGCTGACCATTTTCATTCTCCTATGGATGACCAAAACAGCGTTAGCACCATGCAGACTGCCCGATTTTCCGCGCGATCGTCGCGCCATTGCCCAACGCATCAATTGGCACGATGCAACCGGCACCCGCACGCATACGGGTAAGCAAAAGTATAGCCGTGATACCCGATTCAATGAGACTATAGCTGCCTTTCTGCCATCATTTCCGATCCGAGTATCGCTCCAGCACGTCTGGCGCGATCACAAGAATGTTCAATACGATGCCTCCGCAATTTGCCATCAGGAGACCACAACCATGTCGCTAGCCCTCTACGGTCACCCCTTCTCCTCGTACACGCAGAAAGTCCTTATTGCGCTGTACGAAAACGACACCCCCTTCGAATTCCGTTGTCTCGGTCCAGACACGCCACAGCATGCGGCGGCATGGCTGCAGCGCTGGCCGCTGAGAAAGTTTCCGCTACTGGTCGACAACCAACACAGCGTCGTCGAGACCAGCATCATCATTGAATACCTGCAGCTGACGCATCCCGGTCCGGTACGACTGTTGCCCGAGGACCCGATGTCCGCGCTGGATGTGCGCTTCCTCGACCGTTTTTTCGACCTGCACGTAATGAGTCCAATGCAACATGCGGTGGGCGGCGCGCTGACGGGCGATCCCGCGAAGCAAGAAGATGCCATGGCCCATGCCAAGGAAAAGCTGGGTCTCGCCTACGCCTGGCTGGAAGCTCAGCTTGCCGGCAAACTCTGGGCTGCCGGCGCGCACTTCACACTGGCCGACTGCGCGGCCGCACCCGCCCTGTTCTATGCGGACTGGGTCGATCCTATCCCCGCGGCGTTCCCTGCGCTGCGCGCCTACCGCACGCGATTGCTTGCCCGCCCATCCTTTGCGCGGGCGGTGGAAGAAGCGCGGCCGTATCGGCACCTTTTCCCCTTGGGAGCGCCGGACCGGGACTGATGCGAATGACAGTCGCTGATGCGTCGGAGCCATCATTTGCCCGCACGAATCTGCTGACGATCACTGCGGACGACGCGCCGGATCTATACTGTGCCTACACTTTCGGGAGCAATCATGACTTGGACCGGCGGATGTTTTTGCGGCGAAGTGCGCTATCAAATCACAGGTGAGGCCTACAACAAGACCACCTGCCATTGTCCGAGTTGTCGGCGCGCGACCGGCGCGCCGGCGGTGTCATGGTTCACGGTGGCGCTTGACGATTTCCGGCTTCTGCTCGGCATACCGGCCGAGTTCCGTTCCAGCGCGCACGTAATTCGCACGTTCTGCGATGCCTGCGGCACTGCAATTAGCTACCGTAACGACGCCATGCCGGGGGAGATAGACGTCACTCTGTGCAGTCTGGATCATCCCGAAGCGATGGCGCCGGCCGACCACACCTTTACAGGCTATCGGCTGCCCTGGAACGTCCTCGGCGATGGCTTGCCACAATATCCGGGCCTGCGAAGCGAGGGCATCTCGGGCGGCACCGCCCGGACCGGCAGCGGGGCCAACCCAGGCACCCCAGACAGCCAATCTGTTGCCCCTTAGTGTCAAGCACGAGGCGGTACGCGCCCCGGCGCCCAACCTGCAGTAAGCGCAAGAATGCCCAGGATTCTCGAGCACGGCCGAACACTGCGCAAAGCCGGAGGGGCGCGCATGCGACTTGGCGCCAGGATTTCCGAGACGCCTAACTCACGCCTGAGATCAGGCGTACGAAATGAGGTGAACGGCAATCTTGCCAGCAGTGCAATTTTTAATGACGCGCCGTAGGCTGACTGTTACAGCCACATAAGCATGGTCGCGTCATGGACAACCCAACTAACAGAGTAATATTCCACAGCCATTAATTCCTGCCATCTGGAAGCGCCCTAAGCGCAAGGCCCCAGAGTTTGTGTCAATAGTACCCACACAATTGACAATGTTCATTTCTCGCAGAATCCAATCGTGACGCGCCTCCGCTGGCGCAATCTCCAACAGTGTGCAAAATTTGGCCTGCATACATGTGCAGGTTGCATTATTCGTTTCCGAGGGATATTATTTGTCCTGGACAATAAAGACCGAACGAAGCTGTTTTCACTCCTTTCATCCAACACAAAAGGAAAATAAATGTCAATTAACCAACTTGTTTACATGAGTCAAGCTGTGCGCAAGATGTCTCCCGACGATCTCTCCGCGATCCAAGAAAAAGCTAAGTCAAACAATGGACCACTCGATGTCACAGGTAGCTTGTTTTACAACGGCGGGTGGTTCTTGCAAGTATTGGAAGGCCCGGCATCTACGCTCGCAGAGCTTTACAAGAAAATCGAACGAGATCCCCGGCACAAAAATTCGCGCATACTGTACAACGAGCCGGCAAGCTTCCGTACTTTTCCGCGCTGGAATATGAATATGACCAACCTGGACGACAGACAAGCCGACAAATATGATCAACTTGTGGAGGTCCTCGAGGCGGCTCAAGCAAACCGCAAGATCGGCTCGGCGTCCCCGGCGGTGACATTGCTGAAGATTTTCAAGAGCTGAGTAGCTTACTGGCGTTGATCGTTCGCGCCGCCCTTCATTGTTCTGGCGCGCGTCTTCAGAACAATGGATTGCACCAGGTTTGGCAACTCGTGACTTGCCACCACAAATACTTGGGTGCCGACTCATCGCAACTCTCAGTACAAACAGCAATAAAAGACACTAGGTTCTTCACACGCCCCAATATCCGCCCCGCCCACCGCACCTCAGCGGCCAAACTGCTCCGCCAGCGTCTGCCCCAAACCCTGTTCAACCGCCGCCTCCACCTGCCGCGCCAGCGCGCCGCTATCGAGCGTCATCGGCGAACCCGGATCGAGGTCGCGCGCCGCCCCCACATCGACCGGCTCGCCGCCGAACACGAACAGGCGATACACCTCGGCCAGCCGCAGCTTCTCCGGATTGATCAGCAACACCCAGTTATCATCGCTCTCGCGTACCCGCTTGCCCCAGCGCGAACGCAGCGTCACATCGGCCCTGAGCCGGCCCACCCAGCCCACCGTCACCATCTGCTCAAGCAGCATGCCCATCTCGTCATAGCCGATGCGCGTATGCGCCCGGATCGCCGCGCTCGACACCAGCGCCGAGTCGCTCACCACCGCGCCGCCGTGCAGCACTTTCAGGATCGCCATCGCATCGACAAACGCGCCACCGGCGACCGGCTCGTACCACCAGCGCTCGTACTTCACCACCGGCAGCGCGGCGGTGATCAGCGCGCCCACCAGCGTGATCATCCACGACAAATACAGCCATAACAAAAACAGCGGCAGCGCCGCCAGCGCGCCGTAGATGATCGTGTAGTTCGGGAACTGCCGAATGAACACACCGAACAGGCGCTTGGCGATTTCAAACGCCAGCGCCGCCACCAGCCCGCCCCATGCGGCGTCGCGCCAGTCGACGAAGCGGTTCGGCACCGTCATGTACAGCAGCGTGTAGGCGCCGGTGGTGAGCGCCACCGACAGCGCCGTATAGAACAGCGCGCCGAGGAACGGCACCGCGCGCATCACATCGTTGGTGGCCATGAACAGCTGCGACGTCACCGTCAGCGACAGGCCGAACAACAACGGTCCGAGCGTGAGCAGCGCCCAGTACATCAGCACGCGCTGCGCCAGCGGGCGGGTGCGCTTGACGCGCCAGATCTGGTTGAACGCGCGCTCGACCATCCCCATCATCGCGCTCGATGTGAACAACAGCGCGACCGCCCCCACCGCCGACAGCCGCGTCGCCTTGCTGGCGAACTGGGTCAGGTTGCCGATGATGGTATTCGATATCCCCCGCGGCATCACGGTCTGCACGAAGTAGTTCTCGAGCGACGCGCGCAAGGTGCTAAACACGGGAAAGGTGGTGAAGATCGCCAGCACGATGGTCAGCAGCGGCACCAGCGCGAGCGTGGTGGTAAACGTCAGGCTGCCGGCCACCTGCGGCAAGCGCTCCTCGGTGAGCCGGCGCCGCGCGAACAGGAACAGGTCGCGCGCCTCGCTCCAGGTCAGCCCGCGCACCATGTCGACGCTCACGTGGATCATCTCGCTGGTCGAGCGGGAAAGTGTGTGCACTGTTTTCGAAAGCATCCGTGCGCTTATCTCAGAGGGTAAAGCACCCTATAATACCAATGATGAACCCAACCAATCCGATTATTCTCGTGTTGTACTACTCGCGTCACGGCGCCACCCGCAAGTTGGCCGAATTCATCGCCCAGGGAATCGAAAGCGTTCCCGGCGCCGACGCGCGCCTGCGCACCGTGCCCGCCATCTCGACCGTGACGGAAGCGACCGCGCCCGAGATCCCGGCCAGCGGCGCGCCCTACGTCGACGCGCTCGACCTGGCCGAATGCGCCGGCCTGGCGCTCGGTTCGCCCACCCGCTTCGGCAACATGGCGTCGGCGCTCAAGTACTTCCTCGACGGCACCGCCGCCGAGTGGCTGGCCGGCACCCTGGCAGGCAAGCCGGCGGTCGTCTTTACGTCCACCGGCAGCCTGCACGGCGGCCAGGAATCGACCCTGCTGTCCATGATGATCCCGCTGCTCCACCACGGCATGCTGGTGATGGGCCTGCCCTACACGCATCCGGAACTGATGACCACCTCCAGCGGCGGCAGCCCGTACGGCGCCACCCACTGGTCAGGCATCGACGGCGACAAGGCCGTCACCGATGATGAAAAACGTTTGGCGATCGCGCTCGGCCGGCGCCTCGCGCTGACCGCCGCCAGCCTGCAAGGAGCACGCTGATGGAACAGCAAAAAGTCTTCCACCTCGGCGCCATCGCCAGCCTGGCGATCCTGATCGCCTGGCTGGTGGCATGGGAAACGCTGGTCGCGCCGCTGCACCCGGGCGGCTCCTTCCTCGCGCTCAAGGCGGTGCCGCTGCTGATCCCGCTGGGCGGCGTCATCAAGCGCGACATCTACACCTTGCAATGGTCGTCGATGCTGATCCTGCTGTACTTTACCGAAGGCGTGGTGCGCGCCTGGAGCGACACCGTCGCGCTCTCGCGCTACATGGCGATGGGCGAAACGGCGCTCGTGTGCATCTACTTCCTGTGCGCGCTGTTGTACCTGCGGCCTTACAAAAAAGCCGCCAAGAAGCTCGCCAAGGAACTGCTCGACAAGGTCAAAGCGGCCAAGAATGAGTGCTGATTTCCTGCAGCGCTGCTGCCAGATCGCCGGCGCCGACTACGTCCTGACGGCCGCGGCGGACTGCGCGCCCTACCTGACCGACTGGCGTGGCCGCTTTACCGGCCGCGCCCTGGCGGTGCTGCGCCCCGCCGATCCGGCGCAGGTCGCGCAACTGGTGCGCGCCTGCGCCGATGCGCGCATCGCGCTGGTGCCGCAGGGCGGGCGCACCGGCCTGGTGCTCGGCAGCGTGCCTGACGCCAGCGGCGCCGCCGTCGTGCTGTCGCTGTCGCGCATGCGCCGCATCCGCGCGCTCGACACCGTCAACCGCACCATCACCGTGGACGCCGGCTGCGTGCTGCACGACATCCAGCAGGCCGCCGCCGACCAGGGCTGCCTGTTCCCGCTGTCGCTGGCGGCCGAAGGCAGCTGCACCATCGGCGGCAACCTGTCGACCAACGCCGGCGGCACCGCGGTGCTCAGGTACGGCAACGCGCGCGAACTGTGCCTGGGCCTCGAAGTGGTGACGCCGCACGGCGAAGTCTGGAGCGGCCTGCGCGGCCTGCGCAAGGACAACACCGGCTACGACCTGCGCGACCTGTTCATCGGCGCCGAAGGCACGCTCGGCGTCATCACCGGCGCCGTGCTCAAGCTGTTCCCGCAGCCGAAAGGCGCGATCACCGCGCTGGTGGCGCTGGCCAGCCCGCGCGACGCGCTGGCGCTGCTGAACCTGATGCAGGACCATTGCGGCGCCAGCCTGACCGGCTTCGAGCTGATGTCCGACTTCTGCCTGCGGCTGGTGGCGACCCACTTCCCGCACCTGCCCACGCCGTTCGTCAAGCGCCACCCGCAGTACGTGCTGCTGGAAGTGTCGAGCAGCGAATCGGAACGCCACGCCGTCAACCTGATCGAACAGGCGCTCGAGCAGGCGGTCGAACGCGACCTGGCCGACGACGCCGTGCTGGCCACCTCGAACGCCCAGTCGCGCGCGCTGTGGCACCTGCGCGAGCACATCCCGCTGGCGCAGGCGGCGGCCGGCAAGAACATCAAGCACGACATCTCGCTGCCGGTGTCGAGCATCGCCGACTTCATCGACAGCACCGACGCCACCCTGCAGCAGCAGTTCCCGGCCTGCCAGGTGGTCTGCTTCGGCCACCTCGGCGACGGCAACCTGCACTACAACGTCGCCCCGCCGGACGGCCAGCCGCATGACCAGTTCCTCGCCAACCAGGACGCCATCAACCGCATCGTGCACGACGGCGTCGACGCCTGCAACGGCTCGATCTCGGCCGAACACGGCATCGGCGCCCTCAAGCGCGACGACCTGGTGCGCTACAAATCGAAGGTTGAACTGGACATGATGCGCGCCATCAAAGCGGCGCTCGACCCGCTCGGCATCATGAACCCCGGCAAGGTGTTGTGACCGGCCCGGCCCTGCTGTCGCGCTGGCTGCTGCTCGGCGAATGGCGCGCCCACCCGGTGCGCGCACTGCTGGCCATCGCTGCCATCGCGGTCGGCGTGGCGATGGGCTTCGCCATCCACCTGATCAACGCGGCCGCCTTCAATGAATTTTCGGCCGCGGTGCAGAGCCTGGCCGGCCAGGCCGACATCCAGCTGACCGGGCGCGAGCCGCTGTTCGACGAGGCGATCTACCCGCGCCTGGCGCAGCGCGAAGGCGTCGCGCTGGCCTCGCCCGTGCTCGAACTCGACGCCGGCGTGCCGGGCGCGCGCGGCGCGCTGAAAATCATCGGCATCGACCCGTTTCGCGCCGGCGCCATCTCGCCCGACCTGCTCGGCATCCCGGCCGCCGACAAGCCGTTCGACGTGCTGGCCGATGACGCCGTATTCCTGTCGCCGGCGGCGATGGCGTGGCTGCACAGCGCCGCCGGCGGCGCCATCACGCTGCGCGCCGGCACCACCGACTTCCCCCTGCGCGTGGCCGGCCCCTTGCTGCGCGCCCGCGCCGGCCAGCGCATCGGCGTGATGGACATCGGCGCGGCCCAGTGGCGCTTCCGCCAACTCGGCAAACTCTCGCGCATCGACCTCAAACTGCGCGAAGGCGTCGACCGCGCCCGCTTCGAGCGCGACCTGGCGCACGAACTGGAGGCCGACTTCCCCGGCCGCTTCCAGGTCGCCCAGCCGAACGACCCGGACCAGGACAGCCGCACCAACACCCTCAGCCGCGCCTACCGCGTCAACCTCACCGTGCTCGCGCTGGTGGCGCTGTTCACCGGCGCCTTCCTGGTGTTTTCGACCCAGGCGCTGTCGGTGATCCGGCGCCGCAGCCAGTTCGCGCTGTTGCGCGTGCTCGGCGTCGAACGGCGCCAGCTGCTCGGCCAGGTGCTGCTCGAAGGGGCCAGCCTGGGCATCCTTGGCGCCGCGCTGGGTATCGCCGGCGGCTACGCGCTGGCCGCCACCGCGCTGCGCTTCTTCGGCGCCGACCTCGGCGCCGGCATCTTCAGCGGCGTGCAGCCGACGGTGCACTTCACGCCGGTCGCCGCCGCGGTCTTCTTCGCCCTCGGCCTCGGCGTCGCCTTGCTCGGTTGCCTCGCGCCCGCGCTCGAGGCGGCGCGCGCGGCGCCGGCCGTCGCCTTGAAATCCGGCAGCGACGAGGCGGCGCTGTCCGGCCTGGCGCGCATCTGGCCGTCGCTCGCCTGCCTGGCACTGGCCGCCCTGCTCTCGCGCGCGCCGCCGATCTTCGCGCTGCCGATCCTCGGCTACCTCGCCATCGCCCTGCTGCTGATCGGCGGCATCGGCATGATGCCGCGCGTCGCCGCCGGCGTGTTCGGCGCCGTCAACCGGTTCGCCATGGCGCGCGCCTGGCAGCGGCCGGTGCCGGCGCTGACCCTGGCGCGCCTGGCCAACGCTTCCGGCCAGGCCGCCATCGCGCTCGGCGGCGTGCTCTCGAGCTTCAGCCTGATGGTGGCGATGGCGATCATGGTGTCGAGCTTTCGCGTCTCGGTCGACGACTGGCTGGTGCAGATCCTGCCGGCCGACCTGTACGTCCGCAACGCCGTCGCCGGCAACACCACCTCGCTCGGGCCGCCCCAGCAGGCCGCGCTGGCCGGCGCCGACGGCGTGGCACGCGTGCAGTTCCTCCGTTCGCGCCCCGTCTCGCTCGATCCGGCCCGTCCGGCCGTGAGCCTGATCGCGCGCGACGTCGACGCCGCCGATCCCGGCAAAGCGATGGTGCTGGTCGGCCGCACCGCCGCGCCGCCGGCCGGCGCGATGCCGGCCTGGGTGTCGGAAGCGATGCTTGACCTGTACGGCGTCAAGGTCGGCGGCCAGCTGGCGGTGCCGCTCAACGGCCGGCTGCACCAGTTTTTCGTCGCCGGCGCCTGGCGCGACTACGCCAATCAATCCGGCGCCATCCAGCTGCGCCTGGCCGACTACCGCGCGCTGACCGGCGACCTCGAAGTGAGCGACGCCGCCGTCTGGACCCGGCCGGGCGTGACGGCCGACCAGGTCATGCGGCGCGTGCGCGCCCTGCCGTTCGGCGCCGCCCTCCAATTCGCCCAGCCCGGCCAGATCCGCGCCATGAGCCTGAAAATCTTCGACCGCAGCTTCGCCGTCACCTATCTGCTCGAGGCGATCGCGATTGCCATCGGCCTGTCCGGCGTGGCCGCCACCTTCTCGGCGCAGACCCTGGCACGCGCCCGCGAATTCGGCATGCTGCGCCACGTCGGCGTCACCCGCGCCCAGGTGCTGCGCATCCTCGCCCTCGAAGGCGGCGCGCTGACCGCGCTCGGCGTGGCCTGCGGCTTCGTGCTCGGCCTGCTCATCAGCCTGATCCTGGTCTTCGTCGTTAACCCGCAGTCGTTCCACTGGACCATGCAGCTGCACCTGCCGTGGGGCCTGCTGGCCAGCGTCGCCACCTTGCTGCTGGTGGCGTCGGTGCTCACCGCCCTCGTCTCCGGCCGCTACGCCTTGTCGGGCGGGCCGATTCGCGCCGTCAGGGAGGACTGGTGATGCGCCGCCTGCCCGCCTTGCTGCTGCTGCTGATGCTGGCCTGCTGCTGTCAGCTCTGCCAGGCCGCCGCGCCCGTGTTCGCGCCGGTGCTGGCCGGCCGCGCGCTGGCCTTCCCGGCCGATTTCGGCGCCCATCCCGCCTTCAAGACCGAGTGGTGGTACGTCACCGGCTGGCTCGATGGCGCCGACGGCAAGCCGCTCGGCTTCCAGGTCACTTTTTTTCGCAGCCGCACCGGCCACGACGACGCCAATCCCAGCGCTTTCGCACCCACGCAGCTGGTGATCGGCCACGCCGCCCTGTCCGACCCGGCGCTCGGGCGCCTGGTGCACGACCAGCGCAGCGCGCGCGAAGGCTTCGGCCTGGCGTACGCCAAAACCGGCGCCACCGACCTGAAACTGGACGACTGGCGCATGCGGCGCGGCGCCGACGGCGTCTACACGGTCAGCATCAAGTCGACCGAACTGACGCTCGAACTGCGCCTCGCCCCAACCGGCCCGCTGCTGGTGCAGGGCGAGCAGGGCTACTCGCGCAAGGGGCCGCGGCCGGCGCAGGCGAGCTACTACTACAGCGAGCCGCAGCTCAAGGTAAGCGGCCTGGCCGGCCGCGGCAGCGCGGCGCCCACGCCGGTTACGGGCAGCGCCTGGCTCGATCACGAGTGGTCCAGCCAGGCGCTCGATCCGGACGCCGCGGGCTGGGACTGGATCGGCGCCAACCTGGCCGACGGCTCCGCGCTGATGGCTTTCCAGATTCGCAGCAAACAAGGTGGTAAACTGTGGGCGCACGCGGCCTTGCGGGATGCGTCCGGCAAGGTCACCCAGTATTTGCCGGACCAGGTCAGTTTCACCCCGCAGGCGCGCTGGAAGTCGCCGCGCACCAATGCCGTCTACCCGGTCGCGACCACCCTCGTCACCGGTACCGCCAGCTGGAGCATCAAGCCCTTGCAGGACGACCAGGAACTCGACGCGCGGCGCTCGACCGGCTCCGTGTATTGGGAAGGCGCGGTCACGGTCACGCGCGACGGCAAGCCGGCCGGGCACGGCTATCTTGAAATGACGGGCTACGACAAGCCGATGACTCTTTAAAACAAATACGAACAACCGACCCACACGATGACCAACAGCGCCACCAGCAGCACGCAGACCGAACCAAGCCGCAAAGGCAGCCTCGCCGCATTCAAGGGCCTGTTGCCCTTCCTGCGGCCGTACCGCCGCCAGTTCTTCCTCGCCGCAATCGCGCTGGTGGTGGCCGCCGCCTCGACGCTGGCGATCCCCTACGCGTTCAAGCAGATGATCGACCTCGGATTCGGCGCCGCCGCCGGCGCGCGCAGCATCCGTCACGTCGACGCCACCTTCCTGGCGCTGTTCGGCGTCGCCACCGTGCTGGCGTTGGCCACCGCGGCGCGCTTTTTCACCGTCTCGTGGCTAGGCGAGCGCGTCACCGCCGACATCCGCAGCGCAGTCTACGCCCACGTGGTCAGCCAGAGCCCCGAATTTTTCGAAACCACCCAGACCGGCGAAGTCCTCTCGCGCATCACCACCGACACCACCTTGATCCAGGCGGTAGTCGGCACCAGCATCTCGATGGCGCTGCGTAACGTGCTGCTGTTTGTCGGCGGCCTGGCGATGCTGTTCTTCACCAGCGTCAAGCTGTCCTCGATCATCCTCGGCCTGCTGGTGCTGGTGGTGGTGCCGATCGTGCTGTTCGGCCGCCGCGTGCGCAAGCTCTCGCGCGATTCGCAGGACCGCATCGCCGACGCCTCGGCGATGGCCGGCGAAATCCTCAACGCCATGCCGACGGTGCAGGCGTTCACCCACGAGCACATCGAATCGGCGCGCTTCGGCGCCTCGGTCGAAGGCGCCTTCAACACCGCGATGAAGCGCATCCGCGCACGCGCCCTGCTGACCATGTTCGCCATCGTGATGGTATTCGGCACCATCGTGTTCGTGCTGTGGCTGGGCGCCCACGCGGTACTGGCCGGCAGCATGACCGGCGGCGACCTTGGCCAGTTCATCCTGTATGCCTCGATCGTGGCCGGCTCGATCGGCGCGCTCTCCGAAGTGATGGGCGAAGCGCAGCGCGCCGCCGGCGCCACCGAACGCCTGCTCGAACTGCTGTCGGCCCGCTCCGAGATCCGCAACCCGGCCAAGCCGCTGGCGCTGCCGGCGCGCGCCGCCAACGGCGCCGCGCTGGCCCTGTCCGACGTCACCTTCACCTATCCGTCGCGGCCCAACACCGAGGCGCTGTCGCACCTGTCGCTCACCATCCGTCCCGGCGAGACGGTGGCCGTGGTCGGCCCTTCCGGCGCCGGCAAGACCACCCTGTTCCAGCTGTTGCTGCGCTTTTACGATCCGCAGTCCGGCACCATCACGCTCGACGGCGTCGACATCCGCCAGCTCGACCTGCACACCCTGCGCGACGCCATCGGCATCGTGCCGCAGGATACCGTGATCTTCTCGGCCGACGCGATGGAAAACATCCGCTACGGCCGCGCCGGCGCCACCGACGCCGAAGTCATCCAGGCCGCCAAACTGGCCGCCGCCCACGAATTCATCGAGCGCCTGCCGAACGGCTACAAGTCCTTCCTCGGCGAGCGCGGCGTGCGCCTGTCGGGCGGACAGCGCCAGCGCATCGCGATCGCCCGCGCGTTGCTGAAAAACCCGCCGCTGCTGCTGCTCGACGAAGCGACCAGCGCGCTCGACGCCGAATCGGAGCGCCTGGTGCAGGGCGCGCTCGAAGTAGCCATGGTCGGGCGCACCACCATCATCATCGCGCACCGGCTGGCCACCGTGCAGCGGGCCGACCGCATCCTGGTGATGGAAGACGGCCGCATCGTCGAAACCGGCACCCACGCCTCGCTGGTGGCGCAAGGCGGCATCTACGCCAACCTGGCCGCGCTGCAGTTCCACAGCGTGCACGTGGAGCGCCAGGGAGTGACGGTTGACTGACGCGCAGCTGCTGGCCTCCTGCCACACCGTTTTCCCCGGCCACCGGGCGCGCACGCCGGCGCAGATGTTCGGCGCGATGGCCGCCTGGTGCGAACAGAACGACATCGCCCACGACGTCTACGGCAGCGGCGCGCTGATCGAACAGTTCGAGCGCAAGGTGGCCGACCTGCTCGGCTTCGAGGCGGCGGTGTTCTGCATCAGCGGCACCATGGCCCAGGTCACCGCGCTGCGGCTCGCGTGCGAGGACCGCGCCAGCCGGCTCGTCGCGCTGCACCCGACCTCGCACATCCTGGTGCACGAAAAATCGAACTATCAGCTGCTCGGCCACTTTCAAGCGCTGCAAACGGGCGACCGCCACCGGCCGTGGACCGATGACGACCTGGCCGCCATCCCCGACAAGCTCGGCGCCGTCGCGATGGAACTGCCGATGCGCGAAATCGGCGGCCAGAATCCGTCCTGGGCCGAACTCGACGCCATCAAGGCGCACTGCCGCCGCCGCGCCGTCCACCTGCACATGGACGGTGCGCGCCTGTGGGAAGCGGCGGCCGGTTACGGCAAGTCGGCGCGCGCCGTCGCCGCCGGCTTCGACTCGGCCTACGTCTCGCTGTACAAGGGCATCGGCGGGCTGGGCGGATCGCTGCTGGCCGGCGGCGCCGGTTTCGTCGCCCGCGCCGCCGAATGGTTCCGCCGCGAGGGCGGCAACGTCATCCACCGCTCGCCCTACGTGGTGTCGGCGGCGATGCAGTTCGACCAGCGCCTGGCCGCCTTCCCCGACTATTTCGAACGCACCCAGTGGTTCTATGAGCAGCTGCGCGCCCACCCGCTGATCCGCCCCAATCCGGCCGCGCCGCAAGCGAACATGCTGCACCTGCACCTGCCGGTGTCGCGCGAGCGCGCGCTGGCGATCCGCGACGACCTCGCCCGCAAGCACGGCACCTGGCTGTTTGGCCGCGCCGCCCACGCCGCACTTCCCGGCACCAGCGCGGTCGAACTGTATGTGGGCGATAATCTGCTCAACATGCCCGATCACGTGGTGGCCGAGGCGCTGGCCCGTTTCAGCACCGCCCTGGCCGCCTAGTGCGCTACAATTACCTTATCCACCAGCGAGCCCGCAATGCGCCAATATCTTGAATTCATGCGCCATGTGCGCGACCACGGCAGCGTCAAGACCGACCGTACCGGCACCGGCACGCGCTCGGTGTTCGGCTACCAGATGCGCTTCAACCTGCAGGACGGCTTCCCGCTCGTCACCACCAAGAAGCTGCACCTGAAATCGATCATCCACGAGCTGATCTGGTTCCTGCAGGGCTCGACCAACATCGCCTACCTCGAGGAACACGGCGTCACCATCTGGGACGACTGGGCCGACGCCGACGGCGAACTGGGCCCGATCTACGGCTACCAGTGGCGCAGCTGGCCGGCACCGGACGGCAGCCACATCGACCAGATTGCGCAAGTGCTCGACCAGATCAAGTACAACCCCGATTCGCGCCGCCTGATCGTCTCGGCCTGGAACGTCGCCGACGTGCCGAAGATGAAACTGCCGCCGTGCCACGCGCTGTTCCAGTTCTACGTCGCCGACGGCAAGCTGTCCTGCCAGCTCTATCAGCGCAGCGCCGACATCTTCCTCGGCGTGCCGTTCAACATCGCCTCTTACGCGCTGCTGACCCACATGATGGCCCAGCAGGCCGGCCTCGAAGTGGGCGACTTCATCTGGACCGGCGGCGACTGCCACCTGTACGCCAACCACCTCGAGCAGGTCGATCTGCAGCTCTCGCGCACCGAACTGCCGCTGCCGCAGTTGGTCATCAAACGCAAGCCGGCCTCCCTGTTCGACTACCAGTTCGACGACTTCGCCATCACCGGCTACGCGTCGCACCCGCACATCAAAGCGCCGGTGGCGGTGTGAGCGTGGCGCACCTGACCCTCATCGTCGCGCACGATGCTCAGCGCGGCATCGGCGTGCACAACACCTTGCCGTGGCGCCTGCCCGCAGACCTCGCCCATTTCAAGCGCCTCACCACCGGCCATCCGATCATCATGGGCCGCAAGACGTTCGACTCGATCGGCCGGCCGCTGCCGAACC
>JARXKM010000391.1 GCA_030272785.1 Pseudomonadota bacterium
AGGCCGTTGGCGGCCAGCAGCGACTGATGGGTGCCGCGTTCGACGATGCGGCCATGGTCGAGCACCAGGATCTGCTGGGCGTCGGCGACGGTCGACAGGCGGTGCGCGATCACCAGGGTGGTGCGGTTCCTGGCGATCTCCTTGAGCTGCGCCTGGATCGCCTGCTCGGCCTTCGAGTCGAGCGCCGATGTCGCCTCGTCGAAGATCAGAATGGCCGGATCCTTGAGCAGGGTGCGGGCGATCGCCACGCGCTGCTTCTCGCCGCCCGACAGCTTCAGGCCGCGCTCGCCGACCATCGTCGCATAGCCGTCCGGCAGCGTCTCGATAAAGTCGTGGATCGAGGCCGCGCGCGCCGCCGCGATGATGTCCTGCTTGCTCGCGCCCGGCTTGCCGTAGGCGATGTTGTATTCGATGGTGTCGTTGAACAGCACCGTATCCTGCGGCACGATGCCGATCGCCGCGCGCAGCGATTCCTGGGTCACCGCGCGCACGTCCTGGCCGTCGATGGTGATGGCGCCGGCATTCACGTCGTAGAAGCGGAACAGCAGGCGCGACATGGTCGACTTGCCCGAGCCGCTGTGGCCGACCACGGCGGTGGTGGTGCCGGCGGGGATGGTGAAGTCGACGTCGAACAGGATCTGGCGCTTGCTCTCGTAACTGAATTCGACGTGGCTGAAGCTCACGCGCGCGCCGTGCGTGACGAGCGGCGTTGCTTTGGTGCTGTCGGCCACTTCGCGGTTCTGGTCGAGCAGCGCGAACAGGCGCTCCATGTCGGCCAGGCTCTGCTTGATTTCGCGGTAGATCACGCCGAGGAAGTTGAGCGGGATGTACAGCTGGATCATGAACGAGTTCACCGCGAACAGGTCGCCCAAGGTCATGCTGCCGTCCATCACGCCGACGGTGGCGCGCCACAGGATCAGCGTGACGGTGGTGGCAATGATCAGCGACTGGCCGGTGTTGAGCACCGACAGCGAGGTCTGCGACTTGACCGCGGCGTTCTCGAAGCTCTGCAGGCCCTCGTCGTAGCGGCGCGATTCGTAGTCCTCGTTGCCGAAGTACTTGACGGTTTCATAGTTGATCAGCGAGTCGATGGCCTTGGTGTTGGCCTTCGAATCGAGGTCGTTCATGGTGCGGCGGAAGTGGGTGCGCCAGTTGGTCACCAGGACTGTAAACGTAATGTAGATCACCAGCGCGGAGGCGGTGATCACGCTGAACCAGATGTTGTACTTGGCCAGCATGTAGCCGAGCACCAGCGTGATCTCGACCAGGGTCGGCAGGATGTTGAACAGGGTGTACGAGATCAGCGAGCTGACCCCGCGGGTGCCGCGTTCGATATCGCGCGTCATGCCGCCGGTTTGGCGGTTCAGGTGGAAGCGCAGCGACAGAGCATGCAGGTGGCGGAACACCTGCAGCGCGATGGTGCGCACCGCGCGCTGGGTGACGCGGGCGAACAGGAATTCGCGCATTTCGGTAAACACCGTCGTCGACAGGCGCAGCACGCCGTACGCCATCAGGGCGCCCAGCGGCAGCAGCATCAGCGCCTTCGGGTTGGTCGGGCTGATGGTGAGCGCGTCGATCAGGTGCTTCATCACCACCGGGATGCCGACGTTGGCGACCTTGGCGCCGATCAGGCAGGCCAGCGCGGCGAGCACGCGCCACTTGTACACCCACAGATACGGCAGCAGGGTTTGCAAGGTGGCCCAGTCGCTGCGGCTGGGCGGTTTGGCGGCGCCGGCGGGAGCGGCGGGCGGGGCAGAATGATGGCGCATGGACGGAGCTCGGTGATTTATGGTTCAATTCCGGACGATTGTAGCCTTTCACGGGAATTCACGATGACCACGCCAGAAAATGAACTCAGCAACTCGATCGCCAACGTCGGCCTCCCGGCGGGAAAAATACCGCAACTGCGGATGATGCCGGCGCCGTCCGACGCCAACGTCTACGGCGACGTGTTCGGCGGCTGGATCATGTCGCAGGTCGACATCGCCGGCTCGCTGCCGGCCACCCGCCGCGCCAACGGCCGCGTCGCCACCATCGCGGTCAACTCGTTCCTGTTCAAGCACCCGGTGTTCGTCGGCGACCTGCTGTCGTTCTACGCCGATATCGTCAAGGTCGGCAATACCTCGATCACCGTCTACGTCGAGGTGTATGCCGAGCGCAATCGCCTGCAGGCCGATACCGTCAAAGTCACTGAGGCCACGCTGACCTACGTCGCCACCGGTTCCGACCGCAAGCCGCGCCAGCTGCCGCCGCTCGAATCGCTGCTGGCCGGCCAGGGCGCCTGATGGACCGGCAGCGCCGCATTTTCCTGCTCGGCGCTGCGCAGCTGGCGGCGCTGGCGGCCGCCGGCGGCCCCGCCACGGCAGCGGGGAATGGCGCCGGCTATCCGTTCAGCCTGGGCGTCGCCTCCGGCTCGCCCTTGCCCGATTCGGTGATCCTGTGGACGCGCATCCTGGCCGACCCGTTGAACGCGGCGGCCAGCGCGCCGATGGCGCTCAGCGTGCGCTGGGAAGTGGCCGAGGACGAGGGCTTTCGGCGCATCGCCGCCAGCGGTGCGGCCAGCGCCGAGCCCGCGTTGGCGCACAGCGTGCACGTCGACGTCGGCGGCCTGGCGCCGGCGCGCTGGTACTGGTACCGCTTCATGCTGGGCGACGCGGTCAGCCCGGTCGGGCGCACTCGCACCGCGCCGGCACCGGACGCGCTGCCGGCGCTGCTCAAGCTGGCGGTGGCCTCGTGCCAGCACTGGGAGTTCGGCAGTTACGGCGCGCACCGGCAGATCGCCGCCGCCGCGCCCGACCTGGTGGCCTTCCTCGGCGATTACATCTACGAATGGGGACCGTACCGCCTGGCGCATCCGGACAAGGCGGCGCGCACCAACGAGTCGTTCACGCTGGCCGACTACCGCGCCCGCTATGCGCAATACAAGAGCGATCCCGACCTGCAGGCGGCGCACCAGGCGGCGCCGTGGATCGTCACCTGGGACGACCACGAGGTCGAGAATGACTACACGGGCGAGCGCGACGTGCGCGGCGCGCCCGACTTCGCAGCGCGTCGGGCCGCTGCCTACCAGGCATTTTACGAGCACATGCCGCTGCGCCTGGCAACGCGCGGCGCCGGCGACTTCGCCAAGTTGCGCATGTTCCAGCGCTACGACTGGGGCCGGCTGGCGCGCTTCCACGTGCTCGACGACCGCCAGTACCGGGCCGCGCACGCGTGCCAGCCCGCCACATCGGTGCGGCGGCGCGAGTGCGCGGAACTGCGCGATCCGGGCCGCAGCATGCTTGGCGGCGAGCAGGAGGCCTGGCTGGCGGGCGGCCTGCGGACGTCGCGCGCGCGCTGGAACATCATCACCCAGCAGACGCTGATGGCGCAATCGAGCCAGACCAGGATCACCCTGCCGGACGACGGCCGCTTCTGGACCGATGGCTGGGACGGGTATCCGATGGCGCGCGGGCGGCTGTTCGACGCGCTGGTCGACAGCCGCGCGGCCAATCCGCTGGTGATCTCGGGCGATGTGCATACGTTTTATGCGGCCGAATTGCGCAGCGATTTCGAGCGGCCGGCATCGGCCGCCAATCCCTTGATCGCGACCGAGTTCTGCGGCACGTCGATCACGTCGTCATCGCGTCCGCAGGAACGCACGCAGCAGTTTGTCGACATGAACCCGCACATCAAGTACGGGCGCAGCGACAAGCGCGGCTTCATGCTGCTGGAGGTGACGCCGGCGAAGACGACGTCGTATTTCGTCGGCCTCGACAACGTACACGATGCGGCGTCGGCGACCGCGACGCTGGCCAGCTTCGTGGTCAACGCCGGCCACCCGGGCTTGAATCGCTCCTGACCGACTCGCTTACGCCGGCGTGGTATCGCGCAGCTCGCGCCGCAGGATCTTGCCGACATTGGTCTTCGGCAGGTCGTCGCGGAACTCGATGTACTTCGGCTTCTTGTAGGCGGTCAGCTGCTCCTTGCAGTAGTCCATCAGCTGCTCCTTGGTCAGCGACGGATCGCGCCGCACCACGAACAGCTTGACCGCCTCGCCCGAATTGGCGTCCGGCACGCCGATGCAGGCGCATTCGAGCACCCCCGGGTGCGCCGAAATGACCGCCTCGACCTCGTTCGGATAGACGTTGAAGCCCGACACCAGGATCATGTCCTTCTT
>JARXKM010000054.1 GCA_030272785.1 Pseudomonadota bacterium
GCACTTTGCGTACAAACAAACAGCCGCAGGTCCACGCGAGGATCATTGAATCACCAATTTGGATTCAACGATGTGTAACTTGAGTGGGGGTGGTATGACTATTCGGCACGTGGCGACGCGAGCAATCGGCGTCGTTTTTTTTGCAGCGGTGGCTTGGTCACCGGTCGCGCGGGCTGCGGACCAGGCGCGCGCGGTGAGCAACCTGGCGCCGCCGCCCGGGGCGGTCCTCAAAGACAACGGCCTGGTGGAATTCTGTGCTGATGGCGCGGGCTGCAGAACCGCCAAACACCCCATCGCCGCCGGCGCGGTGCGGCAGATCGTGCCGGGCGACTTCGTCAGACCGGCGCAGGCGAGCTGGATTGCGCTGAGCGACCGCGCGGTCAACCTGTGCTACCTCGCGGCCGGGAGCGCGTCGATCACCTGTACGCCGGTGGCCAACGGGGTGGAACTGACCAAAAACACCCAGGTCGCGTACGTGGACCTGGCAGACGGCGCGCGCACCTTGAAATTCACCTCCAAGCCGGACGACAAGGCGGCAGCGGACACCAACTTTAATCCTTACCCCTTCATGACCGGGGTCAGTGCGGCAGCCGAGGTGCTGCAACAGCACGCTGCGCGCCATCGCGGCGCCAACGCGGCCTATGCCAATACGGTGTCGATCAGCTCCGGCGACGTCTGCGCCTTCATCGACGGCGGCGGCATCACCTGCACCAGCACCGACGGCGAAGCCGCGCACGACGGCGCCAACGGCAACGCAACGCGCGCCGCCGACGCCACCCCGCTCGCCGCCCCGAATCTCGCCCCGAATGCTGCGCCGATCCCGCCGCCCGATACGAACGCGATCGCCACCGTGTACACCGGCAAAAGCGAGCGCCCGACGCCCGAGGCCTGCACGACTGCGGTCATCGCCCAGAAAAAGGAGTGCAACGGGCCGCGTAACAAAATGAGCAATGAAGCGCGTCGGACTTGCGTGGCGAACGCGGAATCGACTCTCCAGGAGTGCATGGCCGAAGTACGCTACAACGCCAATTTGAACCGCTAGCGTGCTGCGGCGCAAAGAAGGCAATATCCAGATTGGCGCCCGCAGTCGATGGGGCGCCAATGAGCGCCTTTGTCACGCCGGCTTGGGCGCGCTGAAGGCTTTGCTGTAGTAGCCAGACTGATCGAAACAACACACGCGGCGTTTGCCCGAAGCCAGCATGTCGCAGGCATTGCTGATCCGCAGCGCGCGAGTTTTGGCTTGCTTGGTCGAAGCAATCCAGTGGATCCAGTCCACACGGGCGATGGTGGTCGTGCTGTCCCACACGGCGCGCGCTTCAGGATAGTCCGCCAGTGCTGCGAGAAAATCCGGTGGAATGTCCGGCTCGGACTCTTCCTGCGCGGGCGCGATCTCCAGCATGACGTCATCGCCAACGTCCGCACCGGCCGCTTCGCGCAACTCCCCGCTCACCCGCAGCCAGTGGCTCAATTGCCCATCCGGTTCCAGCGTGGCCTGGAAGCGGTAGCCGTTGATGGTTCCGTCGATAGTGGTCCTGCCTCGTCTCGGCAGCTTTTCGCTCGCATCCTTGGGCAGAATGACGAAGGCCCAGGACGCGTCGTCACCCGGCGCGGCCGGACGGAGCAGCTTCGCCTTGAATCGCGATGTGGTGGAGTCTTGGGTCATTTCGTGGGCCTGGTTGGACTGCGCGCATGGCGTTGCAAAGAACATTGTAACCACAAGCCCGACGGCTATCCCTATCGATTTTTTCCCTCCAGCAGCCAGCGCGGTGCCGAGCTATTTTTCGTCTTGGCCACTTCGCCGCAGAAATCGTGGGCGGCGAACTTGTCGCGCGCGCGCGCCGCCGGCACCGCAGTCCACGACATGCTGATGCTCTCCTGTAGCGTGCCATCGTGCGAGACGCTGGCGCGCGAATCATCGCGTTCCGCATAGCCCGCCTGAATGGGCCCGGCCTGCTTCCTGTCTGCGTTGAGCGGCCACGAACACACCATGACGTAGCGCGGCCCCTGCTCAGTGGTCATCGGCGGCGCCGGCGTTTCGAAGTTGCGGCGCACCGTCGTGTGGCCCTGGGTTGGCTGGTAGTCGGTCTGGCCGATCCACATCACGCGGCCCTGGTCGTCGACGCCAAACTCGGCCGAGGCGCCTGGCGTCGAGGGATTGCCGGGCACCACCAAGCTGGCGTTCATGACATAGCGTTGGCCCTTCGATTTTCCGCGATGGACGGTGGTGCCGGACACCCAGACCATGGCGGCCGGCTCGGGCTTCGGCGGGACTTGGGCATGCGCGCTCGCCAGACATAGCGCAGCGCAGACGATGGCAACGAGGAGCATGGCCGAGTGGCTCTCCACGGCGCCCCGCCAGGTAGCCGGAGCGCGAAATACGCGCACAGTATCCAGCAGCCGATCGTGGCGAGCAAGCCGCTTGCGAAATCCCTCTCCCATGGCCACGGTCCTCCGAGCGTATTGAACATGAGTGCTTCGCGGCTACTCCAAGACGCCATGCTGCGCGCAGGTGGCCATGCGTTCAAGGGTAGATCGGCGGGTAGGGGAAGTCAATTACCTGGCGTGGCGTACGCGCGACCCTTAGCACTTGCCAATACGTGTCAACCGCGTGGAAAATCCGACAGGCGCCGCGCTGGATCGTGGCGATCACATCCAGCGCGGCGCACCGGCGTCAGGCGACGCGGATCAGCTTCTTGTTGACAAACTCCTGGATGCCGGCGGCCGACAATTCGCGGCCGTAGCCGGAATTCTTGACGCCGCCAAACGGCAGTTCCGGCGACGACACCGCGGCGCTGTTAATGAACATCATGCCGGTGTCGATGCGGCGCGCCAGGCGCTTGCCGCGCTCGACGTCCTGCGTGAACACCGAGCCGCCCAGGCCGAACGGCGAGTCGTTCGCCAGCGCCACCGCGGCGTCTTCGTCGGGCACGCGGAAGAACAGCGCCACCGGGCCGAAAAACTCTTCCTTGAAGGCCGGATTGGCTTCGTCGATATCGGCCAGGATGGTCGGCTGCATGAACGCGCCATCGCCGGCGATGCGCTGTCCGCCCATCACGACGCGGGCGCCGGCGGCCACCGCGCGCTCGACCTGGTCGACCAGGTTGTTGAGCGCGCCGGCTGACGACAGCGGCGCGAGCGTGGTCTGCTTGTCGAGCGGGTCGCCGGCGCTGAACTTGCCGAGCGCGAGCTGGAATTTTTCGAGGAAGCTGTCGGCCAGCGACTCGACCACGATGAACCGTTTCGAAGCGGTGCAGGCCTGGCCGGAATTGCCCATGCGACCGGACACGGCGGCCTTGACCGCGCGGTCGAGGTCGGCGTCGTCGAGCACGATGAAGGCGTCGCTGCCGCCCAGCTCCATGGTGGTCTTCTTGAGGTTCTGGCCGGCGCGCGAGGCGACGACGGCGCCGGCCGCTTCACTGCCGGTGAGGGCGACGCCGCGGATGCGCGCATCGTCGATCAGGCGGCCGATCTGGTCCTTCGAGATGAACAGGTTGGTGTAGGCGCCGGCCGGCGCGCCGGCGTCGTGCATCAGTTGCTCGAACGCGAGCGCGCATTGCGGCACGTTGGAGGCGTGCTTGACCATCACCACGTTGCCGGCCATCAGGTTCGGTGCGGCGAAGCGGGCGATCTGGTAGTACGGGTAGTTCCACGGCTCGACGCCGAGCAGCACGCCGACCGGGCTGCTTTCGACGACCGTCTCGCCGCGCGCGGAGGCGAGCTTTTCCGGCGCCAGGAACGTTTCGGCGTGGTCGGCGTAATAGTCGAGGATGGCGGCGCTGAGGGCGACTTCGCCGGCGCTTTGCGGCAGCAGTTTGCCCATCTCGAGCGTGACCAGCCTGGCCAGGTCGTCGGCGCGCTCGCGCATCAGCGCGGCAGCGCGCTTGAGGATGGCGGCGCGCTCGGCGTAGCTGCGGGCGCGCCAGTCGGTCTCGAAGCAGTCGGAGGCCGCTTGCAGCTTCGCTTCGAGCTGGGCGTCGTCATGCTCGTCGAAGGTGGCGAGGATTTTTCCATCGTACGGGTTGGTGCTTTGGTATGCCATTTTTGTTCCTTTTTTTAGGTGCAGCGGTTCAGGCGTTTGCAACGTGGACGACCAGCTTGCCGAAGTTCTTCCCTTCGAGCAGGCCGATGAAGGCTTGCGGGGCGTTTTCCAGGCCCTCGACGATGTCTTCGCGGAACTTGATCTTGCCGTCGCCGACCCATGCGCTCATCTGCGCGAGGAACTCGCCGTAGCGGTGGCCGTAGTCGTCGAAGATGATGAAGCCCTGCATGCGGATGCGCTTGGTGAGCAAGGTGCGCGTGAGCAGGCGCAGGCGGTCGGGGCCGGCAGGCAGTTCAGTGGCATTGTAGTCGGCAATCATGCCGCACAGCGGCACGCGTGCGCCGGTGTTGAGCAGCGGCAGCACGGCGTCGAACACGGCGCCGCCGACGTTTTCGAAGTAGACGTCGATGCCCCTGGCGCACGCGGCGGCCAGTTGCTGCGCGAAGTCGGCGGCGCGGTGGTCGATGCAGGCGTCGAAGCCGAGCTCGTCGACGACGTAGCGGCACTTGTCGGCGCCGCCGGCGATGCCGACCACGCGGCAGCCCTTGATCTTCGCCACCTGGCCGACCACCGAGCCGACCGCGCCGCTGGCGGCGGCCACCACCACCGTTTCGCCGGGCTTGGGCTGGCCGATGTCGAGCAGGCCCATGTAGGCGGTGAAGCCGGGCATGCCGAGCACGCCGAGCGCGGTCGACGGCTGCTTGAGTCCGCCCAGCTTGCGCAGGCCGGTGCCGTCGGAGAGGGCGTAGTCCTGCCAGCCGTTAAACGAGAGCACCAGTTCGCCCTCGGCGTAATCCGGGTGCAGCGACGTGTCGACGCGCGCCACCGTGGCGCCGAGCATGGTCGCGCCGAGTGCCACCGGCGCGGCGTAGGAGGGCGCGTCGCTCATGCGCCCGCGCATGTACGGGTCGAGCGACAGGTAGAGGGTGCGCAGCAGCAGCTGGCCGGCCTGCGGCACCGGCGGCGCCGCGTCCTGCAGGCCGAAGTCGGCAGGGGTGGGCGCGCCGTGCGGACGTCGGTTGAGAATGATGCGGCGGTTGATGGCGGCGGTGTGCGGCATGGTGTCCTTGGCGTCGAATGGCGGGGCGCGTGCGTCGCGCCCTGCCTATTGAAGCACTTTTTGCCGCCGTTGTCGCGCCGCACCACCAACCGCGCCGGTCGCTCGCCCCTTCGCTCGCCCCTTCGCTCGCCCCTTCGCTTACCCCTTCGCCAGCTTGACCTGGCTGAGTTCGCCCGTCAGGTAGCCGACCGCCGCGCCGAACTTGTCCTTGTAGTTGGCGCGGATCAGCGGCTCGAGCGTCGGCTTGACGACGCCGTGGATCGCGCCCCAGTCGCCCGGATGCTGGAAGTTGCTCATGATGTAGGTCCAGCCGTTGATCTCGTCGACCGCGTGCAGGCCGGTCGATTCGCCGCCGGCCGGGATCGACATCACGCGCGCGAGCACCTTGGTGTCGATGTTGTAGGCCCACAGGAAGTTGTTGACGTGCTGGCTGCTGTCTTCGCCGATGAACAGGGTGCGCATCTTTTCGGAGAATTTCAGGTTGTCCGGGTTGGCGATCTTGTCCGGGTTGGCGGTGTTGCCGAGCGCGTCGGCCTTGATGTCTTCGCCGGTCAGCAGCGCCTTGGTGTCGACCGGCATCCACTCGCTGTTGATGACCGCGCCCAGCGTGTCCTTGATGCCGCCCTTCAGGTTGAGCATCATCACCGCGCCGGCGTCGAGCGCCTTGGGGATGGTCACGCCGTTGCCGGGGACGTTCTGCGCGTTGCCGGCGACCATCGAGCCCTGGCAGTTCTGCAGCGCCGAATAGGCCACCTTGTCCTTGATGTTGACGGTCGTGCCTTCCATCTTGGTAAAGCCCATCGAGGCGCCGACCAGCGCGGCGTAGCGGTGCGTTTCGAGGAAGGCGGCCGCCTTGGCCATGCCGGGCATCAGCTTGATCCACTCGAGCCGGCCGTTGGCTGCCACCTTGGTGTAGGCCGCATCCAACGGGTCGGCGGTGCGCACGTCCATGATGTCGGCCGGCTTGAGCGTGGTGGCCAGCTTGCGCACCTCGGCGCTGGTGGCGGCGCCAAGCTTGATCCAGGTTAGCGGCGCGGCGGCGGCGGCCGGGTCGAGCGAGAAGCCGGCGCCGACCTTGGCGACGTACAAGGTACCGGCCGACAGGTCTTTTTCCTGGTCGGCGATGAAGACGAAGTAGCCGCTGTTGGTGGCGTCGTCGCCCATGATGACGGTGCGGTTGTCGGGCATCACCTGCACCAGTTCGTGCGAAATGCGGCCGAGGCAGTAGTGCTTCTTGATCGAGGCGGTGCCGTCGGCATTGACCGTCACTTCCGGCAGGTGGCCGTAGTTGTAGGGATTGGCAGCCGTCTCGCTGCCGTACAGGTTCATGCTGAAGGCCTTGAACTGGGCGTCGGTGGCGGCGAGGTAGGCATTCGGCTCGTACTCTTCGCTCGACAGGTGGGTGCCCCACGGCGACAGGCTGGCGCCGCAGGTGATCCACAGGCCGTTGACGGCGGAAGTGTCGACGTTGTGGTACTTGACCAGCGCGAGCTTGCCGGTGGCCGGGTCCTGGTCGAGCGTGAGCACGGCGATCGGCGACGGCAGGCGGCCGTACATGCTAGTGACGCCGTCCTGCGCCCAGGTGGTGTATTCGAACTGCACCACCGCGAACACGGCGTTGCCTTTGACGCCGGCGACCTTGGCATTCGGTACGCTGAGCAGCGAAGTGCCGTCGGGCGAATCGGAAAAGAACTGGCGCTCCTTGCCGGCGACCGTGGTGTCGATGATCGGCTGGTTGTAGATGTCGACATAGCCGCCGGCGAGGATCTTGCCGCCGCTGCCGTCGGCGACCAGGTCGCCGGTGAGGAAGAAGGGCTGGTAGGCGAGCTTGAAATCGAGCTTGCTGGCGTCGCTGAAGCTGGCCGTCATCACCGAGGCCACCGAGGTCGTCGCCATCGCCGCGGCGTTCGCCAGCGTCGGCGCCGGCATGGAACTGAAGGTGACGCTGCTCAGGGTTGCCGGGACCGGCACCGGGGCCGGGGCCAGCGCTGGCGCGAGGGCAGGGGCGCTGTCGCCGCCGCAGCCGGCCAGCAGGCTGGCGCCGCCGAGTGCGGACAGGGGCAGCAGTGGCGTCGCGGCGAACAGCTGCAGCAGGCGGCGGCGGGACATCTCGGGAACAGGATTCATTTGTCGAACACTCCAGGGTTGGCGATTTGCGCGCCCGCGACAACGGTGTGCCGCAGGTTTCTGAGCCAGAGATTATCTGAGTGATGTGTCAACAATATGACGACGCCATGTTTGAAGGGAGTTCTAGCCACCCCAGTGCTGAAGGCTGAACAGTGCGACGAAGGTGCCGATCGAGGTGAGCATGGTGGCGAGCATCCACGTCTTCATGTCCGCATTGGCGCGTTGAATTTCTGTGCGCACCTGTGCCAAGCCGGCGACCAGGTCGACCTTCGCTGCGGCCAAGCCTGCATTCAACTCGGTTTTGGTGGCAGTTTGGTCGAGCCGGGCTTCGATGGTGCTCAGTTCTGCCTTCAGTTCTTCCTTGGTGACGGTCTGGTTGAGCCTGATTTCTAGCGCGTGCAGTTCTGCCTTGGTGGCGGTCTGGTCGAGCCTGATTTCGAGCGCGCGCAGTTCTGCCTTGGTGACGGTCTGGTCGAGCCGGATTTCGAGTGCGCGCAATTCTGCCTTGAATTCCGCCTTGGTGACAGTCTGCTCGAGCCGGGCGTCAATCTGGTCGAGGCGGGCATCGATGCGGTCGGGCAGGGATTCGAGTTTGCACAGCCGCGCATCGACGGCCCGGAAGCCATTCCGCATTTCCGCCGCCAGTTGGTCTTGGCGGGATTCCAGCCGATCGATGCGCGTATCTTCCATAGTAATTGGACAGCGCTGGGCGGGCGAGGTTCATTTTCGCTGCCGCGGCGGTGCGATATAATGTCGCCCGAACCTCATTCTCCGCCATCGCATCCCATGTCCTCAGAAACCCCTCCAAGCGGCAGCGCCCGCCCGATGCTGTACGACCCGAGCGAACACCGCATCCGCAGTTTTGTCACCCGCGCCGGCCGCCTGTCGATCGCCCAGGCGCGCGCGCTGGAAGAACTGGGGCCGCAGTTTTTGATCGAGTACCGCAAGGCGCCGCTCGACTTCGAACAGGCGTTCGGCCGCATGGCGCCGGTGATCCTCGAGATCGGGTTCGGCATGGGCGACACCACGTCGCACATCGCCAAGGGCATGCCGGAGAAGGACTTCATCGGCGTCGAAGTGCACACGCCTGGCGTGGGCAGCCTGCTCAAGCAGATCGGCGAGCAGGGCATCAGCAACCTGCGCCTGATCCAGCACGATGCGGTCGAGGTGCTGAACCAGATGATCCCGGATGCTTCGCTGGCCGGCGTCCATGTGTTCTTTCCGGACCCGTGGCACAAAGCGCGCCACAACAAGCGGCGGCTGCTGCAAGCGCCGTTCGTCAAGCTGCTGGCCGAGAAGCTGGCGCCGGGCGGCTACCTGCATTGCGCGACCGACTGGGAAGACTACGCGGTGCAGATGCTCGAGGTGCTGGGCGCCGAGGCGCTGCTGCAGAACACCGCCGAAGGCTACGCGCCGCAGCCGGCGTATCGGCCGCTGACCAAGTTCGAGAACCGCGGCATCAAGCTCGGTCACGGCGTGTGGGACCTTGTGTTTACCCGGAAGTGAACTGAATCGTCGTTCGTACCCCCGGTGCCGTCGTTCGTCATTTCCCGCTTCCTGAAGCGGCGCCGCTTCCTTAGTCTGTGCTTTACATTAACGGATCTGAGGAGGAAACCATGTTTCGCAAAATCGCCAACTGGTACCGGGAGTGGGAAGACGAGCAAATCAGCGTCCTGCAGAATCCACTCCTCGCGGCCCAGGCACCGTCCGCCTATCGCAGGGCGCTGGCCAACAAGCTGGGGAAGCTCTCTTCCATCGAACGCCATCAGTTGCATGAATTCTCGCTGAAATATCGCGGCGTGCGCCTGCTGGCCGCCATCGGTAAATTGCTGCTCCTGTTTACCCTGGCAGGGGCGGCGGTGCACCTGGCTTGGCCCCAGTTCGGGTGGGTCAAGGCGATCACGCTGGCGAACCTGTTGGGATTCGCCGTCGTTTGGGCGACGACGATGGCCTGGTTCAATTATCGCTGGCTGGTCGATAAAAAGCGCAAGGTCCTGCTTCGCGCCACCGTTAGCGTGACGACCGGCGTGGTGTGCATCGCCGCGTTCGGCCTGGCCACGGGAAAGTCGGTCGTCCAGATTCTGGGCGGCCTTCCCGCAGTCGTTTTCACCTACGGTTTTGGGATTGGCCTGCTGATCGTGCTGCTGCCGCTGGTGATCGTCGGCACTCTGCGCAACCGGCAGTATGCGACACTCACTGCGCAACTCCAGCACGAGGCTGAGCGCGAGCGGCTGGCGCGCGAGTTAAGCGAGTCGCAGCTGTTGCTGCTGCGGGCGCAGATCGAACCGCACTTCCTCTTCAACACGCTGGGCGCGGTGCAGCAGTTGGCGGAACAAGGCGCGCCGCGCGCGGCCGAACTGACGGCCAACCTGATCACCTTCCTGCGCGCCAGCCTGGCCGAGATGCGCAGCGAACAAGTCACGCTGCGCCAGGAATTCGGCCTGGCCGAAGCCTACCTGAAGGTGATGAAGGCGCGGCTCGGAGAGCGCCTGGACTTCAGGTTCGAGCTGTCGGACGAACTGGCCCAGCTGACCATGCCCGGCATGCTGGTGCTGACGCTGGTGGAAAACGCCATCAAGCACGGCATCGAGCCTGCGCTGCGGGGCGGAAGGGTGTCCGTCAGCGCGCAGCAGCAGGACGGCGCGGTGCGTATCCGGGTCGAAGATAGCGGCGCCGGAATAGGCGCGCATTCGGGCGAAGGCATGGGCCTCGAGAACGTGCGGCGCCGCCTGCAGCTGGCATACGGCGAGGCCGCAGGCGTCACGCTGCGCGATGCGGAGCAGGGTACCATCGCCGACATCATCGTACCTGCCGGAGCCGTCAAATGACGACGAAGGTACTGGTTGCGGAAGACGAGCCGCTGATGCGCGAGCGCCTGCTGGCGATGCTGGCCACCTCATGGCCGGAGGCGGAGGTGGTGCTGGTGGCGGAAAACGGCAACGACGCGTGGGACGGCTTCCTCGAACATGAGCCGGAGGTGGTGTTCCTCGACATCCGCATGCCGGGTCTGTCCGGCCTCGAGGTGGCCGAACGCATCGGCAAGCTGGCGCATATCGTGTTCGTCACCGCCTACGACCAGTACGCAGTCGATGCGTTCGACGCCGGCGCGGTGGACTACCTGTTGAAGCCCGTGGAAGCCGACCGGCTGGACAGGGCGGTGGGACGCATTCGGGAAAAGCTCAGCGCGCGGCCGGCAGACCTCTCCGACATCGTGCGCCACCTGAAGTCGGCGCTGCCCGGGGCGCCGCGCGAGCACATGAAGTGGATCAAGGCGAGCGTGGGCAAGCAGATCCGCCTGATCGATGTCGACCAGGTGCTGTTCTTCCAGTCGGATACAAAATACACGCGCGTGGTGCTGGCCGATTCGGAGGCGCTGGTGCGCATTCCTCTGAAAGACCTTTTGAGCGGGCTCGATCCCGCGCGCTTCTGGCAGATCCATCGCGGCACGATGGTCAACGTGAATGCGATCGTGGCGGCGGAGCGGGTCGACGCCGAACGGCTGGAGGTGCTATTGCGCGGAAGCGACGAGCGGCTGCCGGTCAGCCGCACCTTCACTCACCTGTTTCGCGACTGAGGCTGGGACGCTCAGAGCATTTCGCTGATCAGGGCGACGATCTCGTCGCCGTACGACACCAGCTTTTTCTCGCCGACGCCGGTCACGCCGCGCAGGTCCTGCAGCGAAGTCGGCTTGACCTTGGCGATTTCGCGCAGGGTCGCGTCGACAAAGATCACGTACGCCGGCACGCCGTGCGCGCGCGCGGTCTCGACCCGCCACCAGCGCAGCTTCTCGAAAATCTCCTGTTCCGACTTCGACAGGTCCATCTCGACGTGGCCCTTGGAGGACGTGGTGGTCGCGCGCTTCTGCTTGACCGGTTTCTGGTACTGGCGCAGCTGGACTTGCTGGCCGCCCTTGAGCACCGGGCGCGCCGCGTCGGTCAGCTTGAGCGAGCTGTAGACTTCATGGTCCACCGTCACCAGGCCGAGCGCGATGGCCTGGCGCAGGATGGCGCGCCATTCCGCTTCGGTGCGCTCGGCGCCGATACCGTACACCGACAGGGAGTCGTGGTGCCACTGGGTGATGCGTTCGGACGAGACGCCGCGCAGCACGTCGATCACGTGGCCGGCGGCGAAGCGCTGGTCGACCCGGTAGATCGCCGAGAGCAGCTTTTGCACCGGCACGGTGCCGTCGAACGAGACCGGCGGGATCAGGCAGGTGTCGCAATTGCCGCACGGGGTCGAGCGTTCGCCGAAGTATTCGAGCAGGCGGGTGCGCCGGCAGCTCATGGTCTCGCACAGGCCGAGCATGGCGTCGAGCTTGACCGACAGCACGCGCTTGAACGTTTCGTCGGCCTCGGACTCGTCGATCATGCGCCGCTGCAGCACCACGTCCTGCAGGCCGTAGGCCATCCAGGCGCTGGCGGGCAGGCCGTCGCGGCCGGCGCGGCCGGTCTCCTGGTAGTAGCCCTCGATGCTCTTCGGCAGATCGAGGTGGCAGACGAAGCGCACGTCCGGCTTGTCGATGCCCATGCCGAAGGCGATGGTGGCGACCATCACGATGCTTTCCTCGCGCAGGAAGCGCGACTGGTTGGCGCTGCGCTTCGGGTACTCCATGCCGGCGTGGTAGGGCAGCGCGCGGATGCCGTTTTCGTTGAGGAAGGCGGCGGTCTCCTCGACCTTCTTGCGCGACAGGCAGTAGACGATGCCGGCGTCGCCGCCATGTTCGGCGGTGATGAAGTCGAGCAGCTGCTTGCGGCCGTTGGCCTTCTCGACGATCTGGTAGCGGATGTTGGGCCGGTCGAACGAGGAGACGAACTGGCGCGCCTCGCCGAGCTGCAGGCGCAAGGCGATTTCGGCGCGCGTCTGGTGGTCGGCGGTGGCGGTAAGCGCGATGCGCGGCACGTTCGGGAAGCGCTCGTGCAGGATCGACAGCTTGATGTATTCGGGCCGGAAGTCGTGGCCCCATTGCGAGACGCAGTGCGCCTCGTCGATGGCGAACAGGGCGATCCTGGACGCTTCGAACAGCTCGAGGCAGCGCGGCGTCATCAGGCGCTCGGGGGCGACGTAGACCAGGTCGATTTCGCCGGTGCGCACCAGGCGCTCGATGCGCATCGACTCTTCGTACGTCTGGGTCGAGTTGAGGAAGGCGGCGCGCACGCCGACTTCGGCCAGCGCGTCGACCTGGTCCTGCATCAGCGCGATCAGCGGCGACACCACCACGCCGACGCCGTCGCGCAGCAGCGCCGGAATCTGGTAGCACAGCGACTTGCCGCCGCCGGTCGGCATCAGCACCAGCGCGTCGCCGCCGCCGGCGACGTGTTCGACGATGTCGCCCTGCTGGCCGCGGAAGGCCGGGTAGCCGAACACGGTCTGCAGTTGTTCGAGGGCGCGCGCGCCGATGTCGCTGATCATGCTGTCAGTCCGCCCAAACGACCCATCCGTAGTGCGCGCTGGCGATGATCACGATGCCGAACACGATGCGGTACCAGGCGAAGACGGTGAAGTCGTGGCTGGCGATGTAGCGCAGCAGCCAGCGCACGCACAGGAAGGCGGATACGAAGGCGGCGACGCCGCCGATGCCGAACAGCGGCAGGTCGGCCATCGACAACAGCGCGCGCTCCTTGTAGACCGAGTAGACGGTGGCCGCCAGCAGGGTCGGGATGGCGAGGAAGAACGAGAACTCGGTGGCCGCCTTGCGCGACAGGCCGAACAGCATGCCGCCGATGATGGTGGCGCCCGAGCGGCTGGTGCCCGGGATCAGCGCGAACGCCTGGGCGCAGCCGATCTTGAAGGCGTCGAGCATCGACATGTCGTCGATCGAGTCGATGCGCGCGACTTCCTTGCGGCCCTTGTTGCGGCTCTCGACCCACAGGATGACGAAGCCGCCGACGATGAACGCGAGCGCGACCGGCACCGGGGCGAACAGGTGCTCCTTGATCTTTTTGCTGAACAGCAGGCCGAGGACGGCGGCCGGCAGGAAGGCGATGACCAGGTTGAGGGCGAACTTCTGTTGCTTCGGGTCGCTCGGCAGGCCGGCCAGCACGGCGCCGATGCGTTTACGGTACTCCCACATCACGGCGAAGATGGCGCCGGCCTGGATGGCGATTTCGAACACCTTGACCTTTTCGCCGGTGAAGTTGAGCAGGCTGCCGGCCAGGATCAGGTGGCCGGTCGACGAGATCGGCAGGAACTCGGTGAAGCCTTCCACCAGGCCCATGATGATGGCTTTGATCGCAAGAATGAGTTCCATGTATTTATTTTGTAGTTGAGGGAGATTGCGCGTCGAACAGGCGGTGCCACGCGGGCTCGAAGCTTACCACGAGCGGGGCCGGGGCCGCTGGCCCGGCAGCAAGCGGCGGCGTTGTTTTTTCAGGAGGTCAGGCGTTCGAGGGTGGCCAGGAACCGCATTGCGTGGGCGCGGTCGGCGCCGCACATCTCGCGCGACGGCTGCAGGCTGGCGCAGACGGCCGGTCGGCCCGGCTGGCCGAAAATCAGGCAGCCGTTGGCGGCGTCGAGCTGGATGCAGCGCACGCCGGCCGCTTTGCCGTTCGGCATGCCGGGAATCGCCGAGGAAATCGACGGGGCGGTGCAGCAGGCGCCGCAACCGGGGCGGCAGGCGGGAGCGTCGACAGTGGAGGGCATAACGGCGTGGTTTGGATGAGGGCGCCAGTATACTATCTTGAATGGGGTTCCGCGGCGCCGATCCAAATTTGACCCAAGGCGGGACGCTGCGATTTTGAGTAGCAGCTGTGGATAAGTGTACCAAACAAAGAAGGGGAATCCGTGGCGGGCGTAGCCAGGAACGGATTCCCTTTCGATTGTGCTTGTGCGCCGTCGCTCCCGATTGTCCCTCCACTCTTGCGCTTCTGTTCCCTCGCCTTCATTCGGCCCTTGGCAGCCATGCTGCTGTGCTGGAACCGGTAGGCTCCACAGCGAAGCTGCTTGCGCCTGTTTGCGTCGTCGCGGGACGTCCGATGAGAAAATGCCGTCCAGCGTGAGCCGGGCGGCATGATAAAAGGCGCCGATGCGGTCGGGACGCCAACATTACCCGTGCTTGCGGCGGCGGGCGAGCAGGCCTGCCAGGCCAAGGCCGACTATGGCCAGCGATGACGGCTCGGGCACGTCAAATACAGTGACCGTCGAAACGGCCGGACCTCCGGTGATGCCATTGGCGTACAGCAAAGTGGGAATGGCAGGTTGAACCGGCTGCACGCCGGGCGGCAGCGTGAAATAGCTATACAATTTGGCCAGTGCCACGGGGTCAATGGGGTTGGTTTTGGTATCATTGACGAGCAACACACCCCATAAATTGAAAAGCAGATTATGGTTGGTGCTGCCGCCAATGAATGGACTGTACTCGACAGAAAATGTCACAGGATCGATGCCGAAATCATTGTCTTCGTTGTCCCGATCGCCGGGCGAATATACAGAATAGTTGAAGGTGCCGGTCGCACCAATACCGAGAAGCAGCGCCTGGTTGCCGAGGCCTCCGGCGAGACCCTGGTCGCCGTTGACGCCCGAGAAATTGATGAAATCATCGTCGTCTGGCCTACCATGGATAATCGTCGCCAGCGCGTAGTCGAGGATCAATGGAATGCCGGTATGGTTAGTCACGGAGAATTGTACGGCGACGGGACCCGGGTCGCCTTCGAGGATATTTTTCGGCCCGCTGGCGGTGATTTCCAGACAAGGACCGGGTATGCAGATGGGCAAGGCGGATGCAGGAACCGGCGCGAACAACATAGCCGTCGCAAATGCTGCGGCGAGCGCAGTGTCGACGAGGGCAGGGTGGCGTTTGTCATTCATGGCTAAGACCTTTCGCTGATGAAGGTGGTGTCGCAAACAGGATAGACCAAAAGAAAAACTTTGCTGCACGGAAGCAGGCTCCTATTTGGAACCGGCGGGAAAAATGGAGGCAAGCCGGAACGCCGAAAATTCCGGTGCCTTTGACGCGTCATTCGCGGCGTCATTCGCGGCGTCATTTGATGCGTTTTGCCATACAGCGTTGTCATTCAATAACGGCGAAACATGCTGCGCGCGACATTTCCGTCGGGGTGTATTCTGCATCGCCGTAAACTAAGCATTTGTCGTGCCGGCGATCTAAGTAGTTGAATTCATGTACTTTGATACAGCGCAAAGAGAATCGCGTAGCGTGATTGTAAAAATTTCCGACATTGTGCTTGCGGCGGTTTATCATCCGGCGGGGAGAATTGCGTTCCGTGCAACGTGCCAGCTTTGATCGGCCGGTGCCGAAGGATACGACGTCGCTAATCTTGATGCTGTTGGCATGCCGAACAGGCGTAGGATCATGGTGACTATTCAGCGGCTATGCAGTGGGCTGGATAGGATTGCCGGCGAAGGCGCGTTGTAAGACCTCCAGCATACCGTGGCCCTGCTTGCGCAGCGTGTCGAGACAGGAGCGAATGACGCAGAAATTGTCGGCGCCTTCGACGGTGCGGAAGCAGCCGGAAATCTTCTGTTTCACCTTGGACATACGCACTGCACGTTCGGCAACATTGTTGGTGAACGGTACGGCGTGATCGCGAATGAACAGCAAGATGGCATCGGCATGTTTGCGGAAGCGCCGGAGCAAATTGCAAGCGACCGACTGCTTGGCGCGGGCGCCCTGCCAGATGGGAAGTGCGACCTCGGGATGCAGCGCTTCGCCGGCACCGACGATGGCATCATAGAGTGTCCTGAACGCGGCGATGTCGGCCTCGCTGAAACGGGTTCCGGAGCGCCGCGCAGCCCAGCATAGTTGATTGGCGCTGAGCAGAAAGTCCGTCATCGCCTGGGGCCACTGGTGTCCCGTGAGTTCCTTCACGTACAGCAGTTCGCGCAGCAGATGGGCATTGCACAAGGCATGGGTAGCATTGTCCAGCTTCCAGTACGGCGCTCCGCAATCGTGTACCAGTACGCCCAAGCGATTGGGCAAAATGCCATGCGCGGTGATCGCTTCCATGCCTCGCTTGACGTGCAAGCCGTACCACGTGAGCGTGTCGTTGGCAGCGATATGCAGCCAGTGCAGTTGGCCGGCAACACGCCATAGCTCTTATCGCCACACCCGCACGCCCTGATAGCGCCAGTCAATTATAAATGTCGGTGTTTTTTACAGCAAATACCGCGCCAATACATAACTGCATGTTTTCGATAGATATTTAGATTTGGCACACAATATGCTTTTCGTCTACTGAGACGCGCAGATCCTCTGTTCGTCTTACCTTGTTAATCTGCTCTAGGGGATAAAAATGAAGATCCACTTTAGAAATTTGATGACGTTAAATTTTTTAATTGCGTGTTTGGCATGTATCGCGTTACCAGCCGCTGCTGCACCGCTTCTGCCGGGACAGTCCGATTCATTGACAGTGTATGATGCTGCGGGCAACATCGTGGCGCAGACTATTGCCACAGAAGCGGACGAATTGGCAGCCGGCAACGGAGCTATTTTTATTATCAATATTGCGGGACTCATCAATCCGGCGCAATTTGGTAATGCGACAACGATTTTTGAGAATCCGAGCAATCCGAACGATCTGAGCGACATATTCGGGATTGCGTCAGTGGCCGGTTGCATAGACGCATCCGGTATGTGCCTGGCATTTTCTTCGGATATTGACGGTGTTCCCCTGCCTTATGGTCCGTTTGCGATAAATCTCTTTGAAGGAAGTGGCGTCTTCGACGCCACGTACCTACTAAATATCGACCTTATCGCGCGAGGATATACAGCAGAATTTCGATCGGATGCCGAAACTGTCCCTGAACCTGGCTCTCTAGCGTTGATTGGCCTCGGCCTCGCTGGTTTGTTGACGTGGCGCCGGCGGGGCACTTCAGCCGGATAGTGGGTAGACGCGGATCGGTTTACTTGTAAATTGATTCGCGCAATTGCCGCAGAAATTTCGGTTCGACTTAGCTCAAGCACTATCGCCCGCATTCCCGAACAACTGATGCGACATGATCTATGAGTGTGGGGCGCGCGACCGTCTGTTTGGCGCAACGGGTCGGTTGGGGCGACGTCCTGGACGACTGCTCCCGGCCAACGGACTAAGCCGTTCGCGCGGTATGACTTCGATTAAGCGCACGTAACAGCCGCCATCCGTCCTTGACTCAGCCACACCAGCGGTCTATATTAATGACTCAAAAGTAAGTTACCGGATCGATGCATGCAATGCCCGTTTGACATCAAGCCCCGCTGGGAGCGGCGCAAGGGCGCGCGCCCGCAGGAGCTGCTGGCGGCCGCGCTGGACCTGTTCGTCGAACGCGGCTTCGCCTCCACCCGGCTCGAGGACGTGGCCAAGCGCGCCGGCGTGTCGAAGGGCACGCTGTACCTGTATTTCACCAACAAGGAAGAGCTCTTCAAGGCGGTCGTGCGCGATTCCATCGTGCCCGTCATCGGCGCCGCTGAAGCCAGCATCGCCGGCTTCGAGGGCCACAGCGCCGACCTGCTGCGCGGCGTGATCACCGAGTGGTGGCAGCAGCTGGGCGCCAGCAAGGCGTCCGGCATTACCAAGCTGATCATGGCCGAAGCGGGCAATTTTCCCGACATCGCGTGCTTTTACCAGGAAGAAGTGATCGCGCGCGGCACCCGCATGTTCGCCAGCATGCTCGAGCGGGCGGTGGCGCGCGGCGAGTTCCGTCCGCTCGACGTGACCATCATGACGCAGGTGCTGATCGCGCCGATGCTCATGCTGATGACCTGGAAGCATTCGGTCGGGCCGTGCGACCAGAGCCACCTCGACCCGCTCGCCTTCCTCGACGCCTTCCTCGACATGGCGTTGCACGGCCTGCTGCGGCCGCCTGCCGCCACCTCCATCGCCGCCGCGGCGGCCGCCGCGTGAATTGCCAAAAGCGCCATATCGGCCTGATCCGACGTTCAACCCCTCCAAACTGCAGACTGTCGCAATTTCACGCGATCTCAGCAGGCATGTCGTTAAGATGTGTGAACTGAGGCCGTTCAACGATAAAATGTCGGATTATCATTTTTACTCACCGAGTCTCACATGAATATTGAACAAGCCCGTTTTAACATGATCGAACAGCAGATCCGCCCGTGGAACGTGCTGGACCAGGACGTGCTCGATGCGCTGGTGGTGGTCAAGCGCGAGCAGTTCGTGCCGCCCGCCTGCAAGAACCTGGCGTTTGTCGATACCGAGATTCCGTTGCCGGGCGGCGAAGCGATGTTCACGCCGAAACTCGAAGCGCGCCTGCTGCAAGAAGTGCAGCTGAAAAAGCACGAGACGGTGCTGGAAATCGGCGCCGGCTCCGGCTACATGGCGGCGCTGCTGGCGCACAAGGGCCGCCAGGTGACGAGTATCGAAATCCTGCCGGAACTGAAGGCGATGGCGCAAACGAACCTGGCCAACGCGGGCGTCAGCAACGCCACGGTCGAACTGGGCAACGGCGCACAGGGCTGGGCCAACGGCGCGCCGTACGACGTGATCGTCATTTCGGGCGCGCTCGAAGTGCTGCCCGAAGCTTTCCTGAAGCAGCTCAAGGTGGGCGGGCGGATCGCCGCGATCCTCGGCGTGGCGCCGGTGATGTCGGCCAACATCATCACCCGGGTGTCGGAAACGGCGTACGACACCGTCAAGGTGTTCGAGACCAACGTCAAGCCGCTGTCGGCGGCGACGACGCCGTCGCATTTCACGTTTTAAGCGGCCGCCGCGATGCAACATGTGACCGCGCCTGAACTGGCCGCCTGGCTGGCCGACCCGGAGCGCGCGCGCCCGCTGCTGCTGGACGTGCGCGAGAACTGGGAAGTGGCCACCTGCCACATCGACGGCTCGGTGCAGATCGCCATGAACACGATCCCGGCGCGCATCGAGGAGCTCGACGAGGATGCCGAGATCGTCTGCATCTGCCACCACGGCGCGCGCAGCATGCAGGTGGCGGCCTTCCTCGAACGCAACGGCTTCGGCCGGGTAACGAATCTGACGGGCGGTATCCACGCCTGGGCTGTGCAAGTGGACGGCGCGATGCCGACATACTGATGCATTTTGATTAATTTTTTTTGATGACTCCAACGGAGAAAGCAATGCAGAAATCCCTGATCGCCGCGCTGATTGCCAGCGCGATTGTTTCGCTCAACGCACAGGCGGCCGACCTGATCCAGGTCTACCAGCAGGCGCTGGCGAACGATGCCGTGTACGCCAGTGCGCGCGCATCGCTGGCGGCCGGTCGGGAGCGGGTTCCGCAAGGGCGCGCCAACTTGCTGCCCGTGGTCGGCCTGTCCGGCAGCTACGTGCGCAACGACAGCTCGTTTTCGCCGTTTAACGAGGGTGCGACCGTCACGTCGCCGAGCGGCGCGACCGGCGTCGTCGCCGGCGGCGGTTCCACCCTCAACACCAATCTGTACACGCTGTCGCTGACGCAGCCGCTGTTTCGCTGGGACCGTTGGCAGAGCTACGAGCAGAGCAAGCTGCAGCAGTCGGTCACCGAGGCGCAGTTCGCCCAGGCCCAGCAGGACCTGATCACACGCGTCGCGCAAGCCTACTTCGACGTACTGGCCGCGCAGGACACGCTCGAATCGATCCGCGCCCAGAAGACCGCCACCACCGAGCAGCTGGCGTCGGCCAAGCGCAACTTCGAAGTGGGCACCCAGACCATCACCGACACGCACGAAGCGCAGGCGGCGTACGACCTGGTGGTGGCGCAGGAGTTTGCCGGCATCAACGACCTGGAAAACAAGAAGAGCGCGCTGCAGGCGATCATCGGCAGCGCGCCGGCCGTGCTGGCCACCTTGAAGCCGGGTGTCGCGCTGGCGGCGCCGCAGCCGGCGCTGATCGAGCCGTGGGTGTCGTCGGCCGAGAACGCCAATTACGGCGTGCTGGTGTCGCAGCTGTCGCTCGAGCTGGCCAAGCGCGACATCCTGCGCAACCGCGCCGGCCATTATCCGACCCTCGACCTGGTCGCCAGCTCGAGCCATACCAAGGTCAGCGGCCAGACCTCGCAGTCCGGCTCCTCGACCGGCAACGCGGTCGGGGTGCAGTGGAGCGTGCCGATCTTCAATGGCTTCGCCGTCACCAGCCGGGTGCGCGAATCGATCGCGCTCGAAGACAAGGCGCGCAACGACCTCGAGGCGACGCGGCGTAATGCGGCGCTGGCGGCGCGCCAGTCCTATCTGGGCGTCAACAGCGGCATGGCGCAGGTGAAGGCGCTCGAAGCGGCCGAGATTTCGAGCCAGTCGGCGCTCGAATCGAACAAGCTGGGCTACCAGGTCGGCGTGCGCATCAACATCGACGTGCTCAATGCGCAGCGCCAGTTGTACTCGACCCGCCGCGACCTGTCGCGTGCGCGCTACGACACCATCATGAGCGGCCTGCGGCTGAAGGCGGCATCCGGTTCGCTGCGCGAAGCGGATCTGGTGCCGGTCAATAACCTGCTGCAGAAGTAGGCCGCGGCAGCGCAATGACGGCGGCGCCGACCGGGCGCCGCTGGTTGTCACGCGCTGCTCAGAGGGCGACTGGCAACGCGGTGCATCCCGTGCGCCGTCTCGCTGGCTTTACCGGTAACATCGGCATCGGCATCGATTTCGATTCGGTCAGACTTATCGGGTAGTGTCTTACTGCTCGTGTCTTGCTGCGAGTGTCGCACTACATGCTCTCGGGAAACCATCGATAAACCTGTCGGAAAAATTTACACCTTCATTGACGCCGATCAATATTAGTTTGACAACCCATTGATTTCATAGGGTTTTAGTTTACTGGCATGGTAATTGCTAATAAGGATGCAGCAACGCACCCTATTCGATTCTATACCCGGAGAACAAAATGAATTTCAAGTCCATCGCTTCTGCAGTATCTATTGCCGTTGCTGTACTCGTCGCTCCTGCGGCCAATGCAGCCTATATCACTGGTAGCATTACTGTTAGCGGTGGCTTCCCTGATGGTACGGGTCCTGCGCTGCCAAATCTGCCTACCAGCATTGTCAGCTTGCTCAACAATTTCCTCGTCAATGCGCCTGCTGTGGTCACCAGCTCCGGCTCCGGCTCTTTCGCACCGTATCCATTTTTGACGCCTGCTGCCGCAAAAACGTTTACGTACGGCAACACGGCCAATCCGCCGATGTTCACCATCGGCAATTACAAGTTCTCGAGCGTGTCGTTCGGGCCGAAAGTGGTAACGTCTTTCGCCTGCGGCCCATCGCTGTGCAATGACGCCGTCAGCTTCGACGTCATCGGTTTTGTTCACGACATCACCAATACCTTGAGCGATTCGGGCTTCCTGATGAAATACAGCGCTAACGGTAGCTGCGTCTCGACAGGTCTCGGCGGCACCCAGTGCAAACCGGACGATGGTACCGCCGGCTTTACGGCATCGATCTCGGCCACCGGCAGCGACCCTGTCCGTGT